>NZDM01000033.1 GCA_002690085.1 Flavobacteriaceae bacterium
CTTTGATGTCTGCCATGGATCACATCAACAAAAAATATGCAGCACCCAAATTAAAATTAGCCAATCAAGATTTAGGCCGTACATGGAAAATGCGGCAAGCACATTTATCTCCACAATACACCACCAATTTTAACGATATAATTACTGTTCAATGTCAAAAAACCCACAGCAAGCGCTGACCTTTTTTATTCCAAGGCCGCCAGATAATAGTCTGGGTGCCATTTACTTTGATACGGGCATTTCTGCGGGATTCCCTTCCCCAGCGGATGACTTTAAGCAAGAACGGCTATCATTAGACTCGGAGCTTATTAAAAATAAAGAGGCTACCTTTTTTGCACGCGTGAGTGGGCAATCTATGATTGATGCAGGCCTTAATGATAATGACCTTTTGGTTATCGACCGAAGCCTTTCACCCGCCCATAATAGGATTGCTGTTTGTTTTTTAGATGGGGAGTTTACCGTGAAACGCCTAAAAGTTGAAGGCGATGAAGTTTGGTTACAGCCTGAAAATAAACAGTACAAACCCATAAAGATAACACCCGAAAATGACTTTGTTATTTGGGGCATTGTTACCAATGTGATTAAAAAAGTATAATCTAAATTTCTTTGCGAAGTCTTGCCACAGGAAACTCTAGTTGTTCTCTGTATTTGGCAACCGTTCTACGGGCAATGGGGTAGCCTTTTTCTTTGAGTATTTTAGCAAGCTTTTCATCGGTAAGCGGTTTTTTCTTATCCTCTTCTACAATAACGGTCTTTAAAATGCTTTTAATTTCTCTGGTAGAAACCTCCTCGCCTTGGTCGTTTGTCATAGACTCACTAAAAAATTCTTTAATGAGTTTGGTCCCATAAGGTGTATTGACATACTTACTGTTGGCGACTCTAGAAACGGTCGAAATATCCATTTCAGTTTCATCTGCAATATCCTTTAAAATCATGGGTCGCAGTTGCTCTTCGTCCCCAGATAAAAAATATGCTTTTTGATACTGCATGATGGCGCTCATTGTTACATAAAGTGTTTGTTGGCGTTGGCGAATGGCATCAATAAACCACTTGGCTGAATCTAGTTTTTGCTTGATGAATTGTACCGCCTCTTTTTGTGCTTTTGACTTTTCTTTTGAAGCTTTATATCCCAAAAGCATTTCACTGTAAGATTTTGAAATGTGGAGTTCCGGAGCGTTTCGGGCGTTCAGCGTGAGGCTTAACACCCCATCGACAATTTTAATTGTAAAGTCGGGAACGACATGTTCAACAGAACGAAGATTGTTTGAGAAAGAACTCCCGGGCTTGGGATTTAAGCGTTCAATTTCTTGAATGGCACCTTTGAGTTGATTTTCTGTGATATTAAACTTTTTCTGAAGTTTTAAATAATGCTTTTTAGTAAATTTTTCAAACGTTTTTCCAACAATGAGACCCGCTAATTCCGTTTGTGGAGTTTGTGCTTTTCTTTGCAATTGAATTAAAAGGCACTCTTGCAAATCTCTAGCGCCAACGCCTGCTGGGTCCAATTGCTGAACTACTTTGAGCACTTTTTCAATGGTTTCAACATCTGTATATATATTCTGTGTAAAAGCCAAATCATCAGTCAAATCTAATAGGGGGCGGCGCATATAGCCGCTTTCATCAATACTTCCAATGAGAAATTTAGCAATTAAATACTCTTGTTCTTCAAGCCGATAGGTGTTAAGTTGGTCTGTAAGTTGCTGTGTAAATGAGCTTCCAGAGGCGTAAGGAATGGACTTGTCGTCTTGATCGGAGCTGTAGTTATTAGCATGTAATCTGTAGTCCGGGATTTCATCGTCACTGAGGTAATCATCGACATTTATATCTTCTGTATTTATCTGGGTATTGTCATCAAATTCTTCGTTTGAGTAACCCTCTTCAAAATCTTCTGTAACACCCTCTTTACCCCGTTCAAGTGCTAGGTTCTCTTCAAGCTCTTGTTTGATGCGCTCTTCAAAAGCTTGCGTCGGCAATTGAACAAGTTTCATCAACTGAATTTGTTGAGGAGACAGTTTTTGTGAGAGTTTAAAATGTAAGTTTTGCTTTAGCATTGCGCATTTGGGTTTGCATAAATTTAAAAAAAACAATTTAGATTCTTAAAATCCAATATTATTTAATTTTTACGCTGCGTTTTTTATTTAAAATTCAGCATTATGAGGGGTTCTAGGGTAGGGAATGACATCCCTGATGTTGCCCATTCCAGTCGCAAACATTACCAGCCGCTCAAAACCAAGGCCAAAGCCAGAGTGTACTGCTGTTCCATAGGTTCTTAGGTCCAGATACCACCAAAGTTCATCCTCAGGGATACCCAGTGCAGCCATTTTCTCTTTGAGGACTTCCAAGCGTTCTTCACGCTGCGATCCTCCAACAATTTCACCAATGCCTGGGAATAAAATATCCATAGCGCGAACTGTTTTTCCATCTTCATTCAATCGCATGTAGAAAGCCTTAATGTTGGCAGGATAATCAAATAAAATCACAGGGCATTTAAAATGTTTTTCAACCAAATAGCGCTCGTGTTCACTTTGTAAATCGACCCCCCACTGGTTAATGAGGAATTTAAATTTTTTCTTTTTGTTCGGCTTACAATTTCTCAGAATATCTATGGCTTCTGTATAACTTACCCGTTTGAAATTGTTGTCCGCCACAAATTTTAATTTTTCAATAAGCCCCATTTCGCTGCGTTCGTTTTGAGGCTTTGACTTCTCTTCTTGTTCTAGGCGCTGCGCCAAAAATGTGAGGTCCTCAAGGTTGTGCTCTAAAATATAATCAATTACAGATTTAAGCAAATTTTCTGCCAAATCCATATTGCCTTCAAGATCCATAAAAGCAACTTCTGGTTCAATCATCCAAAATTCAGCAAGGTGTCTTGAAGTGTTTGAGTTTTCCGCTCTGAAGGTTGGACCGAAGGTGTACACTTTCCCAAGGGCCATGGCGTAAGTTTCGGCTTCCAATTGGCCAGATACCGTTAAATTAGTTTCCTTTCCAAAAAAATCTTTGGAGTAATCCACATCACCATTTTGCGTAAGTGGTGGGTTTTTTGGATCTAATGTAGTTATGCGAAACATTTCACCAGCACCTTCAGCGTCGCTACCTGTGATAATTGGGGCATGCATATAATTAAAGCCATTTTGATGAAAATATTGATGAATCGCAAAAGACAGTGAAGAACGCAAACGCATCACGGCGCCAAAGGTATTGGTGCGTGGGCGTAAATGCGCCTGCTCTCTCAAAAACTCTAAAGAATGTCTTTTTGGTTGCAAAATAGTCTTAGAGACCAGGTCCGGATCTGCAGCGCCTAGAACAGCAATGTTAGAAACTTGAATTTCTAATGTTTGTCCCTTTCCCTGACTTTCTACAAGATTGCCCTGTATTTGTAAGGCTGCACCGGTGGTAATTTGCTTCAGAAGGGTTTCATCCATGGTTTCAAAGTCAACAACACATTGGATGGTTTTTATAGTGGACCCATCACTCAAGGCAATAAAGCGATTGGCTCTAAAAGATTTTACCCAGCCTTTAACTTCAATGTCTATGTGTTTTATTTCTTTTTCGAACAATTCTGCTACAGTGCTTTGTATCATCTCTCTATAAAATTAGGTACAAATATAAAACTTTAGAAGCATTGTTTAGTCTTCTTCAAAAGAATTGATGTCTTCCGGGATTATTTTTAGGCTTGGCTCTTTGAGTACTTTTTTGTTGGCAATATTGCGTTCTAGTGACAATAATAAAACTGGAAGCAGCAGTAAGTTGGCCATCATGGCCAGTAATAAGGTGCCAGAAACCAGTGCACCCATGGCTACTGTGCCTCCAAAATTGGAAGTTGTAAAGACTGAAAAGCCAAAAAACAACACAATTGAAGTATAGAACATACTGATTCCCGTTTCTCTAAGCGCCGCAAAAACGGACTTTTTGACACTCCATCGGCAGGCAATAAGTTCTTGACGGTATTTGGCTAAAAAGTGGATGGTATCGTCTACAGAAATACCAAAGGCAATGCTAAAGACCAAAATAGTAGAGGGTTTGATGGGAACGCCCAGATACCCCATGGCACCAGCCGTGATTAGTAGCGGAAGTAAGTTTGGCGTTAGAGAGATTACAATCATTCTAAAGGAGCGAAACAAATAGGCCATAAAAAGAGAGATCAGCAAAATGGCCAGTGTTAGTGAAAGGATTAGATTTTTAATTAAAAAATTTGTCCCTTTTTGAAAGAGAAAAGCTTTTCCCGTAAGAGAAACTTCATAGCGGTCTTTATCGAATAGCTTTGTAATTTCTTTATTTAAACGGTCTTCAATTTGGTCCATTTGATCCATTCCATCGTCTTTTATAAAGGTTGTAATTCGTGCATATTGACCTGTTGAGTCGACATAATTATGCAACAAATCTAAATTGTTCGAAGAGTTTTTCGCATAAGATAAAATGAATCCATTTTCTTGTGTGGTTGGCAATTGATAGTACTTTGGGTTTCCATTGTAAAATGCCTGTTTAGAGTACTTTACTAAACCAACAATAGAGATTGGCTTGGATAGCTCGGGAATCTCAACAATAAGGTCTTCAAGCGCACTCATTTTTTTTAAGTTTACAGGCTTTAAAACCCCTTTTTTTCGCTTGGTATTTATTAAGATTTCCAAAGGCATAATCCCGTTAAACTCAGCTTCATAAAACTGAATGTCTTGATAGAATTCTGAGTTTTTTGGCATGTCCTCAAGCAGGCTTCCCGAGGTTTTGATTTGATAAATTCCAATTATACTGACCACCAATAACAAAACTGAAATTATGTAAATAGCGATGTTTTTTTGCTTGACCGTTGTTTCAATCCAATCTCCTAAAGTATTGATCCAACGTTTATTTAGGTGCTCTAAATGCTTCTCGTTAGGCATTGGCATATAGCTGTAAACAATAGGTATTATTAGCAAGCATAAACTGAAAATAGCCATGATACTTAATGAAGCGACTGTTCCAAACTCTGTCAACAACTTACTTTGGGTAATGATAAAAGTTGCAAATCCAGAGGCGGTTGTAGTATTTGTCATTAGCGTTGCATTCCCAACTTTAGTAATGACCCGCTGTAGCGATTTTGCCTTATTCCCGTGATTGTTAAACTCATGCTGGTATTTATTAATGAGAAAGATACAATTGGGCACTCCTATTACAATAATCAGTGGGGGGATTAATGCGGTCAACACGGTAATTTCGTATTCTAAAAAGCCTAGAATTCCAAAAGTCCACATCACCCCAACAACTACAACACACATTGAAATGAATGTCGCTCTGTAGGATCTGAAAAAGAAAAAGAAAATAAGGGATGTGATTATAATGGCCGCAATGACAAAAACTTCAATTTCATCAATTATATTTTGAGAATTTAAGGTCCGAGCATAGGGCATTCCAGACACTCGAACATCAAGCCCATACTGTTTTTCAAAGGCTTGAACTTTTGGAATTANGTTNTCAACAATGAAAGANTTTCTAGCNGGGCTATTNACGATGGATTTATNTAATAAAAGTACTGAGCGAATGGCGTTGCTCTCTTTGTTAAAAAGGANGTTNTCATAAAANGGAAAGTCGTTTAACAANGCTGAGGTAACGGCTTCAAGNTCCTTGGTNGTTTTTAAAGAATCTTTGATAAAAGGGATGAAATCAAATTGTTGATTTCTTTTGTTTTTGACCAGTTTTTTTAAATCTTGAAGCGTTACAATTGTTTCAACATTGGGATTGTTTTCAAAAGATTTAGAGAAGCGGTTCCAAGCGTTGAGGTTTTCCACAGAAAACAAGCGACTATCTTTAACCCCCAACACAATTAAATTGCCTTCTTCGCCAAAAATTTCTAAAAAGCGATTATATTCTAAATTTACAAAGTGATCATCAGGTAATAGATTCGCTTCAGTGTAACTAAAACGCATTTTGCCCCATTGAGAAACCATAAGAGCTGTAGATAACCCTATTAAAACTAAAATGGCAACACGGTTTCGTAGAATTAACCTCGCTAATGCATTCCAAAAACCAGTTGAAAACAATTTGAGCATACCTAATTTTGAAGTTGCTAAAGGTATGTAAAACCATTTGATTAATGGTCATAAAAGCAGCCGACAATCATTAAAAAAAAGTTAAAATATATTTCTGAAGCGGTATTTTAGACTTTTAAAATCTCTTTTTCTTTAGCAGCGAAAAGTGAATCGATTGTTTTAATTTTTGCATCTGTAATTTCCTGGATGTCTGTTTCAACGTTTTTTTTCAGGTCCTCAGAAATTTCACTGAGTTTCTTCAGCTCATTATTGGCCTCTTTTCGCGACCCGCGAATGGATATTTTAGCTTCTTCAGCTTCAGATTTGGCTTGTTTTGCGAGTTCTTTCCGGCGCTCTTCAGTCAAGGGAGGGACATTTATAATAACACTCTCACCATTGTTCATTGGGTTGAAGCCCAGGTTGGCCACCATTATAGCCTGTTCAATGTCTTGTAACATGCTTTTTTCCCATGGTTGAACGGTAATTGTTCTTCCATCAGGCGTATTAACGTTTGCAACTTGCGCAAGAGGCGTTTGTGTTCCATAATATTCCACTGTTACGCTCCCGAGCATTGAAGGGCTTGCTTTACCAGCACGAATGTTTACAAACTGCTTTTCTAAATGCGTCAGCGCTTTTCCCATCGCTTCTTTTGCGCTTTCAAGAATAAATTTAATTTCTTCGTTCATACTCTTAGAATTAGCTTACCGTTGTTCCAATTTGTTCTCCTGAAAGGATTTTAATCAAGTTACCCTTTTTATTCATATCAAAAACAATAATTGGCAATTCATTTTCTTGGCTTAAAGTAAAGGCTGTTGTATCCATTACCTTCAACCCCTTCTTTAAAACGTCGTCAAAACTGATCGAGCTGTATTTGCTTGCTGAAGCATCTTTTTCGGGATCTGCAGTATAAATTCCATCAACACGCGTGCCTTTTAAAATAATATCGGCCTCTATTTCAATAGCCCTTAATACGGCTGCAGAATCTGTTGTGAAATAAGGATTTCCTGTGCCCCCTCCAAAGATTACGACGCGCCCTTTTTCTAAATGTCTCATGGCTTTTCTTCGAATAAAGGGTTCTGCAACTTCATTAATTTTAATCGCAGACTGAAGACGTGTGGGAACACCTACATTTTCTAATGCACTTTGAAGGGCAAGCCCGTTAATGACTGTTGCCAGCATGCCCATATGGTCTCCTTGAACGCGGTCCATGCCATTACTGGCGGCAGCAACCCCTCTAAAAATATTACCACCTCCGATGACGATGGCAATTTGAATCCCTTCTGCAAGCGCTTCTTTTATATCATTTGCATATTCTGAAAGTCGTAGTGGATCTATGCCATATTGGCGACTGCCCATAAGGGCTTCGCCTGATAATTTTAATAAAACACGTTTATAAGCCATAGTTGTTTTAATCGTTTCACAAATATAAACAATATCTCAAAATTTTGTGCCGATAATACTTGCCAACTATCTTGCAACCTATTAAAAAAAAAACCCTGTGGTTTGCATAGGGTTTTTTTAATCTCTTTAAAATTTAAAAAATTAGCCTAAGGCAACTCTTTTAAATCCAATGACTTCAACGGCACCATAAGAAGCAACATATTTTGCAACAGTACTTTTATCGTCTTTGATAAAATCTTGATCTAGCAAACACTGTTCTTTGTCTAGAGTCGTGTTATCAGAGATGAAGCGCTCCATTTTACCCGGCAAAATTTTATTCCAAATTTGTTCTGGTTTTCCTTCTGATTTTAATTGTGCTTTGGCATCGGCTTCCGCATTTGCTAAAACTTCGGGTGTTAGTTGAGCCATGGAGACATATTGAGGAACATTTTTTAAAGCTTTCCCTAATCTGCCAAGTTCAATATTGTCTTTTTCAATGACGGCGATGCGCGCTTCTGTTTCAGAAGCGACATAGTCTTGGTCAAAATCTTTGTAAGACAATGTAGTCGCGCCCATAGAAGCGACCTGCATGGACAAGTCTTTTACCAAAATTGCCGCATTTTCCACATTTGAAGAAAGCCCAACAAGTGCAGCAATCTTATTGATGTGTACATAGGACCCTACAAATGAGGCCTCTAATTTTTCAAACGCTTTGATGTCTAGTTTCTCTCCAATAACTCCAGTTTGTTCAGTCAGTTTTTCAGCAACCGTCATGCCGTCAAAATCTGCCTCCAAAAAGGCCTCTTTAGACGCACAATGAAGTGCGATTTCTGCAAACTTATTCGCAAGTGCTAAAAAGTTTTCATTTTTCCCCACAAAATCAGTTTCACAACCTAGCACAATGGCTACACCCATGGTGTTTTCGGCGTTTACCTTGGCAACAGCAGCCCCTTCAGAGGAATCTCTATCGGCTCTTTTAGCAGCAACTTTTTGCCCTTTTTTTCTTAAAACATCTATGGCTTTGTCAAAATCGCCTTCAGCTTCAACAAGTGCTTTTTTACAATCCATCATTCCTGCGCCGGTGGCTTTTCTCAGTTTATTTACTTCAGCAGCGGTAACTTTTATCATGGTTTTAAAGTTTAAAAAAAACCGAAAAATCTATAAAATAGTGAAGAATTTTACGGTTTTGAGTTTTTGATTATTTAATAAGTTTATTCTTCCTCTTTGGAAACGGCAGTTGCTTCAGCAACTGGTTTTGTAGCCACATCCGTCTTAACCACTTCATCAGCCCCGCCTTCTTTCTCAGCTTTTCTTGCAGCAAGACCTTGAGCAATGCCTTCTGTGACATGAGTCATAATTTTTTCAATAGATTTTGATGCGTCATCGTTGGCAGGGATTACATAGTCTACCTGTCTTGGATCTGAATTTGTATCCACCATTGCAAAAATAGGAATGTTCAATTTCTGAGCTTCTTTGATTGCGATGTGTTCACGCTTGATGTCTACGACAAACAAAGCTCCTGGTAGACGCGTCATGTCTGAAATGGACCCTAAGTTTTTTTCAAGTTTGGCTCTTAATCGGCTGACTTGAAGGCGTTCTTTTTTAGAAAGCGTATTGAATGTTCCATCTTTTTTCATGCGGTCTATTGCTGCCATTTTCTTAACCGCTTTTCTAATGGTTACAAAATTGGTCAACATTCCGCCAGGCCAACGTTCGGTGATGTAGGGCATTTTAACATCGGCAGCCTTTTCTGCGACAATATCTTTCGCTTGTTTCTTTGTGGCAACGAAAAGAATTTTACGTCCAGAAGTTGCAATTTTTGCAAGTGCTTTTGAGGCTTCTTCAAGTTTCGCTGCTGTTTTGTAAAGGTTGATGATATGGATGCCGTTGCGTTCCATATAAATGAATGGGGCCATATTAGGATCCCATTTTCTGGTGAGGTGTCCAAAGTGGACCCCGTTGTCGAGGAGTTCTTTAACTTCTACTTGTGCCATTTTTGTATTAGTTTACGTTCTGTTGAATTAGCAATGAAAAAGTGGCTTGATAAGGCCTTTTTCATTTAGATGCTAAACTAAATCCTGACAGTTTTACTGTCATGGACAACAATAACTGGTTTATAATTAAATGTATTTTAACGTTTAGAAAACTGGAATTTCTTACGCGCTTTCTTTTGACCAAATTTCTTACGCTCTACCATTCTAGGATCACGAGTTAATAAGCCTTCTGGTTTTAAAATACTTCTGTTTTCTTCATTGAGTTCGCACATCGCTCTTGAAAGTGCAAGGCGAACGGCTTCAGCTTGTCCAGTGACACCGCCTCCAAAAACATTGACTTTGATGTCAAAATTTCCTTCATTGTCGGTCAAAGCTAAAGGTTGATTTACTTTGTATTGTAGCGTAGCAGTTGTAAAATAAGACTTAAAATCCTTATTGTTGACTGTTATTTTGCCTTTTCCATTGGAAAGATAAACACGTGCTACTGCCGTTTTTCTACGACCAATTTTGTGTATGACTTCCATTAATTAATATCGTTTAAATTAATTGCTTTAGGTTGTTGTGCTTCGTGAGCATGTTTCGTGCCAACGACGACATTGAGATTTCTGAAGAGTACTGCACCTAATTTGTTTTTAGGCAGCATTCCTTTAATTGATTTCTCAACCAGCCGAGCAGGATCTTTTGCAAAAAGCTCAGTTGCAGTCAGTGAACGTTGACCACCTGGATAGCCTGTGTAGCGAATGTATGTTTTTTCATCCCACTTGTTTCCAGATAATTTTATTTTTTCAGCATTGATCACAACAACGTTATCACCACAATCAACGTGCGGCGTAAAACTAGGTTTGTGTTTGCCTCTTAATAGTATGGCAACTCTAGAAGCCAAACGGCCTAATGTTTGACCATCTGCATCAATCAAAACCCATGCTTTGTCGCGTGTCGCTTTGTTAATAGAAATTGTTTTATAACTTAAGGTATCCACGTTGTAATTTTTTCTTTAATTTTCTTTTACATCTCAAAAAAGAGTTTGCAAACTTACAATTATAAATTGTTATTAACAAAATCTATTTACGCTTATTTTTTCAAATAAGACCCGAATGCTTATCAGTATATACAATCCACAGTATTTTGGCGTTAAACTTTTCTAAATTTTAGGATTAATGCGCAAGAGTCCTATAAATTTGCCCTTAATTTACACCCTTGTATGCCTACTCAAAATATAATGACACAAAAATTCATAAAAAAAATTTCATTATTTATTGCCATTTCCCCATGGTTTGTGTGCTCTCAAACGACACTTCCTAAGGTGTACTCAACTACCGAAATTAGTTCTGTAGAAGCCCCTGAAATGGATGGTTTTATCAACGATAAAATATGGAATAATGTTCCTTGGGGGTCAAATTTTATTGAAGTTAATCCCGATGAAAACACCCCTCCAACAGAGCAGACTAAATTCAAGATTCTGTACGATCAAAAATATTTATATGTAGCACTTTTGGCTTTGGATGCCTCCCCCAAACACATCACCAAACGCCTTTCAAGGAGAGATGGTTTTGAAGGGGACCGCATTAATGTGCTGATCGATAGTTACCACGATTTACGAACCGCTTTTTTATTTACAGTAACTGCCGCTGGGGTAAGGGGCGATGAAATTGTCACTAACAATGGGGATGATATTGACGACAGCTGGAATCCAATTTGGAGTGCAAAGGCACAAATCATATTGGAGGGTTGGTCTGCTGAAATGAAAATTCCATTGAGTCAGTTGCGTTTTGGCAATGCTAGGGAGCAAGTTTGGGGTTTGAATGTCGTTAGAAACTTATTTCGTGAGAATGAATTGTCCGCATGGGATCGCATCCCTGTAGGTTCTGCGGGCTGGGTGAGCGAAGCAGGACAGCTCAGAGGCCTGAAAAACATAAAACCTCAAAAGCAAATTGAAGTACAGCCCTTTTTAGCGGTTCAAAAGGAAACATACGAAGCAGAAATTGGAAATCCATATCGTGACGGCCACGATTCCAAAATTAATGCGGGCCTGGATGCAAAAATTGGCATTACGAATGACTTAACCCTTGATCTTACTATTAATCCTGATTTTGGGCAAGTAGAAGCAGACCCGGCCGCTATTGCATTGGATGGGTTTGAAATTTTCAACAAGGAACAACGGCCATTTTTTGTAGAAAATAAAAATATTTTTGATTATCGATATGCTGGCGGGTATAGTAGAGATAATTTATTTTTTTCAAGGCGAATTGGAAGAGTACCTCAATTTTTCCCCGATATTGAAGAAGGGGCCTACACAAATCGCCCTGGAAACACCAAGATTTTAGGGGCAATAAAGTTTAGTGGCAAAACTAAAAATGGCTGGTCTATCGGTGTTTTGGAAAGCATGGCATCAGAAGAGTATTTGGAAATAAATAACGATGGGCTTACTTCAAAGTCTCTAGTCGAACCCCTGACAAATTATTTCGTTGGTAGGGTGCAAAAGGATATGAACAACAGAAATACTTTTTTTGGCGGTATTTTTACTGCCACTAACAGGTCTCTTACTGAAGCGACTTCTGGGCTTAGAGAGGCTGCCTATTCCGGTGGTATCGACTTTAGGCACCAATGGAAAGACAGAACGTATTATCTTCAGACCAATTTTGTTATGAGCCATGTTAAGGGCAGCCCAGAATCTATTCTTGCAACCCAGCAAAGCTTAACACATCTTTTTGATCGTGTGGACGCAACACATGTACAACTTGATCCTACACGCACCTCGCTAACAGGGACTGGAGGTCTTTTTGAGATTGGTAAAGACGGAGGCAAAAATTGGAATTATGACCTAAGTATTAAATGGTCTTCTCCTGAACTTGAGCTCAACGATATTGGTTTTTTGAGACGCACTGATTATAAATTCCAGGTTTTTAATTTAAAATATCAAACCGCAAAGCCTTTTTCAATTTTTAGAAGTATTAATCTTGATTTTAATCAATTTACATCTTTTGATTTTGAAAACAATCACAATAGAACACAATATCGATTCAGGCCAAGGTTAACTTTTTTAGACAATTCAAGAATTAATTTAGGAATAACTCATAGACCTAGAATATACAAAAATACTGAACTAAGAGGGGGACCACGCTGGCGTTTTTCCGAAGAAAATTCCAAGTCACTTTTTTTTAACACAGATGAACGTAAAAAAATTAATGGTAAAATAGGAATTGTACACTCAAAATTAAAAGAAAATAATGCCTCAGTTCTGAAATTTGAATTGGATTTTAATTGTCAAGTTATCAATGCTTTAAATTTCACATTATCAACAGAATTTTCAAAACAATTTAACCAAACACAGTATATTACTCAAAAGGCATACCTTAACTCCAAAAGATATATTCTTGGGTCAATTGATAATCAGACTTTACAATCCACCTTCCGCATAAATTATACTATAAACCCTAACTTGAGCCTTCAATATTATGCACAACCCTTTATTTCTAAAGGGCGGTACTCAGATTTTAAGTATGTTACGGATGCTACTGCCAATAGACTTTCTGACCGTTTCCAGCTTTATGACAACACCCAAGTTCAATACGAGGAGGGGACCTATTATTTTGATGACAATTTAGACGGCCTTAATGACTACAATATGTCAAATCCAGACTTCTCTGTTGTTCAATTCAACTCCAATTTGGTGCTGCGTTGGGAGTACATTCCAGGGTCTGAATTGTTTTTGGTTTGGTCCCAAGGAATTAGAACAGATGTTTCATTAGAAAACGGGCTCATCGAAGGGGCTCAAAACGGAATTTTAGAGCATCAGCCTCAAAATATTTTCTTAATAAAAGCCACTTACCGCTTCAACTTATAAGCTGTTGGCTTTTCCAAGAACGTTTTTATGATATTATATTGAATAAAATATAATTAAGAATTATCTTTGTAAACTTAAGAAATGGATCCCAACGCTATGGCCCAAAATGTTGTCTTGTCTAAAACACCTGTCAGTCGTTTAAGCGATTTTAAAGTGATTACAAAAATGGGGCTATCCCTAAGTGTGGTTTTTTCTTGTATCTCGGGCTATTTACTTGCCGCTGAAACAATAAACATTTCAAGGCTTGTTTTTCTTGCAATTGGCGGTTATTGTATGGTAGGTGCTTCCAATATATTCAATCAAATCATAGAAAGGGATTTGGATGCCCTTATGGAGCGAACCAAAAACAGACCGATTCCAAAGGGAAGAATATCTGTTAAAAATGCATTCATACTTGCGACAATTCTTACAATAATTGGGTTGATTATTTTGTACGCGATCAATCCAATTACTGCTATGTTTGCGGCCATTTCAATATTTATTTACACCAGTGTTTACACGCCGCTTAAACAAAAGACAGCACTTTCTGTTTTAGCCGGTGCTATCCCCGGCGCCATTCCATTTATGTTAGGCTGGGTTGCTTGCACAGGGCATTTTGGCTTGGAAGCGTGCGTTTTATTTATGATGCAGTTTTTTTGGCAATTTCCGCATTTTTGGTCGATCGCTTGGTTGCTAGATAAAGATTATAAAAAAGCAGGTTTTAAAATGTTGCCCACGGGCTCCAAAGACAGAGGCACTGTGGTTCAAATCATTGGTTACATATGCTGGACAATATTAATATGTCTGGCTCCATTATCAGACTTTACTGGAGGCTTGAAGCTCTCAATATATGCCGCCATACCTGTCATTATTGTAGGCTTGGTCTTTTTGTACTATGGGTTTAAGCTTTTTAAAAACAAATCCGAAAATGCGGCAAAAAAATTGATGGCTGTAAGCATTATATATTTAATGAGTATGCAGATTGTTTATGTTATAGATAAATTTATTTGAAAGCTATGGATTTAACAAAAGGAACTTTAAAACAAAAGAAGGAACACGCCAAGAAAATGATGTTGTGGTTTGGCATCGTATCTCTAATCATGTCTTTTGGAGGTCTTACTAGCGCTTTTATAGTAAGCAGCACCCGAGAAGATTGGGTTCGCAATTTTCAGTTGCCGGAGTCATTCACAATCAGTACAATTATAATTTTACTGAGTAGTATCTTGCTTTTTGCTTCTAAAAAAATGCTGATTAAAGCGCAGTATTCAAGGAGCGTGGCTTTACTTATAGGTACTTTTGTTTTCGGTCTGGCTTTTATTTATACCCAATTTTCGGGATTTAATGAGCTCATATCCATGGGGTATAATTTCACAGGCCCAACCAGTAATATTACCATGTCTTATATTTACATCATTGCTGTATTTCATATTATTCATGTTTTGGCAGGATTGTTATGCCTGGCCGTTGTTATTATTAGGCATTTAAAAAAGGCGTATACACCTAAAGACAAAACCGGATTTGATTTAGCTTCAACATTTTGGCATTTTATTGACCTTTTATGGCTGTACCTCTTTTTCTTTATATATTTCTTTAACAGAATAAATTAATTATTTTTGCAAAACTCAAAATAACTTATAAACTATGGATTCTACAGCATTAAGCACAGGAACAGAAGGGACCACTTGGGGCGGCGGCAACCAGCCACTCAAATCTAGTTATGGAAAAATGATGATGTGGTTCTTTATCGTTTCGGATGCTTTGACCTTTTCTGGGTTTTTAGCGGCCTATGGTTTTTCAAGGTTTAAATTTATTGACTACTGGCCTATAGCTGATGAGGTGTTTACGCACGTCCCTTTTTTACACGGACAAGAGCTGCCCATGATTTATGTAGCTTTTATGACATTCATTCTCATTATGTCTTCAGTAAC
>NZDM01000034.1 GCA_002690085.1 Flavobacteriaceae bacterium
ATATCTTCAATACGATGTAGCGTATTTATATCCACCTTGTATTTTAATTCCTTGACCATTGCAATACATTCATTAGTCGTATGTTTAACGATTACTTTGGTCCGGGACTTTAAACTACTAGCGTTCATCCAAGTAACTAAAATATCTAGATCTTGTCCTACATTAGGGACATTATTTTCACGTACAATCATATCACCTCGGCTATTATCAATTTCATCTTCCAATGTCATAGTAACCGACATTGGGGCAAATGCCTCAGTAATTTGTTCGCCATTGAGTTCAATAGTTTTGATAGTTGAAACAAATCCAGATGGTAAAGTTTTAACTTTGTCACCAGGTTTAAAAACACCGCCATCAATACGACCCGCAAACCCTCTAAAATCTTGATTATTCAAAGTATGTGGACGAATAACCGATTGTATCGGAAAACGACAATCTACATGGTTGTAATCACTTGAAATATGAACTGTTTCCAAGTGATACATCATAGTACTACCTTTATACCAATCCATGTTTTCTGATTTATTAACCACATTATCACCATTGAGTGCAGAAATAGGGATAAACTGAATATCACTGATGTCTAACTTGGATGAAAAAGCTTTAAAATCAGCTACAATTTTATTATATACTTCCTCACTGTAATCCACCAAATCCATTTTATTTATACAAACAATTGCATGAGGAATACGCAATAAAGAGGCGATAAAAGAATGGCGGTGCGTTTGCTCTAACATACCTTTCCGCGCGTCTATTAATATAATGGCTAAATTAGCAGTAGAAGCGCCTGTCACCATATTTCGGGTATATTGTATGTGTCCGGGTGTATCCGCTACAATAAACTTTCTTTTTGGTGTTGCAAAATAGCGGTAGGCTACATCAATGGTGATGCCTTGTTCCCGCTCGGACTTTAAACCATCTGTCAATAAAGATAGATCTACATAATCAAAGCCCTTGTTTTTACTAGACGTCTCAACAGCGTCTAGTTGGTCTTGAAAAATAGATTTACTATCGTACAACAATCTACCTATGAGCGTACTTTTGCCATCATCTACACTTCCCGCAGTAGTAAACCTCAATAATTCTATATTTTGATAATTCATAATTTTTTTAATTTTCTTAAAAATATCCTTGTTTTTTTCGATCTTCCATCGCCGTTTCAGCGCGCTTATCATCAGCACGTCCGCCACGCTCAGTGGTTCTTGTCGTAGCAATTTCCTCAATTATCTTAGTTAAATCATCAGCGTCAGATTCTACAGCACCAGTGATGGGCATGTCACCACAAGTCCTGTAACGAATGGTCATATTTACGACTTCCTCACCTGGCTTTAATTTGATATATTTTGAATTCGCCAAAATGACACCGTCCCGTACTACACAATCACGCTTGTGAGAAAAATAGAGAGAAGGTAAATCTATATTTTCTAGTTTAATATACTCCCACACATCCATTTCTGTCCAATTAGAAATTGGAAAAACTCTAAAGTGTTCTCCATAATTTTTACGTCCATTGAACAAATTCCACAATTCTGGGCGTTGGTTTTTGGGATCCCACTGTCCAAACTCATCCCGATGGGAAAAAAAACGTTCCTTGGCACGGGCTTTCTCTTCATCGCGTCGTGCACCCCCCATGGCGGCATCCACTTTATGGGCCTCTAGGGTATCTAAAAGGGATACGATTTGCAAGGAATTTCTGGAAGCATCAGCACCCGTTTCTTCCTTGGCTCTACCTTTATCAATCGCTTCCTGCACAGACCCTACGATAAGTTGAACACCTAATTTTTCTACTAGTGCATCTCGAAACGCAATAGTCTCAGGGAAATTATGTCCGGTATCCACATGAATTAATGGAAATGGTATTTTAGCAGGATAAAATGCTTTTTTTGCTAAATGGGTCAGCAATATTGAATCTTTCCCACCTGAAAACAAAAGAACAGGGTTTTCGAATTGGGCTGCAATTTCTCGAATTACAAAAATGGCTTCCGATTCGAGTTCTCTCAAATGGTTAATAATATAATTACTCATTGTTTAAATTAATTTTTTGACTTAATAATTTTAATATTTGATCGACGTTTTCTTCAACAGATTGACCGTCAGTGACAACTTCAAGGTCCGGATTTATTGGGGCCTCATAGGGAGATGAAACACCTGTCATGTTTTTAATTTCACCATTTCTGGCTTTTTCATAAAGCCCTTTAACATCCCTTCTCTCACATTCTTCAATAGAAGTATTGACGTAAATCTCTATAAAATTATCAGCCCCAACAATATGCTTAACCTCCTCACGATCTTTGATGTAAGGCGAAACAAATGCCGCCAAAGTTACGACCCCAGCCTCTAGCATTAAATTACTGATTTCTGCAATACGTCGGATGTTCTCTGTGCGATCTTTAGGAGAAAATGTCAAATCCTTATTGATACCTTGACGGACGTTATCACCATCCAAAATATATGTTGAAATTCCTTTTTTATGTAAAGCAATTTCAACCAAATTGGCCAAGGTTGATTTTCCAGAACCTGACAAACCTGTAAACCATATCAAATAAGTTTTGTGCCCATGCTGGGTCTCCCTTTGGCTTTTGGTAGTTTTGTAGATGTGTTTCACGGTGTTTAAACTCATGATTTAAGTGTATTTCTTTGAGCTTTAAGCTTTTTAATGCGCTTGGCTTTATTTCTGATATCCAAGCCGTAATTGATCTTATACCACAATTTCTCATGTCCAAAATAAAGCAGCATTTTTGAGGCGGTTTCAATGCCTCCAATTTTTAAGCCAGTAAAAGGATTTCCTGTGATAAGCCATCCAAAAAAAATGGTATCCAAAGTACCTATCCCACGCCACGAAAAGGTCTTAATAATGTGGCGTTTATTAGAATCAGAAATGGAAGAGTTAAACCACCAGCGTTCGTGCATATAATACCATACCAATTTTGTAAATGTAGTAATACCTGAAATTCTAACACCTTCATTTAAATCACCAGTGATAAGCCATGCAAAAACAAGAGTATCGAAAGTGCCAATCAGTCGCCATGAAAACGATTTGGCAATATGTCTTTTACTAAATTTCAATTATTAATTTTTATTACAGCGTTCTTTATTCTTGCAGTTTTGACTAGGGACGACGGTAGATATTATTTTATTTTGTAATAGGTTTTATACCAATCTATAAAGGCTTCCACCCCCTGATTAACTGAAGTATTGGGTTTATAATTATAATCGTTTTTCAACTTGCTAACATCCGCCCATGTTTGATGGACATCTCCTGCTTGCATAGGAAGCATTTCCTTTTTAGCCGCAACCCCTAAATTATTTTCAATAGATTTTATAAAATTCATTAGTTGTACGGGTGAGCTGTTGCCAATATTATAGATTTTACAAATAGATCTGTCGTTTGTGTCCTCTAACAGGGTGCTTAAAACTCCCTTAACAATATCATCGATATAGGTGAAGTCTCTGGAGAGGTCGCCATTGTTAAAGACTTTTATAGCCTTTTTATTAATAATAGCATCAGTAAATAAAAACATCGCCATATCGGGTCTTCCCCATGGGCCATAAACTGTAAAAAAGCGCAAACCGATTGTTTCTATACCATATAAATGACTGTAAGTATGCGCCATAAGTTCGTTAGACTTTTTAGTAGCCGCATACAAACTGATGGGCTTGTCTACATTGGCAGTTTCTATAAATGGCACCGCGTCGCTATTGCCGTAAATACTGGAACTGGAGGCGTAAACCAGTCGTTTTACATTGTGATGTCTGCAGCACTCTAAAACATTCAAAAAGCCTGTAATATTACTGTCAATATAGGCCTCAGGGTTTTCTAAAGAATAACGAACACCAGGCTGTGCAGCCATATTACAAACCATATCGAACTCAAATTCTATAAATAATTTTGGTAGGGCTTCGCGGTCTTCTAAATGCATACGAACGAATTGCATTTGAGAGCCGTGTTTGGTGCTACTAGATATAGCATTAAAAACCTCAGCAGTCTCGCGCTCTACTCCTAACTGCTGTAGACGCGCATATTTTAGATTCACATCATAATAGTCATTGATGTTATCCAGTCCTAAGACCATATGACCTTCTTTTAGCAGGGCTTCACAAAGGTGATAGCCAATAAAACCTGCAGCGCCTGTTACCAGTATAATTTTTTTGCTATTCATTTAGGATCCAATCCCTTTATATACAAATCCAATAGTTTCCAAAGCTTTGCGGTTGAGGACATTTCTGCCATCAAAAACAAAAGCTGGCTTTTGCATACCGTTGTAAATGCGTTGCCAATCATATTTCTTAAACTCATCCCACTCAGTGAGCACAGCAATGGCATGGGCGCCTTCCATGGCCGCGTAAGGATCGTTTTCTGTTTTTAAATACTTAGTGTTTTGTTTATCAGACCTCGTATTTAAATAATTTATGTCCGATTGCATCTGCATGGCAGTCACTTTAGGATCATAGACCTTGATGATGGCCTGCTCGTCCATGAGTGAATCTGCTACATAAATAGCGGCAGATTCTCTTGTATCGTTGGTGTCTTTTTTAAAGGCCCAGCCCAGAAACGCAATGGTTTTCCCATTGACGGTACTATAAAGCGTTTTGATAATATTTTTGGCAAAGCGGTCGCGCTGGTGGTTGTTCATTAAGATCACTTGATGCCAATAGTCGGCGACTTCGTTAAGACCCAAAGATTTCGCTATGTAAACCAAATTTAGGATGTCTTTCTGGAAACATGACCCCCCAAAACCCACAGACACTTGTAAAAACTTAGANCCGATGCGNCTGTCCATACCAATGGCTTTNGCNACTTCTTGAACATTAGCGCCAGTNGCTTCACAAAGCTCAGAAAGGGAGTTAATGGAAGATACGCGTTGTGCTAAAAANGCATTGGCCGTGAGTTTGGAAAGCTCCGAGGACCATACGTTNGTNGTTAGAATATTTTCTTTTGGTACCCAGCTACCNTAAANATCCACCAAAGCNTGNATGGCNTCTTGGCCTTTTGGTGTAGTTGAATCGCCTCCAATAAGNACGCGGTCTGGAACAGCCAAGTCGCGCATGGCAGTGCCCTCGGCTAAAAACTCTGGATTGGAAAGGATTTGAAAATCCACGCCATTACCTGTATTGTCTAATATATTTTGAATGGCTTCAGCGGTTTTTACAGGCAGCGTTGATTTTTCTACCACAATTTTATCTGTGGTGGCAACTTTGGCAATCTGACGCGCACAGAGCTCTACATATTTTAAATCTGCGGCCATGCCTTTACCAGCACCATAAGTTTTAGTGGGGGTATTGACTGAGATAAAAATCATCTGAGCCTCGTCTATAGCTTTGTCTACCTCAGTAGAGAAAAATAAGTTGCGCCCGCGGGCCTCGGCAACAACCTCATCGAGTCCAGGTTCATATATAGGTAGTTTGGTCAAATCTTTATCGTTCCAATCGGCAATGCGTTGGGCATTCAGATCAACTACAGTTACTTTAATATCTGGATTTTTCTGTGCAATTACAGACATGGTCGGACCACCGACATAACCAGCACCAATACAGCAAATAGATTTAATTTTCATTTTTTATTTCTTACTAAATAATTTTAAGTCAGATTCCATCATATCATCAACTAAAGTGTTAAAGTCATATTCAGGTACCCAACCTAGTTTTTCTTTGGCTTTTGTTGGATCTCCTACTAAATAATCAACCTCTGTAGGCCTGTAATAATTAGGATCAATTGAAAGCACTTCTTTACCAATCTCTAGCTGATATTTATTATTATTACACGCTTTTACAATTGCCTTTTCGTCTTTACCTTTTCCATGAAATTCAAGTTCGATGCCAACATAATCAAAAGCCTTAACAACCACTTCTCTTACAGATTTTGAAACTCCTGTAGCAATGACCCAATCTTCGGCTTTGTCGGCTTGCAGAATCATCCACATCATGCGAACATAATCTTTAGCGTGTCCCCAGTCGCGTTTGGCATTGAGATTTCCAAGGTAAATATTTTCTTTTTGCCCTAGTGCAATACGGGCTACTGCTCTGGTTATTTTACGAGTTACAAAAGTCTCCCCCCTCCTAGGTGATTCGTGGTTGAATAAAATCCCATTACATGCAAACATATCATAGGCCTCGCGGTAATTTTTGGTAATCCAAAAACCGTAAATCTTAGCCACTCCATAAGGAGATCTGGGGTAAAAGGGGGAATTCTCGTCGTAAAAACCCTTTCTGTTTTTGTTCTCTTGCATTCCACCGTATAGTTCAGAAGTAGAGGCTTGATAAATCTTAGTTTTTTTCTCTAAACCTAAAAGTCTAACGGCTTCTAATATTCTTAATGTTCCCAAGGCATCGACCTGACCAACATACTCAGGCACATCAAAAGACACCTTCACATGAGACATGGCCCCCAAATTATAAATCTCATCGGGTTGACATTCTTTGATTATTTTAGTAATATTTAGTGAGTCTGTTAAGTCGCCATAATGCAATTTAAAGCGTGGTTTAGGATGATGGGGATCCTGGTAAATATGATCAATACGCTCGGTATTGAAAGACGAAGCACGCCTTTTAATACCATGAACTTCATATCCTTTTTGGAGCAGTAACTCAGCTAAATAAGAGCCATCTTGGCCCGTAACCCCTGTAATGAGTGCAACTTTCATAATTTCACTTCTTTAAAGTTATTAATATTTTCTAAAAACCAAGTGTAGGTTTTTTGGATGCCCGCTTCTAATGCTGTGCTATATTGCCAACCTATGGCTTTCATTTTGGATACATCCATAAGTTTCCTTGGCGTGCCATCTGGCTTTGTGGCGTCCCAAATAATGTCGCCTTTGTGTCCAGTAATTTTTTGAATGATTTTTGCCAATTCTTTTATAGTAACGTCCTTGCCCGATCCTACATTGTATAGATGTTCATCAAATTTATTTTCCAAGGCATAAACCACGGCCGCCGCCAAATCGTCTACAAACAAAAACTCACGCATTGGCGTACCCGAGCCCCAAAGTATGACAGGACTGTGGTTATTTTCCTTTGCCTCATGAAATTTACGAATCATAGCAGGTAAAACATGAGAGGATTTTAAATCAAAATTATCATTATAACCATATAAATTAGTAGGCATCAAACTAACATAGTCTTTATTGTATTGATTGCGAATGGATTCACAGGCCTTGACACCAGATATTTTTGCCAGGGCGTACCATTCGTTAGTAGGTTCCAAGGAATCCGTTAGTAAATACACTTCTTTTAAAGGCTGGGGGGCAAATTTTGGGTAAATGCAGGAGCTACCTAAAAAAATAAACTTTTCGACACCACTTTTGAAAGCCCCATCTATTAGATTAT
>NZDM01000035.1 GCA_002690085.1 Flavobacteriaceae bacterium
TTTTAGGATCTTTTTTATGCTCAAGCGTTCCGCAATTATTGAGGAGCACTCGACCTTGCTGTAGCCCTCTTTTTTTAATTTTTTGTACAGCTTTGCCACAGCATCGTCTAAAAAATGCCCAATTTTTTCCATGATGGTGATGGTGTCTGTGTATTCTTTGGGGTGCTGTCCAAGCTCTACCAAATTGCTAAAAAGCTGACTCACATTGGTCATATTAAAATTCCCTGCCAAAATCAGATTTCGATGCATCCAATTGTTTTGCCTTAAAAATGGATGAACACTTTCTACGCTGTTTTTCCCGAAGGTCCCATATCGCACATGCCCAAGCATCACTTCGCCTAAGTAAGGAGTCATCTGCTTTTGATTAGAAACGTCGTTTTTAAGCTGTGGGTTCTCATCTAGAACCTTATTGATCCGTTCGTTAATTTGTGCAAAAATGTCCTGTATGGGCTGTTGGGCTACGGAACGAACGCGGCTAATATAGCGCTGGCCCGGATCCATGTTGAGTTTAATGCTTGCAAAGCCTGCGCCGTCTTGCCCCCTATTGTGCTGCTTTTCCATGATGAGGTACATCTTATTGATGCCATAGAAAGCCGTCCCGTACTTGTTCTTGTAATATTCAAGGGGCTTTAGAAGTCTAATGTGGGCAATCCCACATTCGTGTTTAATTGCATCACTCATTTGTGAAGTTGTGTTGTCTTTTGGTTCGTTTTTTTAAAAATAAGTTTTCTTCTCAAAGTTATGCATTTAAAAAATAAGTTACAGTTCAAATTGGGTCAATTTTTTGAAAGCTTGCAGGCGAATTGCTAAGGCGGATTCCTCAAGGTTAAGCAGGCGCTTAGGCCCGAATTCTTCAACACAAAATGAAGCCATTGCGGAACCACAAATCAAAGCGCGCTTCATGTTTTCAAATGAAAAATCATTGGTTTTAGTTAAATGCCCCGAAAAGCCCCCCGCGAAAGTATCCCCCGCACCAGTAGGGTCAAATACCGATTCTAGTGGAAGTGCTGGGGCCGAAAACACCTTGTCCTCACTAAAGAGCAGTGCGCCATGCTCCCCCTTTTTTATGACTACAAATTGGGGGCCCATTTCATAGATCTTACGCGCAGCAACGACTAAAGAGTTTTCGCATGTTAATTGGCGCGCTTCTTCATCGTTAATGGTAATTACATCCACCCTTTTTATAACTTCTAAAAGTTCATTTAACGCATTGTCCATCCAAAAATTCATGGTGTCTAGAATAATAAGCGCCTTAGGGTTGGTGAGTTGAGAAATCACATTTGCTTGATTGGCAGGTGCTAAATTCCCTAAAACAACAACACTAGCGTCTTTAAAAGCATCGGGGACAATGGGATTAAATTTTGTTAAAACATTCAGGTCGGTGGTAATGGTGTCGCGCGTATTCATGTTCTTTTGATAGCGGCCGCTCCAAAAAAACGTTTTTTCTTCTGCAATAATTTCTATAGCCGATGTGTTTATTTGATGGGCCTGAATTGATTCTAAATATGACTTTGGGAAGTCCCCGCCAACGACCGAAACGATGGCGCTTTGAACATTAAACTGTGAGGCAGAAAGCCCAATGTAGGGCGCAGAGCCTCCAAGTATTTTATCTGTTTTTCCAAAGGGTGTTTCAATGGCGTCAAAAGCAACAGTCCCAACAATCAAAAGCTTGTTCATCTAATACAATAAAGTTTAAAGAACAAACTTACACAAAAATTAGGGTTAATAAAACAAATCATGAATGAATCCCGAGGCTTATTTTCTTCCAAAATCTGCTGGAATTTCCCCCCAAACTTTTGTCTCCCATTTTACAATTTTTGTTGAAAACTCATTGCTTTTCAACCATTGTTCTGCGCGCTCAATAAGCTCAAAAAGCTGTTGATTTTCCAAAGTGCGCTCTAGCTTTGTGTTGCATTTCTTTTTTAAAACCCAACTCATTGCTGTTTTAGAGTCTGTATACAAAAGCCGCTGGCTTTTCATTTTCTTTAAATGTGCTAGCCCATGAACAAGGGCTAAGAACTCACCTACATTATTTGTTCCTTTTTGAAAAGGCCCTTTATGAAATAGTGTCTTTTTGGTTTGGGTGTCCACGCCCCTATATTCCATGATTCCTGGATTTCCACTTGAAGCGGCATCCACCGCTATAGATTCTAGGCTGGGCTGGCCAATCATTTTTAGTTCTTCCGAGGAAACAAATGTTTTTGCCTTCTTATGCTTTACTATGTAATCATTGTACCGGCCCTGAAAAGCCTTTTCTGCCATGGCCTTGGTTTCAAAGGATTTATACTGAGCGCCCTGAAAATTTTTGATTTGTAGCTGACACGCATTCCAAGATTCGAAAACGCCTGTCTTATGNCCTTTCCAAACCGTATAATATTTTTGTTTTNCCCTNGCCATTGCTTAAGATTGTTTGTTTAATGATTTTNGGAAAGTGCTGTTGTTCCAGNGCGTGAACTTTTNTTGCAACATCTTCAGCCGTGTCGCTNTCTAAAACACGGCACTTAGCTTGAAAAATTATNGCACCATCGTCATAATNCTCGTTTACATAATGAATTGTAATGCCCGACTCTNTTTCTTTNTGTGCTACAACGGCGCGATGNACGTNTTTTCCGTACATCCCCTTACCTCCNTATTTGGGTAAAAGCGCGGGGTGTATATTGATGGTNTTNCCNGTAAAATGGCTTAACANGGTTTTNGGGAATTTCCACAAAAACCCCGCCAANACAATAAAATCAATATCATAGGACTGAAGTGTTTTTAANACACCGGCTTCGCTTACAAATTGCTCTCTATCAAACACNAAGGTTTGTACTTGATNTCTTCTTGCGCGCTCTAAAACAATGGCTTTGGGGTTGTTCGATAAAACCAAGGAAACTGCNGCGCTTGTGTCTTTTTTAAAAAAGGCAATGATGTTTTGNGCATTNGTTCCTGANCCAGACGCAAANATTGCAATTTTTTTCATATAACCNTCTTNGGNTAATTATTGAATTACAAAAAAAGTAATTATATTTTAAATCTGGGGATTATCTGCAAAAGAAAAACACAATCTTAATAACAAGCTATACATTTTTCCCTTATTTATACATTTTAAAATAAAGTTTTTTATTTTTGCATCCTAACTAAAAATTAAAATTAAATATTATGTCAGACATTGCATCAAGAGTAAAAGCGATAATCGTTGACAAATTAGGCGTTGATGAAAACGAAGTAGTAACAGAAGCAAGTTTCACCAATGACCTTGGAGCAGACTCTCTAGATACTGTTGAGTTAATAATGGAATTTGAAAAAGAATTTGACATTCAAATCCCAGATGACCAAGCAGAAAACATTGCTACTGTTGGTCAAGCTATTTCTTATATAGAGGCAGCAAAATAGTAATCCCTAGTAATTTTATGAATTTAAAGCGAGTTGTTGTAACGGGCCTTGGGGCCTTAACGCCCATTGGTAATAATAAAGACGACTACTGGAAAAACCTTTTAAAAGGAAAAAGTGGTTGTGCACCCATTACCTATTTTGACACGGAACATTTTAAAACAAAGTTTGCTTGTGAACTAAAAAATTACAATGTTTACGATTTCTTTGATCGAAAAGAAGCTCGAAAAACAGATAAATTTGCTCAATATGCTATGGTGGCTTCCACAGAAGCCATCTCAGATGCGAAGCTTAATTTAGAGACTATTGATAAATTTCGTGTGGGTGTCATATGGGGCGCTGGAATTGGGGGCATTGACACTTTTCAAACAGAAGTTTCTAATTTTGCGACCGGCAACGGTACCCCTAGATTTAATCCTTTCTTTATTCCTAAAATGATCGCTGATATTGCGCCGGCTAATATCTCTATCAAATACGGGTTTATGGGCCCAAATTACACCACTGTTTCGGCCTGTGCTTCTTCGGCAAATGCCATAATTGATGCACTCAACTACATTCGTTTAGGACATTGTGATGTCATTGTTACAGGAGGGAGTGAAGCCACAATAAATGAAGCTGGTGTGGGTGGCTTTAATGCTATGCATGCACTATCAACAAGAAATGAAAGTCCAGAAACGGCTTCCAGGCCTTTTGATGGAACACGCGATGGTTTTGTCCTTGGAGAGGGGTCTGGAGCCCTTGTATTGGAAGAATATGAACATGCCAAAGCGCGAGGCGCAACTATTTACGCAGAACTTGTTGGGGGTGGCCTTTCTTCTGATGCCCACCATATGACTGCACCGCATCCCGATGGAGTTGGAGTTGCGGCAGTAATGAAAAGCTGTCTCGCTAATGCGGGCTTAAAGCCGGAAGATGTAGACGCCATAAATACCCATGGTACGTCTACGCCATTAGGGGATATTGCTGAAATTAAGGCCATTGGGGAGGTCTTTGGGGGCCACGCTAAGAAGATAAACATAAACTCAACAAAGTCTATGACGGGTCATCTTTTGGGAGCCGCAGGGGCTATTGAGGCCATCGCCTCTATACTGTCAATCAACCACGGGGTCGTTCCGCCTACAATTAACCACAGAACTTCAGATGAAAACATTGACCCTGAGCTCAACCTAACGCTCAATAAGGCACAAAAGCGGTCCGTTAAAGTCGCTATGAGTAACACCTTTGGCTTTGGAGGACACAATGCCTGTGTGGTGTTTAAAAAATTAGGCGTATAGGGTTTGAATTATATTCAAAATATATTCAGCCCTAGACAAAACAAAAACAACCCTCTATTCTCTGCTTTAGAGCCCATCCTTGGTTTTCGCCCAAAAACAGTCGAGTTCTACGAAAGGGCCTTTACCCACCGTTCAACAAAATTAAAAGACCCTCAAGGGAATGCCTTTAATTACGAGCGTTTAGAATATGTTGGAGACGCGATACTTGGGGCCGTAATTGCAGATTATCTATACAAATCGGTGCCTAGTGCAAACGAGGGCTATCTAACGAAAATGCGATCAAAAATTGTAAGCAGGGGCTACCTTAATAAAATTGGAAAGGAAATGGGGCTCATGCCGCTCATGAGGTCAAATTTAGCCCTTTCAAAATTTGGTCAAAACACCCACGGAAATCTTTTAGAGGCGCTTGTAGGGGCTGTTTTTCTAGACAAAGGATTCGCGCCCTGTAAGCAGTTTATCTACAACAGCATCATTGATCCTTATGTTGATATTTCGCTGCTAGAGGGAAAAATCACAAGTTATAAAAGTTTGCTAGTAGAATGGTGTCAAAAAGAAAAAAACAACCTACGGTTTAACTGTGAAAAAGACGATGGGGTTGAGATTATTAAGCATTTTTCTGTAACCCTTTTAATTAATGACAAAGTAATTGCCAAAGCGCGGGGAACTTCGAGAAAAAAGGCTGAAGAAAAGGCCTGTCATAGGGCTTATTTTGCTTTACAAGATAAAATTGAACTGTAAATTAAACGCCTTATGGTGGTTCTGGCGGAATCGTTTTCGTAACATTTAGGTTGGAGAGATCAACTCTGTGGCCCATAATTGTGCTTTTATCTCTATATTTACATAATTCTTTAGCTGATATATGGCCATACACAAGCTCGACTTAAATGATTTTCAGGATGCTGAGTATTCACTTTACGCAATTCATTCAGAAGCTGATGATTACCGCTTGGCACACGCCATAAATTTAAGCTTAAAGACCCGTCTAAGGCGCTTGAAAAAAGACCTGGACTTCAGCGCTTCAAAAAATTTATTTTTTTCGCTGTTTGAGTGGGAAGATTCGGACTTAAAATCTCAATGGAATTTAATAAAAAACAGTTGTCAAGTTGAGCTAGAAAGCACAGGGCAGGGTCTTTTTTCAAACCAGGAAGAAAAAAATTTTCAAACAATCCGCCTTTTAAAAGAACATGCTGCTGTCGACTATTTTTTAAAAATTAGCGGAAGCTATATTTCTGAAAAAGTGACTCTTGAGTCCCTAAGCAAAATTCCGCAAATCAGCCTTGTATATGCCGTTGAGGGTAATGCGCTAAAATCAAAAGAATACTTAATAATAAATTAATGTCACACAAAAGAAAAAAAACAAAAATTGTTGCCACTTTGGGGCCCGCTATTGGCGGTAAAGAAATGTTGTTAGATTTGGTTGCAACCGGGGTTAATGTTTTTAGAATCAACTTTTCACATGCCGATTATAAAACCGTTGAAAACAACATCAAAAGCATAAGAGCCATCAATAAAAAGCACGGATACAACGCTGCTGTCTTGGCCGATCTACAGGGGCCAAAATTGAGGATTGGCGTTATGAAGGACGACGTGATTGTTGCGCCTGGTGACGAAATTGTTTTTGCAACCGGCGCGCACTTTGAAGGTACCAAAGATCGCGTTTTCATGACTTATAAGCGCTTCCCAATGGACGCTAAAGCGGGAGAGAAAATATTGTTGGATGATGGTAAGCTGATTTTTGAAGTCATTTCCACCAATAAAACAAACGAAGTAAGGGCAAGGGTAATTCAGGGCGGCCCCTTAAAATCTAAAAAAGGGGTGAACCTCCCAAACACCAATATTTCGCAGCCTGCACTCACGGAAAAAGATAAAAAAGATGCGCTGTTTGCAATTGAGCAAGAGGTAGATTGGATGGCGCTCTCATTTGTACGAAACCCCGAAGATATCAAGGAGCTTGAGGCGATTATTTCAGAACACAGCAACTATAAGATTCCTGTCATTGCCAAAATCGAAAAACCAGAAGCTGTTGCAAACATCGATGCAATTGTAAAAAGTTGCGACGGATTGATGGTTGCCAGAGGCGACCTTGGTGTTGAAATTCCCGCTAATGAAGTTCCTCTCATTCAAAAAAAGCTTGTTTTAAAAGCGAAAAGTGCAAGAATTCCGGTTATCATTGCGACACAAATGATGGAGTCCATGATAGATAGCTTGAACCCCACAAGAGCGGAAGTAAACGATGTCGCCAATTCGGTTATGGATGGTGCTGACGCAGTCATGCTTTCTGGTGAAACTTCTGTAGGCCAATACCCTATCGAGGTGATTCAAAAAATGTCCGATATTATAAAATCGGTGGAAAATTCAGAGCTCATCCATGTGCCTCAAAAACACCCACACATCAAAACAAAGCGCTACATTACAAAATCAATCTGTTACCACGCCGCGCACATGGCCAATCAAATCAATGCTAGAGGGATTTCAACCTTGACAAGCAGCGGCTATACAGCCTTTCAAATTTCTGCCTGGAGGCCTCAAGCTCATATATTGGTATACTCTTCTAACAAACGGATCATCCCGCAGCTAAATTTGCTTTGGGGGGTACGTGCGTTTTACTATGACAAGTTTGTGTCTACAGACCAAACTCTAGAAGATGTCAATAAAATGGCGGTGGAAAAGGGTTATTTAGAGGCGGGAGATATGGTCATTGGCCTGGCGGCAATGCCCCTGGAAAGCAATGGTATGGTAAACACACTTCGCGTCACTCAAATCGATGCTTAAGTCACTTTTAATACTCAAACTTTAATTGAAAAGAGAAATCGAACGTAAATTTTTAATCACTTCGGATGGTTATAAACAAAACATATCTTCAAAAGATGATATTGTTCAGGGCTATCTAAGCACAGACCCCGGCAGGACTGTTCGTTTACGTATTAGTAATAGCAAAGGGTATTTGACTATAAAAGGCGAAATATCAAAAAATGGTTTATGCAGGCTTGAGTGGGAAAAAGAATTACCACTTGAAGAGGCAAACGAGCTGATAGCGCTTTGTTTGCCAAATAAAATTGAGAAAGCTAGGTATAAAGTAAATTATAAGGGGGGGCTTTTTGAAGTCGACATATTTAAAGGTGTTAATGAAGGGCTCAAAATTGCAGAGATAGAATTAGATAGCGAAGCGGACATTTTTGAAAAGCCAAAATGGCTTGGAGAAGAAGTTACGGGAATTAAAAAGTACTATAACTCACAATTATGCCAAAACCCATTTACAAAATGGTAGGGGTGCAAAATTTAACTTAACTTTACACTCCGATTAATAAATCACAAATAATTATGATAAAATCAATGAACATAAAAGCAGCATTAAAGGCGCTTGATGTTAAGCCGCACAACTCTGGAACATCAACAGGGTCTAAGTGGATGTCCGCTGGGAAAAATATAGCCTCTTTTTCGCCTGTAGATGGAGCAAAAATTGGGTCTGTTTCTGCCACAACATCTACAGAGTATGATGAAGTGATGATCGCTTCGACATCTGCATTTAAAACTTGGCGATTAATACCTGCGCCACAAAGGGGAGAAATTGTAAGACAATTCGGTGAACGTCTTAGGGTTCTTAAAAAGCCTTTAGGACAATTAGTTTCCTATGAAATGGGTAAAAGCCTGCAGGAAGGATTAGGCGAAGTTCAAGAAATGATTGACATCTGTGATTTTGCAGTAGGCCTTTCTCGGCAATTACACGGCTTAACTATGCACTCTGAAAGACCTGGTCATAGAATGTATGAGCAATACCATCCACTCGGTGTGGTTGGGATAATTTCTGCATTTAACTTTCCTGTTGCCGTATGGGCATGGAATACTGCCTTGGCATGGATTTGCGGAGATGTTTGTGTTTGGAAGCCATCAGAGAAAACGCCTTTGTGCGGTATTGCTTGTCAAAAGATCGCAGCGGATGTGTTTGCACAAAACAATCTGCCTGAAGGAATTTCTTGCCTGATAAATGGGGACTATAAAGTGGGGGAATATTTGACCAAGGATAATCGAATTCCTCTTGTTTCGGCTACAGGCTCAACACGAATGGGTAAAATTGTTGCCAAAACAGTCGGAGAACGCTTGGGGAAATCCCTTTTAGAATTAGGAGGAAATAATGCCATTATTGTAACGCCAGACGCCGATATTAAAATGACTGTTATTGGGGCTGTCTTTGGCGCTGTTGGAACAGCTGGACAACGCTGTACCTCTACAAGACGTCTTATCATCCATGAATCTATATATGATAAAGTTAAATCTGCCCTGGTGGACGCCTATGGCCAATTGCGAATTGGAAATCCATTGGATGAAAAAAATCATGTGGGGCCGCTAATTGATAGCGATGCGGTCAAAAATTACCTAAACGCCCTTGAGTCGGTAACCTCTGAGGGTGGAAAAATTATTGTTGAAGGCGGTGTGTTAGAGGGCGGTGACTACAAAAGCGGATGTTATGTAAAACCTGCTATTGCCGAAGCAAAAAACAACTTTAAGATTGTACAACACGAAACGTTTGCCCCCGTTTTATACCTTTTAGAATATTCGGGCAGCATTGAAAATGCCATTGAAATGCAAAACGGTGTGGCCCAAGGGCTTTCCTCAGCCGTAATGACCAACAACCTAAGGGAGGCGGAGCTGTTCTTGTCTCAAGCTGGAAGTGACTGTGGAATTGCCAACGTCAATATCGGCACTTCCGGTGCGGAAATTGGCGGAGCTTTTGGAGGGGAAAAGGACACTGGCGGCGGCCGTGAATCTGGAAGTGATGCCTGGAAGATTTATATGAGGCGACAAACNAACACAATAAACTACACNACAAGCTTACCTCTGGCCCAGGGGATAAAATTTGACTTATAACTTATGGCGCTTAGTCTTTAATTTTTTTTAAACTTTTTGGTTTTGGCATGATTTTTANNGANATAATCAAATAGTATTTGATCCGAAAAAAATTTTTATTTTTAACCAATTAATAATAACATTAAGAAATTTAATTTACAAATTTCGCAGCATTCCCAAATGCTAAAGACAGAATTAAATATGGAAGAACAATCTCAAGCTATTGACATTAAAGCGATTAACGAAAAAATTGAAAAGCAAAGCGCCTTCGTTGACCTCCTAACACTTGAAATGAACAAGGTCATTCTTGGGCAAAAACACATGATAGAACGCTTGCTAATTGGTTTATTAGGCCAAGGCCATGTTTTACTTGAAGGGGTGCCGGGCCTGGCCAAGACTTTGGCCATAAACACCTTGTCTCAGGCCGTTGCGGGCAGTTTTAGCCGCATTCAGTTTACTCCAGATTTACTTCCTGCCGACGTTACAGGGACCCTTATTTACAATATGAAGGCTAATGATTTTACCATTAAAAAGGGTCCTATTTTTGCCAATTTTGTTTTGGCTGATGAAATAAATAGAGCCCCTGCTAAAGTGCAGTCGGCCCTGTTGGAGGCCATGCAGGAAAAGCAAGTAACTATTGGAGACGACACTTTCGTTTTGGATAAGCCCTTTTTAGTAATGGCAACGCAGAACCCGGTAGAACAAGAGGGGACATATCCTTTGCCTGAAGCGCAAATAGACCGTTTTATGCTAAAGACCGTCATTGATTATCCAAAGCTGGATGACGAACAGCATATTGTCCGTGCAAATTTAAAGGGGGTCTTTGAGAAAATTAAGCCCGTGGTCAAGATTGATGAAATTTTGGCTGCACAAAAAGCCGTTCGCGAGGTCTATATGGACGAAAAAATTGAGCGGTATATATTAGATATTATTTTTGCGACGCGCTACCCAGAGCGTTACAATTTGGCAGATTTAAAGCCCCTGATTTCATTTGGAGCCTCGCCCAGGGGGAGTATAAACTTAGCAACCGCAGCAAAATGCTATGCTTTTATCAAGCGGCGTGGTTATGTGATTCCTGAAGATGTGCGAGCTGTCGTTTTAGACGTATTGCGCCACCGTGTTGGGATTACCTATGAGGCTGAAGCTGAAAACATTACCTCTGAAGACATTGTTAACAAAATTGTCAACATCATTGAGGTTCCCTAAGAGCCGTCTCCTAGATTGAAGCGCTTTCTTTCTGGCATAAATTACCTAAATGGACACAAAAGAGTTATTAAAAAAAGTACGTAAAATTGAGATCAAAACGCGCCGGCTTTCCGACCATGTTTTTGGAGGCGAATACCATTCTACTTTTAAAGGGCGCGGAATGACTTTTTCTGAAGTCCGCCAATACCAGTATGGAGATGACATTAGAAACATTGACTGGAATGTGACCGCAAGGTATAGCGCGCCTCATGTCAAAATATTTGAAGAAGAGCGTGAGCTTACCATGGTGCTGGCGGTGGATGTTTCTGGCTCAAAGCAGTTTGGAACCCATGAACAATTTAAAAATGAATTTGTAACAGAAATAGCTGCTACGCTAGCATTTTCGGCGACTCAAAACAATGATAAAATTGGATTGATCCTTTTTTCTGATGAAGTTGAGCTTTTTATTCCGCCAAAAAAAGGCCGTTCTCACGTTCTCAGGATCATTCGTGAGCTTTTAGAGTTTAGGCCAAAAAAGAAAGAAACAAATATTGCTGAAGCGCTTCGCTTTTTGTCAAGTGTTATGAAGAAAAAAGCCATTGTATTTCTAATTTCTGATTTTATGTGTGCAAACTACAAGCGGAATTTGAAAATCGTCGCGGGCAAACACGACATCACTGGCATTCGAATCTATGATAAAAATGAGGTTGAAATTCCTAATTTAGGAGTCGTTCAAATGGTAGACCAAGAAACGGGTAAATCGTTTTTAGTAAATACCGGCCTTAAAAGCGTGAGAGAAAAATACGCGAGACACCGACGTAATCAGATTGATTACTTTCAAGATAACTTTAAAAAGTCTGGTGCTGGTTCTTTAGACTGCCGTACAGACGAAAGTTACGTTAAAAAATTACTGGGCTATTTCAAGCAAAGATAACTCGCAGATGTCAAAAGAGATAAAACAGTTTTTAAATTCCTTAAAAATCCCGTGGTGCATGCTTGGACGTGTGCTTATTGGGGTGCCTGCTAGTGCTCAAGTTAAAGCATCCGTAGATTCTACATCGATTAAAATTGGGGAGGCCTTGTTGTACTCCTTAGAGGTGGAAGCAGACAGCACGGCCGTGGTTGTATTTCCAGAAAGCCAAACTTTTGGCGCCATGGAGGTTATAGAAAATTACAAAACAGACACCTTGTCAAAAGACATTAGGCTGAGGTTGTTAAAAAAATATGGCCTCACGCAATTTGATTCTGGCGCCTACACGATTCCGAGCCAAAAAATTTTAATTGGCGACAAAACATTCTTTTCAGATTCTATTAAAATTGAGGTGTGCCCTGTAAAGGTTGACACAACAAAACAAAAACTCTATGGCATCAAGCCTGTTTTTGAAGTGAAAAACAAAGCTCCCTTTGGGGGCGTACTGAAATGGATTTTGGGGGGGCTTTTAATTGCTGGGGTTTTCACCTGGTATTTCTTTGTATATAGAAAAAGGGGGCTTACAGAGGCTGAAAAAATCGCCGCACTTCCGCCTTATGAGCAAGCAAAAATTGCCTTGGAAAAACTAGACGAAAAAACATACTTTGACAATGGGGCGATAAAATCTTTTTACTCTGAGCTCAGCTTTGTACTGCGTAAATATCTCAATGAAAAAGTATACAACCAATCGCTAGAGAGCACCACAGGGGAGTTGTTAAATAAGCTTAAAATGCTGAGCCGGTCAAAAGAAATCGTCTTAAATGATGAAACACTTAAGAACCTTGAATTAACTCTGAAGCGGGCCGACTTGGTAAAGTTTGCAAAATCCAAACCCGAATTTGAGATTATTCGTTTGGACAAGCAAATTATAGCCCAAGAAATTGATCTTGTCAAAGCGGGGCTGCCTGCGCCAACTGAAATCGAATTAGAACAAACCCTAGAATACCAAAAACAATTACAAAAAAAACAGCAGCAAAAAAGAATCAAATGGGGTCTGGGCGCGTTTTTGGGGGTGTTTATTCTGATGTTTTTAGGCTCTGGGTTGCATTTTGGCTTTACAACAGTAAAAGACACTATTTTGCGCCACCCAAGTAAGTTATTGATGGAAGGAAAGTGGGTTTCGAGCGAATATGGCGCACCCGGAATTAGCCTGGAAACCCCTGAAGTGTTAGGGCGTGAATTTGAAGATTCATTACAAACAAACACCACCGGC
>NZDM01000036.1 GCA_002690085.1 Flavobacteriaceae bacterium
TCATTGTGTACTCCATCAGCTGTAGATGCAAACATATTTGAGATTCTTCCTACACCTCCCAACTGATTCATGCAAAATACCACATTACGATTATCGCCTCCGGCGCGAGTATTAATCAAACGAGCATTTCTGGCATGACCTACGCTAGGCCAAAGTCCTTGCCATTTACCATTACCATTTCCAGGACTATTTTTGTTAACACCATAGTTATATCCAGAGGATCCAGCATACATAGATCTAGCTTTTGACATAATATACAATAAAACAATATTTTAAAAGCTAATTGCCCATATACAACTTTTTGACAGAGAGATTAACAGAAAATATTTTTGGGTTTTGAAAACACTGTTTTTTTAAAAGTTTATCTACACAGCCTAGACAAAAAAGTTTTTAAAATAAAAAGTTATGGAGGGATTTTATGAAGGCATATAATGCTCATGATTTTTGATCAAAAACTTAGTTAAAGCTGGCTCCTTTTTATTATCCATATAGGATAATAATGGATAATTATTTAGGAGCCAAAACGAGCCAAAACGAGCCAGCAATTTATACATGTAAACATTGTCACTATACTACGTCTAAAATTGGAAATTGGAAAAGACATCTTAAGACGAGAAAACATATGGATAACAAATGGATAACAATGGATAACAAAAAGGACGAAAACGAGCCAGAAACCATGTTTACGTGCGAATGCGGCAAAACATACAAATATAAAAGTGGGTTATGCAAACACAAGAAAAAATGTACTTATATTCCTGAAAAAGAAAACATAACAGATGAATCACACAATGAAACCATAATAGTAAAGACAAAAATGTCAAAAGAAGAGATGCTATTAAATATTATTGAAAAGCAACAAAAGCAAATAGATCAATTACTTGCACCTGTTACTGGTGTCTGTGAAGCAGCTGCTGCCGGAAAGTTTGGCAATACTACTAATAACAATATTGGTACGCAAAATAACATCATGGTGTATCTAAATGAAAATTGCTCTAATGCAATGTCTATACAGGATTTTGTTGGCAAGCTTTCTATGACTATAAAAGACTTACAAAGCTTGAAAGATGATAAGCCGCTAGCTATAGCGGATATTGTTAAAAAAAATCTAGAGCCATTATCTTTGACTGAAAGACCCTTGCATAGCACTGAGTCTGATTGGTATGTTAAAGATAAGAAAGAGGGATGGCAAGAAGATGATGGAGAGAAAATAGTTAAAAATGTAGAACATGGCATAATTAAAAATTGGCCAAAAGTGTATGAAGCAGAGAATCCAAATTGGATTTCAACTGAAAAAGGTCAAAATGAATATGTAGAGTTGACTAATGCAACTACATCCAAGCTTGAGGTAAAGGCAAAAAGAAAATTAAAAATGAAACTACAAAAAGATTGTAATATTTCTGAAGATTAATCTCCAGATCCAACTGCAGGCGTTGACGTATCAGCATCCCCAAATACTTTTTTAGCTGCAACATCAAAAAGTTTTAAAATGAGGAATAATAGAATTACACCAAATAAAGCACTTACCCAAGGACTTTTCAAAAAATCAAGAATCTTTTCAGCAATATTTTCAGGAGGATTTTCACCAGTGCTTCCTCCTTCAGGTACAAGAACTTTTCCATCCGATCCTGTTGGATTACACTCAATATATATATCATCTCCTCCACTACTTACTGAGGGACCATTAGAATTATAAAAGAATCCATCTGGATTTCTATGAAGTTGATAAGTATTAGCAGTAATAACCTTTTTTAGTTTTTTTAATGTTGCTGAAAGTATTTGAATTGCATTTAACTGTCCATATACAACATAATCAACGTCATCTTTCATACAAGGCAAATATGGCAATGTTCCTGTGTAGCTATAGTATGGTTTCATTGGAACTAAATCACTTAACGTAAATCTACTCATTCCAATGCCAGTTTTACCACCAAGTGAATTAGCTTTAATAGCAACTTGATCAATTAAGGCATCTAATATTCCCTCATTAGATCCACTATCGATAATTGGAATGCAAACTAATAATTCTTTATTTTGTGACGTATTTTGATGAGATATAATTAACTCTCCAGGTAGTTGACTACCACCATACCTATGCAAAGATGGTTGATATATCCTGGCATCACTTACATTGTATTTTTCTTTATTAAATAATACCGGTGCTTTATTATCAGAATCAAATGATAATCTGATAAAATCTCCTCTATTTTCAGCTGTTACACTTGTTGTATGATATCCAGGCTGATAATCACATTTCAAGTCACAATCTCCAGAGTTTAGACTTTTAACAATATTAATAGGTGCAGTAGCATTTGGACAATCCATTAATATAACGATACAATAAAAAAATATATGATCACATCTATATAGACAAGATGAAGATCTCAAGGAGTCGTATATACAAAATCCTTAATACCCATAATCAAAGCATGAAGAAACCTCGAAAGAGTCATAATTCAAAAAGACGTATAAAGAGAAGTCGCAGAGCGGGAAAACGTCAACGTAATTTAAGATATAAGACTCTCAAAAAGAAAGGTGGTGCTCGTATTAAATTAGATAGTAATACTTCAACTTCAAATGCATTACTTGCTGGTTATCAAAAAGCACTTTCAAATTATGTAGATGAGTTGAAGCTAGATAATACACGTTCACAAACAATCTTGTCTGGACGTGCTCCTGACGGGGTTGATGATTTTACCAGATTACTAAATAGAACATTGGCAAAAGGCATATCCGAAGAAGTCATAGCAGCCCAAAGTGCTGATAAAAACTTACTTCAGAGGCTTACAAGTGGAATTGTATCTATTTTTTCCAATAGAGATACTGGTACCAAGGAATCTTTTGAAGAACAATTAAATGATATTGTTGAAAGAGAGCAATTAATTGGTGCTACACAAACAGAACTTACATATGATAAAGTAAGTGCAGATCCAGCAGGAAGAATTATTGTTAATGCTATAAATAGTCAACTAAATAGTGTACCAAACATGTTAGAAATGCTTCAACGTTTTGGTTTTGGAGTAGGTATGGACCCCTATTTTGATCTAGAGATTTCTAAACAAGAGGTAGAAGTAGATAAAGCAATTAATGAAGCTGCAGATAAAGTTTCTGAATTAAGATTAAGGCTTGATACAGTCACGAAAGAACAAAAAGAGGAATTAAAAACAATGCTAGATGGTGTTGTCGAAAAAATTAATATATTACTTGCTATGCTTGGTATTTTCTCTGGTGCCGGCGGAGGTCCTACCTCAATATTAGATTATCAGAATATCAAGCTTAGACCTTTTTCAGATAGACCAGCTAGTAAAGGTGCACAGAACTTTTCAAAAAATCAGAAAGATATTCAAAAAGAGGTTGAGCAACGAATAATTGAAAAAATTAATGAAACAATAACATTCAATAAAGAAGTTGGTCCTTTAATTACTAGTTCTACCAAGAATGATCTTGGTAATGGAATAATATTGTCTCAAATGCGAGTTAACCCATTAGACACTAACAATTGGAAAACTGGACAAGCTGTTCCACAAGCGAATACTTCAGTTCAGTCTGGAAATATTTCAGATGGATCGCAGTCAGAAGAAGATATTGCTGTAGATCCCAACGCAAGAGCTAGAGCTGAAGAAAGGATGTCTAATTTAGAACAACAAGTATCATCCGGAAGAACTCGATTGCCTGTTCGACCTAGCCCCAAAGGTTTTGGTCCTCAAGCTGATTTAGAAGGGCCATTGCCACCGCCATCTTTTGCTAGACAGCAAACAGATACACAATCTGTAAAATCTAAAACACCACAAAGTGGTATACCAGTAGAAGATGATCAAAAATCTACTAATAAAGATGAAGACGTAGATGGTCCTGAAATTGAGATGACAACTTTTTCAAGTTCAACTGATCAGCCTGCGTCAAATCCAAATATAGCAGCGGCGAATGTGCCAACTAATGATGGCATTAGACAGCCAGGAGCAAGCACTAAGGAAGATGCAGGAGACTTTGAAATGGCAGATCTTGGTGATACTACTACTCAAGCAAATCCAAATGTAGTTGATCCAAATGTAGCCTCTACGAATGTGCCAAGTAATGATGGCATTAGACAGCCAGGAGCAAGCTCTCAAGAAGATGCAGGAGACTTTGAAATGGCAGATCTTGGTGAATCTACTAATACTGCAAAACAAGATGGTGCCGCAACACAGACTACTTCAGTAGGAAATACTGAATCAGAACAAAATACTTCAGTAGGTAGTCCAAATGCACAAGGTACTTCAGTAGGTAGTCCAAATGCTGAAGGTCCAACAGTAATACCAGAAAGTGCACAACAAGAACAAGGTAATATACTAGAAAAATGTGATAGACCAGTTACTTGGCAGGAAATTATTCCTAAAAAGGTAGATGGTATGACCCTTTATCTGTGTCCTGCATTTACAAATGATACATATAATGCTAGTGATTATGGTGCAATTAATTTCAAAAATATATCAGGCCAAGAAAGCTTTTGTGGATATATCGCAATAACAAAATATCTTATTGAAGTTTCTGAACAATATCCGGAATATTGGCAAAATATCACTGGGACAAAAGATGATCCTCATAACTGGTTAAATGATATGGTAAATAACGCAAAAGATACTCTGGTTGTAGAAAGAGGTGCAATATCTTATTCTCCTGATATTATGAATGACTTTATGGTTAAATTAAGAACAATAGACAATAATCCTAGCAGAGATAGATACATGCGTGACAGTGATTTGGATGCTTTAACTAATATTCTTAGTTCCACAATATGCGTATGGGAAAGAACTAATAGCATTGGTGCAGGATGGACTTATGTATCGTCTAGTCCTAAACAAGGGATTGATTTTCCACCAATTCCAGAAGCTATAAATATTCCACCTCCTTGTCTTTTAGTTCATGATTCTTCTGATCAAGCAGTATCGCCAACTGGTCATTATGATTACATAGATTCTATCACAGGAACTAAAGAAGGAGGCGGTTTAAGAACATATCTTGATATGCCAGACGAGCAATTTCGGTCCGCCTACCTTATTTCTGGACCAAGAAGAACTACTCCAGCTGCAGATGCTCAGGCTAGATCCGGCGAAAGTAATAGAGATTCAGATGATGCTCCCTCTGATTCTAAAAAAGATGAACCAAAGTCTAATACTGGAATACCATTCCCAGATGCAGTACCATTTGATAAACAAATGTGTAATGCCATTACTAATTTGGGACCTGATTCTAAAATTGCCAAAGGAGCTTGTGCAGGCAATGACGTCTTTATTAATTATTTTACTGTATTAGGTCTTGAAAAACCTGAAAAGTGGGATTCAAACTTTAGAAGATCAGTTAGAAGAGCATATGCAACACTTTCACGACAATATCACCCTGATAAATTGGGTAAAAATAACTCCGAACAATTCCAATGTGTTGGAGAAGCATATGCAGTGTTAGTAGATGAAGCACTATATAATAGATATATTGGTATTATGCCCTTATGTATGGAAGAAGGAGCCAGTGCACCCCCACCACCTCCGCCTCCACCAGGAGCATCTAGTTCCTCTGGACCCAACCAACCACCTCCAGGAGCATCTAGTTCCTCTGGAACCAACCAGCCACCTCCTGGAGCATCTAGTTCCTCTGGACCCAACCAACCGCCTCCTGGAGCATCTAGTTCTTCTGGACCCAACCAACCGCCTCCTGGAGCATCTAGTTCTTCTGGACCCAATCAACCTCCTCCTAATTCAGGGAACTCAGGCGGACCTAGTTATAGGCAACCAAACGAATATGATGATTCTGGTAATCCAGGTGAAACAAATCCTACATCACCGGATTCACAAAATCAAGGAACTCAAGCAAATGATAACGGTAGTCAGCAAACTTCTGCAACCGAAACAAACGGTGTATCATCAAAATCCACTACAACTCGGATGCCTAACGGAGATGTAGAAGTAAATATTAGAGTAAAGATCCCAAAAGAAGCTCAGTTTACAATTAATGGTAATGCTGGTAGCCGAACAGAAACAGTTATAAAAGGATTAATGGATAATATAAATCAAAGTGGTGGTACTAAAAAGAAACGACGCAAGCGTAAAAAACACACTAGGAGAAAGAAAGGGTAAATTGTTTTGAAATCCTCATTGTAAGATTGGCTTTAATTTCAGAAATAGCTGAAAGAGTATTATCATCACCTTGGTATATAGTTGACAATGCTTGAAGACCATTTCTCCAAAGCATCATGTGTTTTTTTATTTCAGCAAGTAATTCTGCATTAGAGGTACGGGTATTCTCTAGATGTGAGGTTTGCTCTAATTCATTAAATATACTATCATAAATACCAATTACATCAGTAATACAGTTACTAATGTGATCTATTGTGGTTTTCCTAGATTCTCCACGAAAATTACGTTGTATTGACGCACCCCAATACCAAGAGCGATACAAACGTCCATCACTTACACCTAATTTGCATACATTAGATTCTGTAAGTTCAGCTAATACTGAAAGAGCATCATAATATTGTGACATCAGCTCTTTTCTTTTTTGAAATAGAGATGATACTTCTTCCTTACCGTCATTCTTAGATTCTTCCATTATAATGTTAATATATATCTTCTTAAACCGATCCTTATGTAATTATAATCCAAACTTGTGATATTCTCTCTTATGACTTCTTCTTAATCGTCCTAAACATGTAGTTGATCGTGTCATAGGAAATGGATTATGCAATATTCTTTTTTGTGGTTTCGGTTGACAAGTTCTGAAATCAAACAGTAAACTAGATATTTGGTGTTTAAATTGTAGAAATGTAGTTACAGCTGTTAATTTAATAATGCTCATTAGCATTATTAAACATTATTATATTGTGAGGTTCACACATTTTTAGTAACTCATATTTCTTGTTCTTGAAGATCGAATACAATAAGATTTCCCATTCCTGATTTTAAGTTGTCATGTATAAAGTCAGCAACATTGAAGAGTGGGTTCTTGAAATTAAATGGCTCTGCAAAAATATTGTTTGGGTAAAACCCGCCTGGCTCAACATCTTCGTTCACGACGGCCTTTGAGAATAAGTCGGGATCATGATGAGTTATAGCGATATAATCGAATCCAGCATTCTTGATATTCCTTATCATAGATAATCCTTTCTCTAAAGGTAAGTGCTGAATTACTTCTTTAACTAAGAAAAGACTCTTTCCGTCAGTAAACTTATTTGGCTTAGTTTTCGTTAAATCAATTGAGTTATGAGAAATTGACATATTTGATAAGGTTCTATTTTGATCACGCGCTTTTGAAAGCGCTACATCAGATACGTCATATCCTAAATACCTAACATTTGGTATCAATTTCATAAAATCCCTTTGCCAGTTACAATCACCGCATATATCATGTATTTCTATTATATCAAGTCTTAACGCGGCAAAAGCCAAGAAAAGATTCCTTGTTTTATTGATGTATCTACTGCTACCACCACCACTTAATGAACCTTCTGACTCTCCCCATGATGATTCAGTATAGATGTGATTGAATGCTTTCTCAATACTCATTAATGTAAATTATGTCTATACATTAATCAGCGTTTATGAACGTATTTTAGGTTTACAAATATGGTATATATCTCATAACTTGATTATCATACATGGTTACCTTAAATGTGTCATTATAGCCTTCAACATACACTACATCTCCATTATATAAATTATCGCAACCATATTCATTTGTGCAACTTCTGCCTTTATGAGAAATTGGTAACTTAACCATACTATTTTTATCACTCATCGTATAAAAGTTCCATTTATCTCTTGAGACATATAGAGGTCTTCCTAGTAAAGGTAGAATCATTTCAGGTGATCCCATGCGTGTTAGAATACCAACTTGTCTATATTCTGCATCAACAGCTCTAGTTGATATATTAATAGGAACTCCTCGTGGATCACTCATATCTGTTCTAAAAACTCTATCGTCTCTTAAAGGAGGCTGATAAGGGTTCAATAAAACATCACTTGAGACATTTGAAAATGAAAAACTAGGTCTTGGAAACATTCCAAATAGTGGTGGTCTTTCTTCTTGAACAATAATTTCTTTTGTTACATCTGTATTATTATTAACCTGCTTAGTATTTATGTAAAGTATTATTAGACCAACTAATACAAGAATAAAGAATATTGTAACGTTTTCAAAACATATTACACCAGGTGGACATTTACGTGGCATGATATATATTAACTACATAATTACTTTTTGCTCCCGAGTAGAGGAGCAAATCTCTCCATCATGCCTCCGATTTGACCAATCATTTTTTCCATACCTTCATTACCACCAATTTTGTCAAGTAATTGCATACTATCCTTAATAGCAGGTGTTAACGTTTTTAACTGTTGATGCAAGTTTGCTTGTTGAGCTGCTAGATTTTGAGTTCTTTGAGCCATTTTTTCAATTTTATCATTGGAGAGAACCTTGTCTAAATTATCATAAGTTTCTTCAACTGTAGCTGCCTTATCTAATTTTCCTGGACGTCCAGTTCCCATTTCTTCATCCTCTCCATCACTTGCAGGCTCAACAGCAGGATCACTTACCTTCTTAGTTTGCTTGTGAGAACCGCCTTTTGTTTTAAATCCTTCCTGAATAACTTTGAATGTTCTCGACATAGTAAGCATGTTTGTTGCAATCATTGCAACAAGCAAGACAACAATCATGTTCTTGCTAAAATAAGTGGCTAGAAAGCCAACAATGGCAAAGAACGCAACTGCATCTAGATCACGAATAACCAAATAGCCTAACATATTAAGAACTGCGATCAATGAAACTACACGCAATACGTTTTTGTCCTTTAGTAACGACTTCATATTGAACTTCATTATATATTAGTTATAGAGAAAATTGAAATCGATTAAAATTACATGAAGGTATTCATCTTCAACTCAAAACTTAACGACCAGAAGCGTAAACAAGACCAAAAATGACCACGGCTTACTCCCTTGCAATTTGCGAGATCTTCAACAAGAATATCCATGGCTTTGACGATAGAAGCACTCCCGACATGAACGAGCGTATACTAGCTTCCTACACTTTCACAAACGATGAGTTCATGGATATAGATGAATGGCTGCCTATTCTTGCAAATATGCGTATGGCATATTCTCAATATCCAGATAATATCAAAGAACACTCCAACATTCGTAATTACAAACAAATTGTTGACAATCCTGACTATTACAAGCTTGATATTGTTAAGCTTGAAGAAATGCCAGGTGGAGAAACAAGTGCAGTGATTAAGACAGGTGGAATAAAACAGTTTCAGAAAATCTGGAGGAAGTACAAAAAAAATCAAAATGAACTCATCCGAAAGAGAAGCAATGTACAAAATCTCAGGTATCGAGAAACAACAGGTAAGTGGCCAAAGGATTGTTAATAAGAGTTATAAAAACTAAGAAAAACTAAGGAAAACTAAAATAATGGATTAAACTCCTTTTTTTTATAGAAATTATTTAAAAGTATATTGATTAATAACAATAATATGGAAGACAAAAGTAAATATATGGAAAAATGTATTACTAACATGATGAATGTTATTAAAACAGACTTTAATTTAATTGAGTATGTTACTTACTTTAACGGTGAAAATGGATTTTTATGGGACAATGATATTCGAAAACAACAAATAAGTAATGCTGTAGAAGATGATGGACACTCGGGAGCAAGTTTTGCCTTATGCTTACGTGAGTGTCAACGGCGACTAAAAACTCACTCTTAATGACGATTTCTTACCAGTTAATAAATCTTCATCGTATATATAAGAATGCCAACATTAACGTTTGGAAACTGTCAAGGAATGTATTTAGATAATTGCAATAATGACCCATGTTGTTGTACAGGACCTACAGGTCCAACCGGTCCCGCAGGATCAGGTCTAGGATCTGGAGCTAGTGCAACTGGTGCTACTGGTGCTACAGGTTCTACAGGATCAACAGGTCCTGCTGGACCTACTGGTGGTGGTGGCTCTGGAACACAGTTTGGAACTGCAAACTTTGGAGCAACTGGACCTAATTTTAATACTACAAATGATTATGAACATCTTTATTTTAATGAAGAACATGGTTTTTCTATTATTGGTGTCACCGGCCCCAGTGGTGAAGAGGCAGCAATAGTAAATAATCTTGCATATCCTATTGCTGAAACACTACAAGATTATATGACTAGTCAGCCACCAGCTGTTAGTGGCCCTACAGGTGCAGCAGCAAGTGATATTGAATTAACATGGACTGCTGATACACCCCCGGTAATACAAAGTAGTTTTGCTGTGGCACCTAGCGGTTTAAAATCAAATACATTAGGTAATCGCACATCTTTTGACTGGTTACCTTTTATAAAGGGATTCTATTTGGAATATAAAACGCCTACAACATCTTTTTTAAAACTGTGTTATGATACTGATATCCCTAACTGGAATACTATTGTTACAAATAAACCTACCGATCTTAATTTAATTAATATTACTACAAATAATTCTAGCAATTCTCTATTAAACCCAAATATTAGTGTAAATAATTCTAGTTCTTCAATATCAATTGATTTAGATATTGGTAATAATGCAACTACTATCGCTGATCAGTATCAATTTAGATTTGGTTATTATAATTATGCTGATGAAGGTACTAATAAATCTGATATTAATTGGGTTTACTTCCCAGATCAAAGTAATTTTTATACATTTGGTGGTTTTGGGCCAGCAACACAACCTGTTTCAATTAATATGACATCATCAAAATATAATGAATTAATTACTTCCGGTACGGGAGGACCATATTTAGATGCTAGTAAAAATACCGTATATGATTTAAATGCGCCTGTTTCAGTAAAATATGGTTTTGATCTTAGCGGTAGTAAAATAGGATTTATTAAAGTAGGAGGTCAAACTAATGATATAAATGTTAGTAAAGAAACTCAATGGATTAAATCACAAACATGGAATATCAATGAAGCACCTCTTATTAGTGAAGCTTACCCTGAATATTTATTTGAAAGTGTCGCAGATCCTTCACAATCTTACTATGCAAGAAATGATACTTTAGATTTTTCAAATGTTAGGGTTTATGCTTTAGGTGATGTATCTGCCAATACCATAGTACCAATACCAACACGTAATCAAGCAAACGCACCTGCTAATGGAAATAATTATGAAACCCCAATTACAACAACATCTATCTCATTTCCGCCTCCAACAAATGCTGGATTAAATCTTACACATAGTGGTGGACAGCATACCGCCGCTTATCAGAGAACTGGAGCATCAATAACTGATTATATTCTACATCCTGGAATACATTTTATTAAACAAAATCAAACTCTTGGTATTACAGGATTTGTAATGAACACCAAACCTGCACTAAATCTAGGAACTGCAAATCAAAGTCCCACTGACAGCACAGATTTAGTTTCAAATGATAGTAAACTAGGAAATGATGCATCGGGTTCAAGAATAGGTTTATTTGTTGCTGATATTTCAGCAAATGTAGCATCAAGTAATCTTACAGTGCCACTGAGCAGTAATGATATATCGGGAGCATGGAAACCTGCTGCACCAGGACTTTTATCAAATCAAAACTTTACTTTTAGTGTAACAGATATTGTAGATATTGCAGCAAATGCTAATTCTAGAGAAGGCGGTTATTATTTAGGTTGTACAGTAAGTAACTTAGCGGTAGATGTTTCATTGGCAAGTTTAAAAGATATATGTAATAATAATTTTGATCCTTATACTATTAATTTTACCCAAACCATGTATGCTAAGAATGGAGCAGATAAAATATATAAACTTTCAGGTAATTTAAAAATTGCAGAAAATCTAGATCAAGATATATCAGTATCAAACTATGATGCATCAGGTGATCAAGTAACAAGTAGTACCGCTTATTTTTATGGTTTGCCTCTTACATCACAAGCATCTGTCAAAGTAAATTATGAAATTAATGACATAAATCCAGAATGGGCGCCTTCTAATTTGGATACTATATACGACAATATACTATATTTAAAAACATCTTCTTCCTCAACAGGAACACCTGTAGATTCTGAGTCACGAGAATGGCGAGAAACAAACCGTGATACGCAAGTTATAGTAAATGATACATTAGAAGCTAATTATTCACAAGGAGACATGAATACATTGCCATATAGCAGAGAATCAGGTAATCCAAATAATATTTTGTTTCCACAATTTTTACTCGAAACTAAAGTAAAAAATAATATTATTAAAACACCTACATTTACTGTTAATCAAACAACAGATGTATCTTATAATGGAAAGCACGCATGGTGGGATTATACATGGAGCACTGCACCAAATGTTCCCAATGTAAACAACCCTAAAAATATAAGTATAATTAATAATGTGGGTACGAGTTCCTCGACAATAAGTGCAAGTTTAACTGAAATGCCACAGCCAATTCCTTTTGAAGAAACTGCTCAGTCGTTTATAACGTTTTCTCAGCCACCTGTGCCCGTATCTCCATTAAACTTTCAATCAGATATTTCATTTAATACAGCAATGTGGGCAAAAAATGCATATTGGAGTAGTTCAGGTTCATCTTATCCTTCAAGTAGAATAACAAATCCTTATATTGACTATACCTTATTTGAAGGAAGTGGATTGAAAAATTACCAATCATATGATGCAAGTGGAACAACACAATCAGCCTGGTATGCAGGAAGTAATTATGTTGGTGGAACTATTGGTACTACAACACAATATTCAGTGACTAATAGTAAATGGGTTTGTATTAGTGTAGATCTAGGAAATATTCCATCGTGGCAGGTTTGTAAAGTACAAGTTAAAGATGCAGGAGGAAATGTAGCAACAATTGGCACAGATTATTTCTTATTTGTAAAAGAAGCTCCTCAATCATCAAGTGATGAGATGATCTTGTGGTTATCATCAACCAATCCAAATGATACTAGTTCACTTTTAAATGGTGGCAACTTTGTTGCATCTACACCTTGGTTGGATGCTATAGTAGACAAACAACCATCAACTAATTCATATAAACCTTTTGTCGAATCTCAAGGTGCTAGTAATAATAATGATAAAGGAGCATTTAATGGTATTGCATTATCGTTTGGTAGCACAACATGGTCTAATACAGCGCCTTCTATAGGTCATGCGCATGCGGGAAAAGCAGTTACTCATTATCTAGCATTTTGTATACCAAATGATCAGGGTATAAATGAGATAAAATTAACATACATCGGATAAAAATATATATAATTTTATCAAGAAACTATATATATCATGTCTCAACCTCCTATTACTGAAGAGAATCAGTTGTCTTTATTGTTTAAACAGTTTCAAGGTGTTGCACAAGCTGTGCCGGGTTATGGAACAACACCTGCTATTCAATATAATGCAGAGACAATCGCAAAATTAAATAGTATTTACAGTTCATCAGTTTTTGTTGAACCCGTTCCAAAAGAATTAGAGAAAAATATTGGTCAAATGAAAAATGATAGTAGTTTTCAAGATACACAGTGGACATCTGGAGGAACCGTATGGAATCAATCAATTGGAAAAACAAATGTTAATGACACTACAGGAACTCCTATTCCATATTTATATTTTTACAAACGTGTTTATCTCAAATCAACCGGAAACGATAATTCTTGGTGGTTACCTGAGCAATCTACACCATCTACATGGTCCTCATCAACTAATAGATTACGAAATATGATTCCTTGGTTGTACAATGATACTAACGCTTCAATGTTTACACCAATTATTGAGTATTGGGATCCTACATTTGGCGGCAATGGAGGATGGAGAACCGTTGGATTACAAAATCAAAACTCAGGTTGGGTAATTGATTATGCTTCAGGTCTAGTAGTTTTTTATAATGAACGAACTACTCTAAATAATACCTATGGTTTTGATCAAAGTGCTGCAGATACTGATGAAAAAGCTAGACCTCGCATTTCTTTTGTAAGATATGAAGGTGATTTTTTAGAAGATGTAATTTCTACAATTGGAGGAGGCAGTGGAGGTGCAAGTCAAGTAGGGTTGAGTGATAATAGTGGTCAAATAGTTACTGGTTCCACCTTTGATGCAAGTGCAATTTTATTTAATGAAAATCAGTTTGATGTTTCAAACAATTCTGGAAAAGCTATAATTACCATTTCTGATACAGCATTTGTGTCTGATATTTCACGTTTTTTCTTTGATATACCTCCAGCACCATATAGTGGGGATATTTCAAAGAATACTACTGCAACTGCTGCAATTAATATGACATGGAAATTACCAGATAATTATCTTACCTCATTACCATTTGGCAAAACATCTCATTATATTGACGGATTATCTGGTGTAAGTAATGAAAATGTTAGATACTTACCTTTTTTTAAAGAACTCCGTATTGATGCTCTTGATAAGAGTGATCCTAATAAAAATCCAACTAATGATAGTGATTGGGAACCTCTTGATACCAGCAATAATACAACACAACCATTTTTTCCGCCATCATTGACTTCTGCTATTATGCATGCTGACGGAACTAGTGGAGGCACCCATTATACATTAGGTATTACAAATACATATCCTTTTACACAAGTAGAAACAGACCAAGTATTGCAATCAGGAAAGCCCTATCAATTTAGAATATATCTTACAAATGATGCAAGTGGCAGCGTTACAGATCCTACATATGGCCATACAACACCGTGGAATTATTATTATTTACCTGAAGGATCAGGCGGTCAAATAGAACTTGGTTCATTTGGTCCTCCTACTGCTCCCACGGGCGCAGAAATATTTAATCATCCTTCAATTTTCAATGAGGTATCTGTTGATATTTCTAATGAAAATCCTCTAGGTGCAGATGCAAGTACAAACAATATCGGTTGGCCTATTCCTAATTCATTAGATTTACAAACTAGATTTGGTGGAAATATTGATGGAGTTCCAGACCCATCTAACATAGCATTGCAAATGCCGAATATCCGTTCTCAAATACAAGATTCATCAGCTGAAATCCTGGGTCCATACGGTAAAAATGGCACACTTGATATTACAGATATATTTTCATCACCACAGATAGATTTATCTTCAGCTAGTGCTAATTGGCAGTGGTATCCTGAAACAAAATATACACTTTCAAATGTCTACATGCAAAATAACACCGTAGACTTTTCAAATCAGATTGCACCATACACTGGTCCTGATTCATCATGCAATACAGGTGTTCCATCTAGAGGTGATCTTGCTCCACAAGTAGCTACCAATAGATTAGAATTGAATCCAAATGAACCTTTATTAATAGATGAAACTACGAATACAGCTGTTAAGACTATTGCATATCCACAATTCAATGCTTCTGTGCATTCTGTATCTTCACCAGATTCACCAATTAATGATGTATATTTTATTACTAATAATGATGTTGTAGATTTTGAAATTAANACTNATCCAGGTAANNCNCAACAATTCGGTCCATGGTGTAATAACTCANANCGAAACGGAGGNAGTGTTGGTACAGAAAGTGTTGCGATTAATTTAACAAANTATGAAATGTCTATACAAGACCATACGCCAGCACCTGTTATTCCTTNAGAAACTACACCATCTATGGTTGGATTTTTAGATGTTTCTGGGATCGACTANATTGGTACTAATTTTACATTGTCAGCTGAATCATTTGACGCAGCCGTATTTCCTACAAAAGGATACTATACTGATATTAAAATCAATAAGTCAGAAATAGTAGATATATGTCTTAATAATGTACCTGATATTTGCAATAATTTATATAAACCATATGAAGTTGCTATTCAGGACATTTGTGGTAATGATAAATTAAATAAATTAACCGGTCCATTTTCAATAGGTAGAACTCCGCTACAAGATATTAATTATAATTTACCTACTAGTTTAAGTACACCTATGACATTAAACTTTGCATTTTTTGGTCAAGCCTTACCTATATTAACTAATAGTACATTGTCAACACATACCTACGATATAACAAATATTGATGATTATTGGAGGAGGTCTTTAGTATTAGCTACAACAAGATCTATTTACAATAATTCACTTGTATTAGAAAATGGAACAAATACAATGGAACCTGCAGATGTATCATGGAATAATTTTACTGGTAATACAAAAACTGTTACTCCTTCCATTATTATAGAACCATCACGTATTTGGGATATATCAAGTGAAAATGATAGTAAGCGTTATTCTCGAAATGTATCGTCTACGACCACACCTCAGTTTGCGGTTTATATTTCGGGTGATAATAATGTTGCAAGAACTCCACAAGAAATATCCGGTAATTATCCAATTCAGTTTGGCGGAACATCAAAGCATTTATTTTGGGATTATACATGGGATCAAAATCCAAATGGATCATTGCCCTTATCAATACCTAGTGGATTTTTCTCTTATACATCTGGTAGTCCAACTCCAGATTTCACAACACGTTTTGAGTTTTTAGAAGCACAAGGAAACTTAACAGGCTCTACTGTAACGAGTGCAGGAGCTGCTCTTCAACATTGGCCAAATAAAATGCCAAATAATCAACTTTTATGGGCTAATGACGCATTCAGAGGAGCAGGTATAACCGCGGGTAATAAAAATAACCCATATGTTGATTTCAGTGGTAATTATTATAATCCTAGTGTTACTATTAATGGAGTCACTCGTCTAGCATTAGAAGATTATAGTACAGATAAAACTAGTGGTGTAGCAATTAACGAAACTTTTCAACAACCTTTTGATGGATGGTGGGATGATGTAAACAGTCCTGCTGCATCAGGACCGCCGCTAGTGGTTACAGATAAAGCAAAATATATAACATTTAGGACTTGGATGCCTCCCGTAGATAGACTTAATGGTTCTCCAAACACTAATACACAAGGGTATCGTTTAACAGTAAATGATAGTAATGGTTTACCGATAAATCGTATTCAATCAAGTAACTCTACTAACCTAAGTAATGGTTATTGGGTATATCATGTTGAAATCCCGCCAACATCGACACCTATATTTGCAACCTTTTCAGGTCAAAAAGTTTCAGGTCCTGGAAATGGGTGTTATTCATCTAGTATTTCTGGTTTTAAAGTAAGCAATACAGTTCCTTCATTAGGGAGTACAACACAAACACCATTTAATTTAACACAGGTAGAAATATCAATTGGTCTTACAATAAATAGCATTTTAGATATAGGCAGTGTCGAAATTGAATGGGTAGCAAATTAGTTAGACATTCACATTCTATTATGTAGCATATATATAATACAATGGATGGATCTAGTACAGAATCAAAAGTAAATCTTCTTTTTAAAGAAGCCAATAATACAGTTGATGTTGTAAGATTTGAACCTTTTACTAATCCACAGAACGCATTTCCATTTCAGAATTACGTTCAAAATGATGAGATCTTCAGTAATAATATCCCTACTGATCTCTCTAATATCAATTATACTATTGGTACAACAACATATTATGGTTCACAGGCCCTTGATATTAGTTTATCATTAGCAAATCAGCCTGTTAATACAACTGTTCAATTAACACCAGATCTAGTTTATCGATATAGAGTTCCTTTAACTAAGGCATCTACACAAATATTTGGAACAGCACCCAAAAGAACATGGTATGTCCCGGATCCTAATAACCCAGGAAAAAGTTTATTATCTGATTCAATAGCCTACAATTATGATCCAGTTTATAATTCATATCTTCCTAGTATTGTAGATCATAATTTACAAAATCCAAATCCTTATTATTCTCCTGATGTAGATGCTATTTGGTGGAGAATGGATTATAAATCGGGATTTCTTCAATTATATGGTGAGGATGCTAACATTGACAACTATATTCCTAACATTAGTAATCCACCACATATTTCTTTTATTCAATATGTTGGACCAAAAGGTGCTGGTATTGGCGGCGTGGTTAACGGAGGTGATGCTTCATTTAATAATGTAGATATTAGTGATACCTTGATTGTTAAAAATCTTGATGTAACCCATAAAGCCTCTTTACCTGAAGAGACACTTATTATCCCTAAGTGGGATGGCATCGAAGGTTCAAATACTAATAATCCACAATTTCCAGCTGGGTATCCAAAAACTGAGCAAGTAGTTAGTTTTGAATTAGATCCCTCTACTAATTTAATTACTAATCAAGATTGGGTAACAATTGCATATTGTGCTGAAAATGTTGCTACACGAACCGCAGACGCACGTGCAGATGGTGTATTTAAAATTAATTATCCTAGATCAAGTGCCCATGATACGATAACCTTCCAAGCGTCAAGTAAATATGGAAGAGGTAATGGAATTAATGTATTTCAAAATGATTGGTATTCTACTACGCAAGGCTCATTTGATGCTCTTCGTATAGTAACCACCAATAATGTTTATGACGGTGCACTTTTACAAATCAGATTTAAAAATCCGCCTAATGATGGAAATGGAGGAGCATTTACAGTACGTTTATGGGATAATTATGATTATCCAGGTTGGAGAATATACAATGATGTTTCTGGGACCTCAAATATTGGTTTGCCGATTGTAACCAAAGATAATAATCCTGTATCGCAATTTGAGAGATTTGATAGCTCCGGGGCAAGTTTAGGTAATGTACCTCTTACTCAGGTATATTTGTTAGATGAGTTAAACTGGAACCCTGTGTCCCAAAATGTAAATCAACTTACTAGAAATCCTGCATTATTTAAAAATGTAGTTAGAATAGACGGAGATACTGAGGTTAATGGAGTGTTAAATGCAAATAATGGATTGATAACAAATGAGATAATTACAGATAATCACATTATTGGTCAAAGTCCAAATCAAATAATTAATAATACCAGTTCGTTTACACTTAACACAAGTGTTTCACAAGGTGATTGGATCAGCATTGCACGCATAGGAGAGATTCAAACTAGTGGCCAAAATATATCAAATAGGGCATTTGGAGAAATAACATTGTTTGATAATCATTCTGGTCATAATCAACATATACGTTTTACTGCAGGTGTAATGCTAGAAGAAGGTAATGTATTGGAAGCAATTAAAACAGGACAATTAACACCGAATGCTCAGCACGTCTGGGATGAAGCCCGCCTCGTTGTGGCTGGTCAATTTGATGGAGCAATATTACAAGTAAAAGTGGGTCAGGCAGCATTAGTTGGATCAGCAAATATATATAGACTGACTTTAAGTAATAGTGTTAATAATCCTGGTTGGATACTTTCATCTGGTAGTCTTTCTAATGATAGCAATCCAACAATATATACTGGTAATAACTTAGGATTTTTTTATTCACAATTTAATATTCTATATGTTGAAATCCCATTAGATTATGGCCCTAGTTTTGATAAGAAGAGAGAAGTTGGTAAAATTACTGCAATACCTACTTTAATGCAAAAAGCACGATTACAAGTATTTGGAGAAAACATGTTTTGTCAGAAAGATCCGACTACTAGCTTTGGAGGAACATTAGGTTCTGTTGATGGTAGAATACAAGTAGAATCATCGTCTCTAAGTAATTCATTCTTAGCATTAACAATAGATTCAAATGGAAATACTGTTTTAACAAATAATAATTTTAATCAAAATCCCAATGACATGATTTATGATTCTGAAGGAACAATTATTTTTGATAACCAAACTTCTAAAAATAATAATGCTGGTATAGTATTTCATAGCAATGATGGAGTTTTTATTGATTGTTCTAACACCTCTGGAAATGGTAATGTTACATTTAGATTTGGACCATCAAGTAACTACCAGTCAATGTCTTTGAATAGTAATGGATTAGACATGAATAGTCATGATATTTCTAACGTAGATACTATGTATACTAAAAACGTTGACTTTCATGGAAGTGATGTATCATTAAATATTGGTTCATTTCCTACTACAGGATGGTTATCTGCGTTTAGACAAGTTAATATTGATAGCCCAATGAGATTATTTAATAGTAGTAATGCTATAAATATATTGGGTGGCAGTTCAGATCTTGGCTCTGTAGCTTGGTCTAATTCTCAAGCAAAAATTGGGGTAAAGTTTCAAAATACAGCTATAACTTCTAGTAATAATGTTAAGTATTTGAAGTACGAAGAAACATATGAGTTAGCTTGGAATATTCGTGGTTATATTGCTCTAGGTCTTAGACAAAATAATGACCCAACCAGAGCAAGTTCTAGAACATTTAAATGGAATAGAACATTTTTACATCATTATTCAGCAATGAACCAACAAATGTGGGATATTGCAAGCACCACACACGGTTATTTTATTAAAGGCTTTAATGAAACTATTCATAGAGATACATCAATAGAGAGAGTGTTAGTGAGAACATTTAATAACTACGCACGAATAAATAATAATTCTAGTGTCGCACAAACGGTCACTTTTGAAACATGGATTGGGGTAACATCAACCAAATCATGGTCGTTCAATACAATTCTAAATACTGATAATTATCCTATTCCACAAGACATAATAAACGGTACAAACAGTTCAACATGTAGAAAATTACATTCAAGTACAAAAAGTTTAACTAGTAGTAGTAATGTTCAATTCATGTATAATCCTTTTACTACAGCTGGATCTACTAGTCCAGCTGATTTAGATATCGATTTAACAACGTTAGCTCCATCTAATTCTGCACTACTCGTTCCAAATGGTAGCTATGTAGCACTTTATTGTATTGAAAGGTGCAACGTAGCTGGAGCTACTAATAGTAATGGAAGAGAGGTTGAAATAGAAAATTATCTTAATGGGGATAATTGGGGTAACGCTGGGGTACCAATGTTATGGGAGTTTTTTGGTAAACAGAAGAGTAGCTAGGATGCATACAAGCTAATTACGTAAGTTGTAAAGTAGTATGGAAGAATTATATTTGAAATCGATCTTAGACTTCCAATCATAAAGTAGGCAGTACTTACAACTAGAATCTCTCCAACCTGAGGATATTCATGCATGAACTTGGACAGTGTTGAGGAATCACAGACAGCAGTATTTGTCCAATTTTGATAGGCTTGAGTCATATTTACCCATTTATTAGTTGGTTGCTCTTCAAGAGAAGGCATAATGATAATTGTTTCAATAAAGCTTACAATACCGAATAGTACGCTCAATTGAAACCAAATCTTCATCATTTTTTCAAGAGGTAGCACTGTTTGGTGAAAGCGAGGCATCGTTGTTGTTGGGTGTTGCCCTTCATTCATGAAGGAATTGTGATTTCAATTTTATGATTAATATGATAAAATGAAAATAACATATTAATTATTTGCGATATCGAGATCGGCGAGAAGATGAGGAGGAACGTGGACGCTTAGTTCTCATTTTTCTTCTTGTCTTTGTTTTGGTCTTTGTTTTCTTTTCAGAACTACCACGCCAATTATATCCTCCACGTTTTGATGTTTTACGGCCTTTAGGCTTAGATTTCTTAACAGAACTGCGCCAATTGTAACCCCCTACTGAAGACCCTTGACCGGTGGTCCTTTGACCAGGTTGAAATGATTGCGCATTTGGATTCATTGATGCGGGTTCAGGCAGTCCAGCTTGTAATGCTTCATTGGAAGCTGCTTCTAGATTTCTGATTTCATCTTGCATTTGCTGTGTAGTGGGTTCAGCATTTAATGCATTTCTAATTCTATCTATATTTTCACTCATATCTGTTCTATGACGTCCTACAGCATTCATAATATTTTCCATGTCACCTCTACTTTGTAGGAGTCTACGCAATAAGTTTGCTGCACTATTCATTCGCGTAATAGCCTCAGAATTGGTGGTTTTTAATGTTTGAATAATATTTAACAAGTCATCAGTAGATCCACCTAGATTTCTCATACCATCAATTGCATCCAATATTTGTTGTGATTGAACACGTGCCATGTATAAATACTAGAGAGAAAATAACGCATTAAATCATCTCTCGCAATTGAGCCTGAATAGATTCAATTTCATTTCTCAATTCTTTTTGCTGTTGTTTACTTTCTTGAAGAAGCCGCTCCGATTCATTAATATCACCTGTAACTTTGCTAATATACGCTGAAAGCTCTTTCAATGCTTTAAGTTGCGCTTCTTTTTCTTTCTTCATTGGTCCTAAAATACTCATGTAATCACGCGCAACATCAACTAAGAATACATTTTCTTTACTAACATCGTGGACCTCTTTGGCTTTATTAATTAGATAGGACTTCCTTTCTTCTAGTTCATTTTTTAATATTTCAATTTTAGCATCTCTTTTAGCCAACTCCATTTATATTAAGCATAGACATTAATTGTTAAATAACTAATCTAAATTGGCTGCATATAGGTAAGTTATACTACTAGACTAAAATACTAAGATTTTTTTGAATTGATATAAAATCTCAACTATTAATATTTCAGGATGGCACGTCTTGCTCAAGAACCTTTACTTCACGAAGATGATTCGCGTTTTGTTATGTTTCCAGTGCAATATGGAGACGTTTGGGATATGTACAAAAAACAAGTTGACTGCTTTTGGAGGGCTGAAGAAGTTGATTTGTCTAAAGATATGACTCATTGGCAAAAATTAACAGATGATGAAAGATATTTTATTAAACATATACTTGCGTTTTTCGCTGCTAGCGATGGTATTGTATTAGAAAATCTTGGAATGAGATTTATGTCAGAAGTTCAAGTAAGCGAAGCCAGGGCATTTTATGGTTTCCAGATAGCCATGGAAAATATCCACTCAGAAATGTACTCTTTGCTAATTGATACCTATGTTAAAAATAAATCTGAAAAAGATCAATTATTTCATGCTATTGACAACTTTCCATGTATTAAAAAGAAAGCAGATTGGGCTTTAAAATGGATTGGAGATAAGAGATCATCTTTTGGTACTCGTTTGGCCGCCTTTGCATGTGTCGAAGGAATATTTTTTAGTGGCGCATTTTGTTCTATCTACTGGTTGAAGAAGAGAGGATTAATGCCTGGGTTAACTTTTAGCAATGAACTTATTTCTCGCGATGAAGCATTACATACAGAGTTTGCGGTTTTACTATTTAATAAGCTAAACAAAAAACCTAGTAAGAAAAGACTTACTGAAATTATTAAAGAAGCAGTTGATATTGAACGTGAGTTTATTTGCGAAGCTTTGCCATGTAGATTAGTTGCTATGAACTCTAAATTGATGGGAGAATACATTGAGTTTGTTGCAGATAGATTGGCGGTACAATTGGGTTGTGAAAAGATTTATGACGCAAATAATCCTTTTGATTTTATGGAAATGATTAGTGTTGAAGGTAAAACTAATTTCTTTGAAAAAAGAGTAGGTGAATATGCCTTAGCTAATAAAGAAAGAGATGATACAGTTTTCGACCTTGATGGCGCTTTCTAAAAAAAGGGCTATGTTAGAAATAATGATATTTTGTATATATATAATATCATTATGGCAAGTAACTTTTCCTTTAGCCAGTCTTGTGTAACAAACCGCTGTGGTAATCCATGCAGTGGCGGAACAGCAATTATATCATCACTATCTGAATCAGGCTCCACTGGTCCTACAGGTCCTACTGGGCCTACAGGAGCAACTGGAATAGGATCTACAGGCCCTACAGGTGATACAGGACCTACTGGTCCAACTGGTGCAGATGGTACTGGCTCTACCGGTCCTACAGGTCCTACCGGCCATCGTGGTCATACTGGACACACAGGTCCTACAGGAGCAGATGGCACAGGCTTTACGGGGCCTACGGGGGCAGATGGTGCAGATGGTGATACTGGGCCTACTGGTGCAGGTCATACTGGGCCTACCGGTGCAGATGGTGCAGACGGCACAGGCTTTACAGGGCCTACCGGTTCAGATGGTGCAGATGGTGATACTGGTGCTACTGGACCTACAGGATCAGATGGTGCAGACGGCACAGGCTTTACGGGGCCTACCGGTGCAGATGGAGTAGATGGTGATACCGGTGCTACTGGACCTACAGGATCAGATGGAGTAGATGGTGATACCGGTCCTACTGGACCTACAGGATCAGATGGAGTAGATGGTGATACCGGTCCTACTGGTCCTACAGGAGGGTTTGGCTTTACCGGTTTTACCGGTCCTACTGGTGCAGCAGGTACCGCATCGGCTTTTTCATCAAGTATAACGAAACAAAATACTGCTACTGATACAACTGGTGCAACGGCTGGTGCCAACCCTACTTCATATAATCAAAGTGTATTTGCACCACCACCTGCTGGAGGTAATTCAAGTATTTTAGGTTTAAACTTTCCTGTAATTGGACCTCTAGCAAATGCAGTCGATTCTGAAGTTATTACATCAGGTGGATTATCATGGGAACAAAGACATGTATCTACCGGTTTGACATTACCAGCAGGAGTCTGGGGTGGTGCTGGTAGTCCGTCTGTGGTTGAACCAAATAATCCTTTTTCAATACTCAGGCCAACAAAAAAAATGATAGGTTTGGTTTCATTTGGCGTAAAACTTAAACAAAAAACTGGCAATTCAGGAATTGATTTGTCGGAAGCTGTGATTAGATTTCAGAGATTACCAGCTGCCTCTGTACCTAATAATTACGCTTTGTGGGAGACATTTCGTCAATGTGAAATTAGACCTCATATACCAAAGGGATCATATGGAGATGGTAGCGCAGCAGAATACGGACAATTGGACATTAATGAATACAAAAGTGTCTTGGTTAGTATGAGTCCTGAGTATTGGTATGCTGTATTTATTCAGCTTGATACTAATGGAACTCATCAAGGTATCGTATTAACTCAAGAACTTACTGATGCAACTACATTAACAATTTGTGAAGTTGGTGGTTCATCTGGTTCAGGTTCTGCATCATCGGCTGGAATTATTCCTATTGAACCTGACTCTTTACCTACAGCAATGGAGTTTGGTATTGATGGTGGTAGTGCAGCCTATGCTACCGCTTTTGATTCTTCAGATTGTATTACATTTCCAACGGGAACCTCCTTTCCATTAGGAACAGAAACTTTAAATACCAATGATGATCCAACTAATGTTTGTACAACACAATTCCAACAATTCCATGCTGATAGTTCAGGATATCATAAACATTTACGATTTTTCAGTGGTTTAACAGAACAAGACTCAAAATGCAAAGGTATATTATACTTTGCGATTTACGATAGTATTACTTCCGCGGATATACACAATAATACTCACCTTCCTTTGCAACTAACACAATATACCCATGCCTTTCCTTTTAGAGTGCTAGGCCAAGGTTACTTAGAAATTAATATTGATCCACAGATAGAAGCTGGTGCTGAATGGGATTATATATTTTGTGAATTAAATGAAGATGGTGCATATTTACTACAAGGAAATACATATTGGTTAGCTTATTCATTCCAAAGTGATCCAGCTGTACCAAGTAATATTTTATCATTAGTAGGGCCAAGTGGTGATGATGCTAAGGAAAGAGCTGTTTTGGTAACAGAAAAAGGAACATATGCATATGTTGGTCAAGGTGGTGGAATTGAGGTAATGAAAAATGCATTTATTGATGTTAATAATACTGCAAATTATGCATTTAATTTAAATGATTTTGTTTCCACTCAAAGTTCTTCTACCGGCAGTAGTAGTGATATATTAAAAGCTACAAGTAGACATGCTTGGTTTAGACTTGAAAATCTATCACTTCCACCGGGAGGAGTTGGTCCACAAGGCAATGATGGTCCTACAGGTCCTACCGGTGCAGATGGCACAGGTGCTACTGGTCCTACTGGTGCTACTGGTCCTACCGGTTCAGACGGTGCAGATGGCACAGGTGCTACTGGTGCTACAGGTGCTACTGGTCCTACTGGCTCTATTGTAAATCTTAGTGGAGATGTACTTAGTAAAACTGTAGATATGAATACAGCTTCAAATGCCAGTCTTCCTCAAGTTAATAATCAAAATACAGGCACCCCTTTTGCTATTCAACCAAGTTTAAATGGTCTTAATTCTAATCCTGATAAAGCAATTATCTCTGCTATTTCATTTCCAGTAAATGATGGAAATAATGGTGTTCATCCTCCAAATATACAGTGTTCAGATGTTATTGTGGGTAATACTGGTTTCCTCCAAAGATATTATGGAGATGGACTTGATGGTAGCACCAACCAAGGTTTTAAGTTTTCTCCTGCGAGTGCTTTATTACCTGCACAACCGTTTACAACAATTAGTGTGACAAGACAGATGCATGCATTAATATCATATGGAATTAATTTTGTAGAAGAAATAGGTACTCAAAATGATACTAGAGGTTGGTCATTAAAAGTATTTTTGGCACAGTGTCTAACAGGTGGTTCTGGTCCTACCCAATTAGATAATTGGGAACTGATTGAGTACACAGTGAAAAATGTTGATCTTGAACACAGAGACTTTTCAGGTGCAGGCACTAATAGTCAAGTTACTATGTTTAATACTCCATATCATTATGAAGCACAATTCAGTTCTAAAGTTGTTGAATTATTACCAGGTCATGATTATGCAATTATGGTACACGCTACATCACTTTCTCAAGATAATACTTACGATCTTTCACAATTAACTATTGGTGAAGGTACTAACCTAACCATCATTGAAATTGCAGGTAGTAGTTTGAACTCTATTGGTAATGGAGGTACTGGATCTACAGGTCCTACTGGCCCTACTGGTCCAATTGGTAATACTGGTCCAGATGGATCTCCTGGTTTAATAGAGGGAGTAGTACCATATGAGCCTTTCAGTGCTAGCTTATGTACTAATTATATTCAACCAAATCAATCCATAACTGGTGTTACGTTTTTTATGTTATGGCATCCCAAATCAAATGGTCATCATAAAACAGTGAAGCTTTTTACCAATGCTCAAAATGGATCATGGAATGGTAAAATGTATGCAGCACTTTATACTAACAATTCAAATGGTCAAAACGGAACTACCCCAGGTTATCCTGATCAACTAATTCGATGGGGAGAAAGAGGGTTTAATGGAGCTGAAGACATACGTTATACATTTTCTGATATTGCGTTAACTTACGTTAACAACACCGATGCCCTTGTTGCAAATAAAGCATACTGGATAGCTTTCGCTCTAATAGATGACGATAGTTCTAATAAAGCCTGGTTCCCTTACCAAGAAGATCATACTTCGACTACTGCTGGTCATCAGCTAGTTCTTAGAAATGGTGGATTTACCGGTATCTTCCCTACAACGGCCTCTTTAGGTATGAGCACTTCTTCTACAGCAGGATGGTTTAGAGTTTTTAACGAAGATGCTCTTGTCGGAGGTGTAGGACCAACGGGCTCTTCAGGAAGTGATGGAGCTACTGGACACACAGGTGCTTCAGGAAGTGATGGAGCTACTGGACACACAGGACCTTCAGGAAGTGATGGAGCTACTGGACACACAGGACCTTCAGGAAGTGATGGAGATACTGGACCTACTGGTGCTTCAGGTAGTGATGGAGTGACTGGACCTACTGGTGCTTCAGGTAGTGATGGAGTGACTGGACCTACTGGAGCAGATGGTACTGGTCCTACTGGTCCTACGGGCCCACAAGGTCCGCCTGTTAGTGGTGGTGGTGTAGTAGCACACGAACCATTTGGTGCAAGTTCAGCTTTTTCAGAGTGGGGAAGTCAAAATGGTGTAGTGTATAATCAATTTCAGGTACCTACATCAGGAGTATATACACATATTAAATTATATTCAACAAATGGCAGTAGCTCTCAAAGATTTGATGGCAATTTGGGAGTAGGAATATATAGACATATTGATGCACCCAGTAATGTTGGAACTCCTGGTCATAGTTTCAGTAATAGAAATGGGTATCCTGATGATTTGATCGCTGATGGATATATTAATATAGATAACCTATATGTCAAACACAGATATCACATAATTCAATTAAATCCTACACAAGGCGGAGTGTATATGGATGCCAGCGAGTTTTATTGGATTGCTTTAGCTGAGCACAGTCCTGATGGTCATACTATTAATTTATTAATGGATGAAGTTCATACAGGTTCTGCTTCAAGATATACAAGTCTTAGAATAACTCAAAATCTTGGAATTAATATTCCAAGTTCTAATTCACCTCAATTCACATTTGTAAGCGGTCTAGGTATTCCAGATCCAAATCCTGATTATCAAGTTTTTGCTTATGGTATTTGGTTTAGGTTATATAACCCTGATGGCGCAGTAGGTGGAGCTGGACCAACTGGCCCTAGTGGAAATGATGGTGCAACAGGTCCGAGTGGAAATGATGGTGATACTGGCCCAAGTGGAAATGATGGTGCTACAGGACATACGGGGCCAAGTGGTAACGATGGAGCAACAGGACATACGGGGCCAAGTGGAAACGATGGTGCTACAGGTCATACTGGACCTAGTGGTATTGATGGCTCTACAGGTCATACTGGACCTAGTGGTAATGATGGTGCTACCGGGCCAAGCGGAAATGATGGTGCTACTGGACATACAGGGCCAAGTGGAAACGACGGTGCTACTGGACCTAGTGGTAACGATGGCGCCACCGGACATACTGGACCTAGCGGAAACGATGGTGCAACAGGTCATACTGGGCCTAGTGGAAATGATGGTGCTACTGGACATACGGGACCAAATGGTGATGTTGGTCCAACCGGTTCTCATGGACTAGACGCTAACAGTCATTTGTGGGAAACAGCATTTTCAGATAATATACAGTCTGGCGAGTTTTACCTTCATGGTGGCATTCATAATCAACCTTCTGGTACTACTCATGCTTTACATATTTCAATAAACTCATTTAATTCATCTGGTAATTCCACTATTGCAAATTGGCTTGATCTAATTGCTGTGGGAGATAGACTTCATATCAGAGATTATGGTGATCATGCCAGAGTGTCTAATTGGAGAGTTAGCGCAATTACAATTGCTACAAATAGTCCTCCAAATGATCAGATTGTACTCTCTGTCGTTGCTATTAGTTCCTCATTTCCTGGTACACCACCTGCACCATTTGGCCCTCTATGTATTATTTCTCATTCAATTGCTGGTGAAAGCGGTAATGATGGAGCTACCGGACCAAGTGGAAACGATGGTGCTACAGGACCAAGTGGAAACGATGGAGCAACAGGACATACTGGACCAAGTGGAAACGATGGAGCAACAGGACATACTGGACCAAGTGGAAACTATG
>NZDM01000037.1 GCA_002690085.1 Flavobacteriaceae bacterium
AACAGTTGAAAACTTATTCCCCATATATTGTGAAGAATTTAAAAAAAACAAACCCCTTTTAGAGCATAGGCTTTACGTTATTATGGGGCAGTATTATTTAATGCGAAAGGACTATTTGGAGTCCGAAGAAATGTACCTCAAGGCCCTTGGGTATTTTTCGTCAAGTAATTTCAATCATTATATCGAGAGCATTCTTAAGGATCTTATAAAAATTCAATCTTCGACAGGTAACTTTGAAAAATTTCAGCTTTACACTAGAAAGCTAATTGAGTATAATATTGCCAGTGAGGAAAAAAAATTAAAAGTTCATCAAAAAAATATTGAATACAACACTATTATTTACGACTTTGAAAACCAACAGAAAAATAAAGAGGAAGATTCTAAAATTGATAAACTACAAAGTCAAATTAACAATCAAAAAACAACTATATCCTTTGCAATGGCATTTTTAATTGTAACTCTCATATTTATTTATTTCTATTCTGTAGTTTCTAAAACCAATGCCATGCTCGAAGATGTCAATGAAGAAATGAGTATTGATGTATTACGGTCAAAATTTAAGCCTCATTTTACCTTTAATGTACTATCGGTAATTAATTATTTTATTGAAAAAAAAGAAATGAAAAACGCAGCTTTGGCTATTACAAAAATGGCTGCTTTACTAAGATCTACACTAGACAATATGAGCGAAAAACTAGTTTCGTTTGAATCCGAATATAAAATTTGTGATAATTATATGTATTTGGAATCGCTTAGGTTTTCTAAAAAGTTTGAATATAAATTCAAGCCTTTAGAAGGGGATGTGGTAAAGCAGTGGTTTATACCGCCAGGCATCATTGAGCCATTACTTGAAAATGCCGTCAATCATGCATTTAAAGGGGTGGATTATAAAGGTTTAATAGAGCTCAATTACGAGATTAACCAAGATCATTTAATTATTTCAGTTTCTGATAATGGCATTGGGATAGGTACTTCAAATGTCGTTACAAAAAAATCCCATGGGTTAAAAATTACACGGGATTATATTAAGACTGTATCAAATTTATATAGAAAAAATATCACAATTGATTTTATTTCTAAAAATGGAACAATTGTAAAAATTAAAATCCCTAGAATAAATCCAAAAAAACTTAAGAAACTTAAAAAATGATAATATCCTCAAGCAATTAAAAAAAGACGAGCAATTTAAAACCTAAAACAGTCACATTGTTTAATAAAAGGATATGATGTAATTTAAACCAACGATACAAGAAAGTTTTTTAACAAAAACTTTACATTATTTATATGGTAATATTCTTATATTTATGAGATTTTTTTAAAAGAGTTTTAAAAAATTAAAAAATATTATTATGCCTTTTATACTAATCAAAAACTTGGTCATGTGACTTTAACTTATACCTCTAATACCGCAAAAAAAATATGAATCAAAAAATAAAAAACTGTATTAGTATCTTTATTTTTGGATCATTGTTAGGTTTTTCACAGCAAGATACTGGTAATTGGTTGATGTATTTTGGCACAAATAAAATAAGTGAAAAATTAAGTATTCACTCGGAAGCTCAATACAGAAACTACACGATTAGCCCAACAAATATCGAACAACTATTGCTTAGGACAGGGCTTAATTACCATTTTAAACCCAATGCATCCACAACCATTGGTTATGCACACATTGGCAACCATGATTACAAATCCGATCGAAAAAGTCCCGAGACAGAAGAGCACCGTATTTGGCAACAATTATTAACAACAAATAATATTGGGCGTGTAAAATTTGAGCATCGTTATAGATTAGAAGAACGCTTTATAGAAAAAGATTTTAAAATGCGATTTCGCTACCGATTAATGCTTTTTTTTCCCCTTAATCGCCCGAAAGTAGAAACAGGCACGATGTATTTGGGGGTTTACGATGAAATTTTTATTAATGACAAACACGACTTTTTTGATAGGAACCGACTCTATGGGGGGATCGGCTACCAGTATGCAGACAACCTCCATTTTCAATTAGGTATATTGAGACAAGAGACTCAAACTGAATCAAAAACCTTTTTACAATTTGGAATGATTCTCAATACGGATTTAAGAACTGATAAAACTAAAGACTTACAAAAAAAGCTTAATTAAATTTTAATAAATAACCCTTAAAATAAATTCACAATGATTACAAAAGAACAAGTATTAGAAGCCCAGGAAAAATGGGGAAATGGCGTGGTTAGCATAGGTGCATTAAAGGAAAAAAGAGCAGAATGCGAGGCATTTGCTAGTGCATTTTTAGACGCACGCTATGCCTTTGACAACTCCACTGTTTTATTTAAACCCACCAAATGTGAGCTCGAACAATTTAGACCTTCAAAAGCTGAGGCATTGTCCTATTTCGTTGCAGGTGATAACAGAGCTTGTAATGAAGACAAAGGGTTTGCGATTCAACCATGGACAAAAGTGCGCTTTGAAAATACAGGGATCATCCTTGAGGAAGAAAGAGCCATTGCGATGGGGAATTATTTCTTCACTGATTTAAATGGAGATGAGGCTAAGGTAGAATACACATTCGGCTACCAATTGCAAGGCGATGTGTTAAAAATTGATTTACACCACTCATCATTCCCTTACAGTCATTAAATAATTTAGGGGGGTTTAAAACCAAGACTCTGTAACTAAAAGACATCTAGCTGCTGTTGTTCAACTATGAATTTGAGTGCTAAATCCCCTAAACTATTTCCATTTTCATTATAATTCCATGGCCCGTGTCCCTTTTCTTCAAGTGGATAAAGAACATGAGGAGCTCCTGTGTCTTCATAAATAGTTTTTAGGGCTTCCGCCTTTTCATAAGAAACAATCAGGTCGTTAGTGCCGTGGGCTGTAAATAATGATGGATTGCTTTTACTGTACAATTGTTTATTTTTAAAAATATTAATGGCGTCGACACAGTCATTACCTCCCCAAAAATTCAGAATTGTTTTCACTTCAAACAACTGATTTAGATTTGTAGACAAGAGTGTCGGGTCCTGCTCAACTGTTAATTCGTCTCTGTAATCGTCATTTTCAGTAATCCCAACTGCAATGGCTGAAAAAGCACCCGCAGAGCCCCCGCCAACTGTAATATAATCCGTATTGATGCCGTATTCTGTTCTGTTTGCTATGACCCAACGAAGGGCTGCTTTGGCATCTCTTAAAGCAGGATAAACTGCTTTGTTTTGCGTTCTTTTTGAAGGAATGGTTTGTTTATCAATATAGGCCCTCCATGCTTCAGGGACGCTTCCAAAATCTTTTAAAAGTCGGTAGTTGATATTGAACACAACCCAACCTCTAGCAGCAAAAAAATTTGACATTGCAATAAATGGTGGCTTTTCTTTGCTACCACCTCTAAATCCTCCGCCATGAATTAAAACCACAATGGGGCGGTTTGAAAAATCATTTTTGGGAGTATATATGTCCAATTTTAAAGGGATTTGCATGGGGTTTTCTAGGTTAAATGAATCGTGGCTTAAGCCATAACCATAAATCACATCTCGTTGCACATTAACTTCGTAGGTTGGCTCATAAAACACTCTAGCAACCTTTTCGTTTGAGCTCAAAAATAGTTCTTCAATTGATGGGGGTGTCAAAGTTGGTATAAGAAATAATATGATTTGAAGGATTTTTTGTATAGCCATGTTTAATTCGGTTTTAAGACTTGAAAAAATAAATAAAAAACGTAATGTTTTTTGGGTGTCAACAAACAAAACTAATAAAAATATCAACGTAATTATTTACATCATTAATTGATTTATTAGTATTAAATAGCTTTGGTAGAATTTTAATTTAATTACATTTATGGAGTAACTAATTTAATTATGAAAAAACTGTGCTTTGTTTTCATTTTGATATTTTCGAACTGTAAGGAAATCGTGTTCGAAAAGCCCTATGAAAAGCCAAATATACTTTTGTTGTACGTAGATGATTTACGACCTGAACTGGCTAGTTATGGTGCAACACACATTCAATCTCCTAATATTGATGCGCTGGCAGAAAAGGGTATCAAATTCACCAATGCCTATTGTAATGTGCCTGTATGTGGCGCCTCTCGCGCCAGCATGTTGACAGGGATGTTGCCCACAAAAAATCGATTTCTAGATTATAAAACCTTTGTTGAAAGGGAAACACCAGAAGCCATCACCCTACCACAATTGTTTAAAAGCAATGGGTACAAAACCATTTCCAATGGAAAAATTTACCACCATTTAGACGACAGAGAAAGTGACTGGGATGAAGTTTGGCGGCCTTACGCTTTTGATGAAAATAACAAAGGCTTGGCGCCAACTGATTATTGGCAATCATTGTGGAAAGATTATCAGAATCCCGAAAATCGCGCATATTACGAGGCAACCGACAGCGGTCCTGCCTATGAAGGTGAAGCCGTTTCTGACAGCACCTACATTGACGGATTGCTGACTCAAAAAGTGATTCAAGACCTCATACAATTAAAAAAGAATCAAAAACCATTTTTTCTAACTGCGGGTTTTATCAATCCACACCTACCTTTTAATGCCCCTAAAAAGTATTGGAATTTATACGATAGAAAAACCATTAAACAACCGGAAAATTATAATTACACCCCAAAAGATGCTCCAGATATAAGCATTAGCAACTGGGCTGAAATGCGCAGCTATTCTAACATCCCAAAAAAAGGACAGGTCTCCGACAGTTTGGCCATTGATTTAATACACGGATATTATGCCACCGTATCTTATACTGATGCCTTGATTGGAAAAATTTTAAAGGAATTAGAGGCTCAAAAGCTATCCGAAAACACCCTTGTTATCCTGGTGTCTGACCATGGATACAATTTGCAAGAACACACACAATGGACAAAGTTTACAAATTACAACACCGCCACGCAGGTGCCACTAATTATTTACGATCCATTGTCAAAAATCAGTGGAACAACAAATGCATTAACATCCTTGATAGATATTTATCCAACATTGGTTGAACTGTGCGGGCTCAAAGCGCCCAAAGATCAACTGGATGGCAATAGCCTGGTGCCCATTTTAAAAAATCCAGAATTAGGGGGTAGAGAACATGTATTTATTAAAAGAAACAATGGCTTTACATTAAAAACAAAGGGATTTAGTTATACAGAATTTATCAAGGCCACAGATAATTCCATATTAGATAAAATGCTGTACGACCACAGAAAAAACAAATATGAAAATACAAACGTTGCCTATAAAAAAGAGTTTGAGAGCATTGTTGCTAAAATGAGCAAAACACTGCATTCAGCCTATGTCAAAAATATTGAGGGAGAATGATTTAAAATAAGATCTAAGAAGATATCTTGGTTTCTCTTCGTGATAAGATAATAATGCCTAGTCCACAAAGTAACATAAATGCTGCTGGAAAAAACTTGTGTGCTTCATCTGAAACCTTAAGGTGCATTGCCACCGCACCAATCATAAGCACAGTTATAATAGATGCACAAGGAATAACAAACTTCTTGTAAAAAAACCCTAGCAGGAGGCCCACAGCTGCAGCTATTTTTAATGCTCCTATTAAGTACAACAAAGGTTTGTCAATTCCATAAACCAAAAACTCTTCAATCATGTTAGTAGCATCACCACCACGGTAGATAGTAGCTTTATTAAACCTCAATAGCCATACATTGAGCACAACCATAGAAACAAATAGAATTAAAAATTGATTTAAATATCTCATATTATGCTTTTTAAAGTGTCCGTGAAAATATATAAATTAATCGCTAAATAAACAAACGCGGGAGTTGAATCTAAAAACCCATCTCCTATACATATTCTTGTACCCAGAGCACCTGCCATTAACAAAGTTAAAGCAAAAGAGGAAAAAAGTTTTAGTTTATTAGACCACCAACCAATTAAAAGACAAATTCCAAAGGCAATTTGAGAAAATCCAATTATTAATCTATAATCCTCGAAACCGTAGCGGATAAATTCTGTTTTGTAAAAAGGAATAGTATAGGTAAAAACCCCGTAAACTAAATGAGATAAGCCTGAAAATAAAATAATAAATTGTTTCATGTCAAAATTAATATATGAAAAAAGCATTATTATCACAAATTATACTTATAGGTTGATTAAGAGAAATAAGGAAAAATTATATAATTATTAAAGTGTTACAAATATTATAATTTTAACTCATAAAAATAATTATTAATTATTTTTATTATATAGAGATTTTTATATTATAATTTACTATAATTTATTTAATATTATAATTTTTTTATCTAATATTTTATATTTTTTAATAATAAAAAATAGTATAAAAAAATAATATATATTGTAACACATAAAATTATTTCATTAATTGTAATTTTAAAAAAAATCATATTAAAATTATTTGTTTATAAGAAAATAAATTAATTTTATTAAAATTAATATATTATGAAAATCTACATAAAATTCTATGCTATTGCTTTAGGTGCTTTATTTTCGTTGCTAGGAATTAGCAGTTGTAGCAGTGACGATGACAACAATACAAATGAGTGTTGTACTTATTCATACACAGATGAGGGAGTCACTTATACATACACTTATTGTGCTGATGGATCATACACATATGCAATTGATGGGGTAGTGATTGATGACACACCTTGGTCTAATGATAGTTCTTGGGATGAAATCAAATCACAACTACTATCCGAGGGAGCAACCTGTAACTAAATCTTAAATTTTATAAATCAAGCTTGGCTTAATGCTGAGCTTTTTTTTATGGAAATAAAAAAAAATAAGGAATTTGAAGGATATGGAATCATTGCAAACCAACTTATTCGTCTCAATAAGTTGTTTACAAGAATAGCTCGTTATTTCTTCAATAAATCTCAAGATTATAAGTTTAAACAATATAAATTGCTTTTTGGAGAGAGAGAAGACGATATTTATATCGCATCATATCCAAAGTCTGGAACAACTGTAATGCAAATGATTCTATACCATTTAACCTCAGAGGGCAGAATGGATTTTAAACACATTTATGAAGTTTCTCCATGGATTAGAAATGCGTCCTTTATTGGTGAGAAACCGGTAAAAATGAGTGCTCCAAGAGTTATAAAAACGCATGATAATTATAGTTTTTTTGATAAAATGATTAAAGGACGGTTTATCTATATTTATAGAAACGGTATGGATGTCGCTGTATCTCACTTTCATCAACAAAAAAATTATAACAATCAAAACTTAACATTTGAAAAGTATTTAAATCAATTTTTTAAACAAAAAAAGTGGTTCAAGCACGTAAGAGATTGGACTAGAAACAGGAACAAACTAGCGATTATTTATGTTAAATACGAAGATCTTTTAGAAAATAAAGAAAAGGAAATCAAACGAATCATTGATTTTCTTGGAATTAGTTTTAATCAAAAGGCTGTGAATAGAGCATTGAAGTTTTCAAGCTTTGAATGGATGAAAAAAAATGAGACTCTTTTTGGGGAAAAAAATAAAGTACAAAAAAAGACATATGACCAATTTATAAGAAATGGGAAAAGCGGCGAGGGAAAGATTATGTTTGACGAAGAACAGCAAATAAGGTTTCAGAACATCTATAATAAAATAATTGAAAAAAAATAATTCAAAGAAGTAGGTGATATTATATTCAATAGTAGAAAAGAAAAACAGAATCAGACAACCATTCCCTCACAGCTCTTTTAACAGATTAAATCGAAAAGATAAAAAAAGGGATAAATCTAAAAAAGAAGATTTATCCCGTTGTGTACTGAAGACGGGACTTGAACCCGTACGGCCTAATGGCCATTGGATTTTAAGTCCAACGTGTCTACCAATTCCACCACTTCAGCATAAGATTTAAAAAACTGAGCGAAAGACGGGATTTGAACCCGCGACCCCCACCTTGGCAAGGTGATGCTCTACCCCTGAGCTACTTTCGCGATTTATAAGAACGTTTACTTTGATTATCAAAGGGGTTGCAAATTTAACACATTTCTGAGAATACCAAAGTTTTTTTTTGTTTTTGTCCTTATTTCTTCTTCGATAGTTTACGCTTAATTTCATTGAGTTTCATCAGTGCTTCAACCGGCGTCAAACAGTCAATGTCGGTGTCCAAAATATCGGCTTTAAGCTCCTCCAGCAGGGGGTCATCTAAATTAAAAAAGCTCAACTGCATTTCCGAGTTCAAGTCTTTTAACTTGTCCGTTAGCGCATCACTAGAATGTGATTTTTCAAGTTGTTTTAATATTTTTTTAGAACGCTGCAGCACTGGTTGTGGCATGCCTGCCATTTTAGCCACATGAATCCCAAAACTGTGCTGACTGCCGCCCGCCACTAAGGTTCTCAAAAACAAGACATTGTTTTTAAGTTCTTTGACCGCCACATTGTAATTTTTAATGCGTGAAAAGGTTTCCGTCATTTCATTAAGTTCGTGGTAGTGGGTTGCAAAAAGTGTCTTAGCCTTTGTAGGATGTTCGTGTAAATACTCACTAATGGCCCAAGCAATGGAGATGCCATCATAGGTACTTGTTCCGCGACCAATCTCATCCAAAAGTACCAAACTGCGCTCAGAAATATTATTCAAAATAGAGGCAGTCTCATTCATTTCAACCATAAAGGTCGAATCCCCCATCGATATGTTATCACTGGCACCGACGCGAGTAAACAGTTTATCAACTACACCAATCCTGGCTTTAGCGGCCGGCACAAAACTACCAATTTGAGCCAAAAGGACTATCAAAGCCGTTTGCCTTAAAATAGCCGATTTTCCAGACATGTTTGGCCCCGTAATCATAATGATTTGTTGGGTCTTACGATCTAAAAAGAGGTCGTTAGCTACATAGGTTTCACCCAAAGGCAATTGCTTTTCAATGACCGGGTGCCTGCCTTGCTGAATATCCAAATCAAAAGATGTATCCATCGCTGGACAGTTGTAATGATTTTGCTTGGCCAAATGCGCAAAGGCACTGAGACAGTCCAATTCGGCCAACAATTGTGCATTTTTTTGCACGGCTTTGATGTGCGCGTGCATCCAAGAGATTAGCTCTGAAAAAAGCCGTTGCTCAATGGCTAAAATCTGATCTTCGGCGCCTAATATTTTTTGCTCGTATTCCTTAAGCTCTTCCGTAATATAACGCTCCGCATTGACCAGCGTTTGCTTACGAATCCAATGCGCTGGGACCTTGTCTTTGTGGGTGTTTCGAACTTCAATATAATATCCAAACACATTGTTGGAAGCAATTTTTAAAGAGGGGATGCCCGTGGCTTCACTTTCTTGAGCCAACATGCTATCCAAATAATCTTTCCCCGAAAAAGCAATGGCACGTAAAGCCGCCAATTCTTTGTTGGCAGATGAGGCAATGGTGTGGCCTTTTAAAATATTAACAGGTGCGTCTTCATTGAGGGTTGCTTTAATTTTTAAGCGCAAGGTTTCACAATCCTGAATTTGTTTTCCAAGAGAATTGAGGTGCAGATGGTCGCAGTTAAGCGCCAATGCTTTTATGGGTAGAATTTGCTCTAGAGAATTCTTTAATTGCACCACCTCTCTCGGGCTGACTTTGGCAGTGGCTACCTTTGAAATAAGGCGTTCCAAATCGCCAACACCTTTTAGAGAAGATTGTATTTCCATTAAGGCCGTTTCATTCTCATAAAAATATTGAACTACGTCATGGCGTGCTTTAATAGCCGCTACCGATTTTAAAGGCAATGCCAGCCAACGCTTTAGAAGTCTTCCTCCCATTGGCGATAAGGTTTTGTCGATGACCTGAATCAGGGTAACCGCATTGGAGTTGTTGGAATGGTACAATTCCAAATTTCGAATGGTGAATTTATCCATCCAAACAAAATCGGCCTCCAAAAGCCGCTCAATGGAAGTGATGTGCTGTAGCTTGTGGTGTTGGGTCTCACCCAAATAATGCAGTATGGCCCCAGAAGCTATCAAGCCATTTGGAAGGCCATCAACTCCGAAACCTTTCAAAGATTTGGTTTTAAAATGTTGGCAGAGGGATTCATGTGTATAATCCTGTTGAAAGACCCAATCCTCTAAATAAAATGTATTAAAGTTGTCGCCAAACGATGTGCTAAATTGTTGGCGTTTTTGTTTTTCAATCAAGACTTCACTGGGTCTGAAATTTTGCAGAAGTTTGGACACATAAGTCGTGCTGCCTTGAGCCGTTAAAAACTCCCCTGTGGAAACATCTAAAAAAGACACCCCAGTATGAGCTCCAAAATAAACCGCTGCAAGGAAGTTATTGGTCTTGGAGTTTAAAACCTCATCGTTAAGAGAAACCCCTGGTGTAATGAGTTCAGTCACGCCACGCTTTACAATTTTTTTGGTTTTTTTGGGGTCCTCCAATTGATCGCAAATGGCCACCCTTGTACCCGCTTTAACCAATTTCGGTAAATAGGTGTTTAGAGAATGGTGTGGAAAACCTGCAAGTTCTGTTTCACTTTGGCTGCCAGCGCCTCGCTTGGTCAAAATGATGTCTAAAATTTTAGCCGCTTTTATGGCATCGCTACCAAAAGTTTCATAAAAATCGCCTACCCTAAATAGCAACAAAGCGTCGGGGTACTTTGCCTTTATAGCATTGTACTGTTTCATAAGTGGCGTTTCCTTTTTTACTTTTTTGATCAATGAATCTTTGTTTTAAAAGCGTACTTTTGTAAGCGTACAAAGGTGCTAATGTAACCAATTTTAGGGTTTTTTAAAACCTATTAACTGAGAATTAAAACTGTGCGAAAAATTAAAAACAGTGAATTGAATCGACTNAGCGTAGAAGGCTTTAAAGCGGCNAAAAAATCGCCGCTGATTGTCATTTTAGACAATGTCCGAAGTCTCAACAATGTTGGCAGTATATTTAGAAGTGCNGATGCCTTTCGAATCCAACACATTTACCTCTGCGGGATNACAGCCACNCCACCCCATAAAGANATTCAAAAAACCGCNTTGGGCAGCACAGAAGCTGTGGATTGGTCNTATGCAAAAGATACTCTANCAGTGGTGGAAAAATTACAGTCAGTTAATGTCAAAGTCATGGCCATTGAACAAGCTGAAAATGCCACCGTGCTTCANGATTTTTACCCGAANAATCAATCAATTTATGCACTNGTCTTCGGGCATGAGGTCAAAGGGGTNAATCAAGCGGTTGTAAACCAATGTGATGGTGTTATAGAAATTCCTCAATTTGGCACCAAGCATTCTCTAAATATTGCTGTGAGTGGCGGTGTAGTGTTGTGGGATTTGTTTTCTAAAATGAATCAATCTTGAATCTGCGATAAGATCCATAAATAGTCATGGCGATTTTCAACAAAATCCCGTTGACTGATGTCAATGATTTTAACTTTTGCTGGAGGAGTGTTTTTTATAAAATCTAGATAGCCTAAGTGTAGTTTATTTAAATATTCTGAACTCAAATCTCGTTCATAAACACGGCCGCGTTTTTTTATGTTTTCTTTTAAATTTTCTACATCTTGATACAAATACACATATAAATCTGGCCGCTTGATGTCTTTATAGACTAAATAGAACAATTTACGGTACAATAAAAACTCTTCTTTGGAGAGGGTAACTTTTGAAAAAATCAAAGATTTAAATACCTCGTAATCTGCAATGATAAAATCTTTAAATAAATCCAGTTGTGCTAAATCTTCAGAAATTTGCTGAAAGCGATCGGCTAAAAATGACATTTCTAAAGGAAAAGCAAAGCGTTCAGCATCTTCATAAAATTTTGGCAGAAAAGGATTGTCTGCAAAACGTTCAAAAATTGTTTTTGCATTGAAATCACGGGCCATCATTTTCGTCAGACTTGTCTTTCCAGCACCAATATTCCCTTCAATGGCAATAAAATTATAAGCTGAAAAATCAAAGGCCTTTAAGGGATTGGTGAGCGGTTTTTTTAGCTTTGAAATGGGACTGTTGTCAGGACAGGTCTCCAATAGCTGCGCTATTGTTTTTTGAGATGCAGGATGTGTAAATTCTGCGTTAATCTCAGCCAGGGGTTGCAAAACAAAAAGACGTTGCTCCAAGCGAGGGTGTGGCACACTTAGTAATGCTGTTTCAATATTTTGATCTCTAAAAAATAATATATCGAGGTCAAGTGTCCGAGCGCGGTACTGCCCGTCTTCGTAACGTTTGCGACCATATTTTTCTTCTATTTGCATGAGCTTGGATAACATGAGTTCTGCCGACAAATTGCTGCGAACCTCAAGACATGCATTGAGAAATGCATTCCCTTCAAACCCCATGGCCGGTGTTTCATAGCAACTGGAAATAGCCACCACACTCCCGACTTCATAATGAATGGCATCAACCGCCGATTGAAGGTAATAAAGCCGATCACCAGTATTGCTGCCTAAGCCGATATAAATTGGTTTTTGTTCTTGCATAGTAAGACAGCAATTTAAGTAAAAGAAAAATTAATAGTATATCTTTACTAAAGAATTTATTGACAGCCAATGACATCCAAAGACACCCTTTTAGCGCGGCGCCTCTATTTAATTTTAGGGCTTTTATTTATTACTGCTTTAGTAGTTTCAAATCTAATTTTCAAAAAATTCTTTTACTATCATCCTCTTGAAGTCGATTTTTTTGGGGTAAAACTGTTTGAAATATCGGTTGGTATTCTACCCTATCCCATTACGTTTTTAATCACCGACTTGATCAGTGAAATTTACGGCAAGAAAAAAGCCAATGAGGTTGTGGTGGGCGGCATTATCGCTTCATTTTTTGCTATGGGCATCATATACGTTGCCAATGCAGCACCAGCCACAGAGTGGTCTCCCGTCTCAAATGCGATGTTTTCAGTTGTTTTTGGCAGTACTGCCATTGCTGTTTTAGCCAGTATGTTGGCCTATTTGTTTGCACAATTTATTGACATTCAAATTTACCATTATTGGAAGCGTCTAACGCAAGGCAAGCATCTTTGGCTGCGGAACAACTGCTCAACTTTCTTATCACAGTTTGTGGATACGGCCACAGTTTTGTTGCTTTTATGTGCATTTGGAGAAATTGAATGGAATTTATTTAGGGGTTTGTTGCTGGCAGGCTTTCTGTTTAAAGTATTGATAGCGGCCCTAGATACGCCATTTTTATATTTGGGTGTTTTCTTCTTCAGAAAGCGTTTCAATCTAAAAATTAATCAAGGAATTGAATTGGATTAATGTACAATATCTAACCCCACCACAAGGCCCTCGTTACTTCGCACATTGAAAACATTTTCATCTTCAAAAATAAGATACTGTCCTTTGATCCCGACAAGGACGCCCTCATATTCAGGGGTTTTTTGAAGGTTGAGGCTCTTTGGTTTTTCAGGATACTTTTTGACGGGAAATTCTAAATTTAAAGGGGTGTTATTGGTCAAAATATAAGGCTTGACTTCTTCTGGTAAATAAGGAATCAATCGGTCACGCCAAAGGGGTAAGTCTTCTTCAGGGGCAGTTCCTTTTAACATTTCACGCCAATTGGTTTTATCACTAACCACTTTCTTTAAGGACACTTCAGCAATACCCGACAAATAACGGTTGGGAACTTCTAAAATTTCTAAAGCCGCTTGTGCGCCCTGATCTATCCATCTTGTAGGGACTTGTGTTTTACGAGTTACCCCAACTTTTACATTGCTTGAATTGGCTAAATAGACAATGTGAGGCTGTAGTTGTACTTTTTCTTCAAATTCTAAATCGCGTTCGGCAATGCCCAAATGGGCTTTGCTTTTTTCTGGATGCATGATCCAATCTGCGGTTTGCGGTAATTCAAAAAAACAAGATTTACAAAAACCTTGGCGGAATGTAATGGCATCACTGCCACAGCTCAAGCATTGGTGTCCAAAAAATTTCAATTTGAGCTTTTTGTAAAGCAGTTGATGCGGCTGAAGAAGCGCATTACCAAGCGTCAAATAATAATTTATAGGCACGCTGAGCTCCGTTTGCATTTTTGTAAGGACTCCTTGGTAAAGCATAGAGAAATTTTATTACTTTTGAGCTCCTAAATATAATTATTTTTTATGCAAATTCCATTGGTTAATTCCGTTGCTAGCTGGTTTTTAAAGAAGCGTTTTCATCAAATTGATTTGTTTCTAAAATACCCCTATGATGTTCAAAACGAGCTTCTTGTAAACCTTTTGGAGGGTGCTAAAAATACGGAATTAGGGCTTAAATACGATTTTAAATCTATTGAATCCTATCGAGAATTTGCAAATCGGGTGCCTGTTTCAACCTACGAGATGTATGAGGAGTTGATAGACCGCTCCTTAAAAGGCGAACAAAATATTTTTTGGCCAAAGCCCATAAAATGGTTTGCAAAGTCCAGCGGCACTACCAATTCCAAAAGTAAATTTATACCAGTTAGCGGCGCCTCTTTAGAGAATTGCCATTATGCTGCTGGAAAGGACTTGCTCTGTATGTATTTAAATAACAATCCGGAATCCGAGTTGTTCAATGGTAAAAACTTGCGTTTAGGGGGGAGTAAGGAATTGTATGAAGAAAATGGGGCTGTTTTTGGAGATCTTTCTGCCATTTTGATTGATAATATGCCGTTCTGGGCAGAATTTAGCAGCACCCCAAGTAATAAAATTTCATTGATGAGCAATTGGGAAACTAAAATGCGTGCAATTATTGAAGAAACAAGAGATGAAAATGTTACGAGTTTGGCTGGGGTACCCTCATGGATGCTGGTCTTGCTAAATACTGTTTTGGAAACAACTGGGCATTCCAATGTTTTGGATCTATGGCCCAACTTGGAAGTTTATTTTCATGGCGGGGTGAGCTTTATGCCCTACGAAAGTGAGTACAAAAAAATAATTCCTTCACCATCATTTAAGTATTATGAAACTTACAATGCCTCAGAAGGGTTTTTTGCCATTCAAGACCGGAATCATTCCGATGAATTGATGTTGATGTTAGATTATGGGATTTTTTATGAGTTCATCCTAATGGAAACTTATGGCACTAAAACTCAAAAAGTTATTCCTTTATATGAAGTTCAAAAAGGAAAAAATTATGCCATGATTATTACCACGAATGCAGGGCTTTGGCGCTATCAAATTGGGGATACCGTTCGGTTTACTTGCATCGACCCCTACCGCATTGTGGTGACTGGACGCACCAAACATTTTATCAATGTTTTTGGTGAAGAACTCATCATCGAAAACACCGACAAAGCTTTGAAAATCGTTGCTAAAAAAATTGGTTGTGAAGTTCGGGATTACACGGTTGCGCCTATTTTTATGGAAGGCAAAGAAAAGGGGGCGCATGAATGGTTGATTGAATTTAAAAAACCCCCTAAAGATCTGCGTTATTTTACAGAACTATTGGACAATGCCTTGAAAGCTTTAAACTCTGACTACGAGGCCAAACGCTATAACAATACCACTTTAAACATTCCAAAAGTGAGGGCAGCAAGAGCGGAGCTTTTTCACGACTGGTTAAAAGCAAAAAATCAATTGGGTGGGCAACACAAGGTGCCACGTCTTTCCAATTCTCGCTTGTTTATTGAAGCTTTATTGAAACTGTCTTAAAGTGGCATACATATTGCGTTTGTTGCAGAACAAGCGGTAGCATTTATCCTTTCGATTTTTTCATTAAATTAAAGGTTTAGGAAACGGCTTTCAATTGCTTAAGTCGGGAACGGTTGAGCTGTTTTTTAACATATGATTTGTCGACATTGAGCGTTGTTTCACCACTACCCGGAAGAGAAAACATGGCGTCGGTTAATATTTCTTCACACAAAGAGCGCAAGCCACGAGCTCCCAATTTATATTTAATAGCTTTTACGACTATAAAATCCAAAGCATCCGCTTCAAATGATAACTCAATTTGATCCATTTCAAACAATTTTTTGTATTGTTTTACAATGGCATTTTTAGGTTCTGTAAGAATCGCTCTAAGCGTAGATTCGTCCAATGGATTCATGTACGTCAACACAGGCAATCGACCGATAATTTCTGGAATAAGGCCAAAATCTTTTAAGTCTTTAGGCGTGATGTATTGCAACAAGTTTTTTGTGTCAATTGGACCTCCTTCTTGAGCCGATTTATAACCAATAGCCGCCATATTCAAGCGCTTCGAAATAAGGCGTTCGATACCATCAAAGGCGCCGCCGGCAATAAATAATATGTTTTCGGTATTGACCTCAACAAACTTTTGATCTGGATGTTTTCGCCCTCCTTTGGGAGGTACATTGACAACGGTACCCTCTAAAAGTTTAAGTAAGGCTTGTTGTACGCCCTCACCAGAAACGTCTCTGGTTATTGAAGGATTGTCACTTTTACGAGCAATTTTATCAATTTCATCAATAAATACAATGCCGCGTTCTGCTTTTTCTTTATCATAGTCCGCTGCTTGTAACAAGCGCGTCAGCATGCTTTCTACATCCTCACCCACATAGCCTGCCTCGGTCATGACGGTGGCATCTACGATGGCCAAAGGAACGTTGAGCATTTTAGCAATGGTTTTAGCCATAAGCGTTTTTCCAGTCCCGGTTTGCCCGACCAATATGATGTTACTTTTTTGAATTTCAATGGCATCTTCTGCTGGCGATTGCAGCAACCTTTTGTAGTGGTTGTATACTGCCACAGCTATCACTTTCTTAGTTTGGTCTTGACCAATAACGTATGTATCCAAAAAACTTTTTATTTCTTTGGGTTTCTTGAGCATCAAATCAGTAGTAAGTTCCTGTCCTTGGTGATTAGATTCTTCTACAACAATGCCATGTGCTTGTTCGATACAGCGGTCACATATATGCGCACCAAGACCTGCAATTAGTAAATTTGTTTCGGCCTTTTGCTTGCCACAAAATGAGCATTCCAATACTTCTTTTGTCATGGAAACGTATGTTTAATAGGTATGGTCTACGGTTTTTTGGAAAGGATTTCATCAATCATTCCATAGTCTAAGGCTTTATCTGCCTTCATCCAATAATCCCGATCACTGTCGGCATAGACTTTATCATAGTCTTGCCCAGAGTGCTTAGATATAATATTGTACAACTCTTCTTTGAGTGTTAAAATTTCTCGTGCTGTAATTTCAATATCACTGGCTTGTCCTTGTGCGCCCCCTAAAGGTTGGTGAATCATAACGCGAGAGTGTGTCAATCCACTTCGCTTGCCTTTTTCACCTGCACATAACAAAACGGCTCCCATAGAAGCCGCCATCCCTGTACAAATGGTTGCAACGTCCGGCTTTATAAGCTGCATGGTGTCATAGATTCCCAATCCAGCATAAACACCTCCCCCAGGTGAGTTTATGTATATTTGAATGTCCTTGGAAGCATCGGTGCTTTCCAAAAATAACAATTGTGCTTGAATGATATTGGCAACCTGATCATTGATCGCGGTGCCCAAGAAAATAATACGGTCCATCATTAAACGAGAAAACACATCAAAAATGGCAATATTCATTTGACGTTCTTCAATAATATTTGGGGTCAGGCCCATGGGATTAATACTGCTAACAATCTTCTCATAGTAGGTGCTGCTGATGCCTTGATCTTTGATCGCGAATTTTTTAAATTCTTTACCGTAATCCATAGTGGTCTATTATTTTAGTCTGTAAATATAGTATTATTTTCGAAGGAATCTTTTGTTTTTAAGTAGAAAAAAACCGATTCCTATGCCTCTATAGAACCCCTTTTAACTTAAACTTACTTGCCGTAAACTTCTTTTACAAAGGCATCGTAACTTATTTTTTTGTCTTTAAGTTTCGCGTTTTCTTTGTAAAAAGTCAATAGTTTTTGACTTGTCAATTGCTCGGACATTCGCTTAACCTCATCCTGATTTGAAAGCACACGTGCAACAATATCTTCGATTTCTTTTTCAGAGGGATTTAATTGTCCAAATTGGGCCATCTGGGCCTTGATCATTTGACCAGCAAAGGCTTTTAATTCTTCCAAATTAACCTGAAGCTTATTGTCGACAATCAATTTACTTTCTATGAGTTGATAGCGCATGCTTTTCTCAGACTTTTCATATTCTACTTTGGCCTGAGATTCAGTCAATGGCTCTTCCCCCGCTGTTTGCAACCATTTTTGTAAAAATTCTGAAGGCAGCTTGAATTTGGTGTTTTCCACCATATACTCACTGATATCGTTTAATAACTTTTGATCTGATTGCTGAACAAATTGTTTTTCAGCATCCGCTTTTAATTTTTCTTTGAGATCAGTCACAGTTTTGACAGCGTCTTTACCAAACAACTTATCAAACAACTCTTGGTCTAGGTCAGCCAAACCTCGAGTGTTAATTTCATTGATGGTAAACGTCACAACAATGTCTAAAAATTTAGCCATCGCTTGGTCTGTTTTCAAATGGGTGGTTAAATCCTGAGCATCTTGAAAAAGTCCTTTGGTCTTTAAATTGATGATATCACCAACTTTGGCACCAATAAATTTTTTGACATTGGACTTTCCTTTGAGTTTTTCTAAACTTAACGTTGTGGTGGATTCAATGCCCGCCTCATCGTTAAAAAATACGCCGGTAACTTCATCACCATCACTAACCACATCTTTGGAAATTAACTGCCCGTATTGTTTTTGAATGTTGGTGATTTGATCCTTAATAAATTTATCATCGGCAACAATTTTGTAATGTGTCAAAGCTCTACGTCCATTAAGCTTGATCTCAAATTTTGGGCTCAAACCAATGTCAAAGGCAAATGAAAAGTTGTCTGAATCCCAATCAATGCTATCTTGGTCTTGGGGCAATGGACTTCCCAATACATCCAATTTTTCTTCAGAAAGGTATTTCTCCAAAGATTCTTGAAGTAGTTTGTTAACAGCCTCTGCAATCACGGCTTTACCGTATTTTTTTTTTACCAAACCCATGGGAACTTGGCCTTTTCTAAAGCCTGGAATATTGGCAGACTTTCTGTAGTCTGTCAATGTTTTTTCCACTTTTTCAGCGTAATCTTCTTTTTCAATTGCGATGGTTACAACCGCATTCAGAGCGTCTTTGTTTTCTCTTGTGATATTCATTTTGATGAATTAAAAATTGGGTGGCAAAAGTACAATAATTTTAACGGAGTACAAATATTTTAAGAGTATGAAAATCAACTTAAAAAGGCGACTACATTTGAATAAAAGGCTTCGGGATTTTCGGCGTGTAGCCAATGCCCAGCATTTGGAATGGTAACCAAAATAAAGTTTGAAAATTGATTTGAAATTTGTTTTTCATCTTCATGAACTATGTATTCCGAGCGATCTCCTCTAAGAAAAAGAGTTGGCAAGGCCACTTCATAATGTAATTCCAAAGCTTCTCCAACTTCTTCAACGTTTGCTTTTAAGACCTCCAAATTCAAACGCAAGTCCAAAGACCCTGGAACTTTCCAATAGAGATTTTTTAACAAAAATTGTCGCACACCTAACTCAGGCACAAACTCCGATAGTTGGGCATCGGCCTCTTTACGGCTATTAATAGCAGAAAGATTTAGGGAAGAAAGGCCTTGTAAAATAACATCGTGGTGTACTGGATAAAAACGCGGGGCAATGTCCGCTACAATTAGCTTTTGCAAACGTTGTGGATAGAGAGCGGCAAATAACATGCCGGTCTTGCCTCCCATTGAATGCCCTAGAAGTATCACGTTTTCAAGTTGATGAAAGTCGCAATAGGCCTCTAAATCTGAAGCCATGACTTCATAATTGAAAACAGGACTGCGGAAACTACGGCCGTGATTCCTTTGATCAATAAGGTGCAATTGATAACCTAATTTTGAAAAACGAAGGGCCAATGTTTTCCAATTATCGCCCATGCCTAAAAACCCGTGAAGAATTAAAAAAGGAGTGCCTTCCCCCACTATTTTCGAGTGCAATACCATTTACTGCAAACGATTTTTATACATGTTAATGACATTTTCAATTCCAAAGTAAAGGCTCTCAGAAATAAGGGCGTGACCAATGGAAACCTCCAAAAGTTTTGGCACATTTTCCTTAAAAAATTTGATGTTATCCAGTGATAAATCATGACCGGCATTGACCCCTAAGGCAAATTCAATGGCGCGTTCTGCACAATCCGTGTAAGGTTTTACGGCCTTGTAATTTTCAAGGGCATAGCCTTTTGCAAAAGCTTCGGTATATAATTCAATTCTATCTGTACCGGTAGTTTTGGCTGCTTCGAGTTGCTTAGGGTCGGGATCTAGAAATATGGAGGTGCGAATGCCAATATTTTTAAACTCTGTGATGACCTCCGACAAGAAAGACTGGTGTTTTATGCAGTCCCACCCAGAACAACTGGTGATGGCATCCACTTTGTCGGGGACCAAAGTCACTTGAGTGGGCTTGACATTGAGAACGAGCTCTACAAATTTAGGAACCGGATTGCCCTCAATATTATATTCCGTATAAACTTCCGTTTTTAAATCGCGGGCATCCTGATAACGAATGTGGCGCTCGTCTGGTCTCGGGTGGATGGTAACACCCTCTGCTCCAAATTCTTGAATGTCCTTGGCAAATTGAACCAAGTTTGGTACATCCCCGCCGCGGGCATTGCGTAAGGTTGCAATTTTATTAATATTCACACTTAATTTTGTCATGAAATCGGAATTTGTCTGCAAAAATACAAAGTACTACGCTTAAAGTCTGTAATTTTTAATTAATTTGCATAGCGTTATACAATCCATTATGCCACTAAATCAATTTATCATCAATGACATTAGGCCATTCGAAGTTAAAACCACTGTAGCAGAGCTTCAAGAAGTTTTCAACCAATTGACGTATTCGCATGTCCCAATTCAAAAAGAAGGGGTTTATATAGGTTGCCTTTCCGAAACAGATGTCTATTGTTTTGAGGCTAATCAAAAAGTAAATGATGTCTTGTATGCTGTAGAAGGTTTTTTTGTTCGGAAGCATACGATATGGTTGGATGTATTGGATCGCTTTGCGGGAAATGACGCCAATATAATGCCCGTTTTAGATGAAAAAAATAATTATTTGGGCTATTACCAATTGGTAGATATTATTTCACTTTTCAATAAAACACCCTTCTTTTCAGAGCCGGGAGGTATCATTATTATTGAAAAAGCATATAAAGACTATTCTTTTAGCGAAATATGTCAAATTTTGGAGTCCAACAACGTGAAATTGTTAGGCGTGTTTGTTTCGAGGTTAAAAAAGGGCATGGCACAAATTACTGTGAAAATAGAAAATACAGGGCTGAGCGCCATTTTTGAAACTTTCAGAAGGTACGGCTATACCATCATTTCTGGGCATGAAGATGATACTTTCCTAAAAACCCTTAAAGATCGCTCTTCTTATCTAGATCGTTATTTAAATTTGTAAATTTGTAACGATGAAAATAGCAATTTTCGGAACTGAGATTAATGAACGATCGAAATCCACCCTTTTGACACTTACAAACTATTTAAGTAAGAAAAAGGCAGTCATTTCAATTGAAGCTAATTTTTTTAATTCCGCCCAGAAACATTTGACTCCCAAACTGGATTCGGAAGAGTTTAAGTCTTTTGAAACACTGGACAATTCTTTTGATTTGCTTATAAGCATTGGAGGTGACGGAACAATTTTAAGAGCGATCACTGGAGTGAAAGATTCAGGCATTCCAATTGTTGGCATCAATACTGGGCGTCTTGGGTTTTTATCAACCATCAAGACAAGCGCCATAGAAGAGGCCTTAGATCAAATTTTTGAAGGAAATTATCGCATTTCGAAACGCAGCGTTTTAAACGTTAAAACAACTCCGGAAACTGCCAATTTAAATATTGATTTTGCGTTGAATGAAATTGCCGTTAGCAGAAAGAACACCACCTCAATGATCAGTATTGAAACTTGGTTGGATGATGAATATTTGACTTCATATTGGGCCGATGGACTTATCATTTCTACACCTACTGGCTCAACCGGTTATTCCTTGAGTTGTGGTGGCCCTATTATCATGCCGGAGTCAGACAGCTTGGCCTTAACTCCCATAGCACCACATAATCTAAATGCGCGGCCATTGGTCATTTCTGCAAAACACAAAATTGGACTCAAACTTAGTGGGCGAGAAAATGAATTCTTAATATCCTTAGATTCTAGAATTAATTCACTAAAAAAGGCAACAGAGATTACCATTGAAAAAGCGCCTTACCACATTAATATGGTTGAACTTCAAGGGGGCTCTTTTATTGAAACGCTTCGCAAAAAATTACTTTGGGGCGTCGACCAAAGGAATTAAACAATATTTCCGCGTTTTTTTTGTTAAATAAACAGATGTATTTTGCATTTTGACGCGAGGTCTATTTTGTTATCTTTGCTTTCGTTTAAAAAGCCATGAAAAAAGTTTATTTCATTCTTATTTTGTTGATAAATCTATCCCTTGGGAATGCCCAGATTTATGAAATCGGGGTTTTTGGAGGTGGCAGTAATTTTATTGGGGATGTTGGGTCTACCAAGTTTATAGCACCCAATGAAATAGCCATTGGAGGCCTTATCCGCTGGAATCGAAGCCCGAGACATTCTTTCAGAGCAAGTGTGATTTATACTACCATGTTTGCAGATGATAATTTGTCTAGCGATCCCAGAAGAGAGCAAAGGGGCTATTATTTTAGCGCCAAAACTTTAGAAATCTCTACAGGGATAGAATTTACGTTTTTAGATTTTAATTTACACAGTGGAGATTTCATTTTCACACCCTATATATACACTGGAATTAGTATGCTAAGCCATCGCAATTTTTATTACGTAAACAATACTTTTATATTGGGAAAATCAAATAGTAATGCCTTTGGAATTCCCATTGCTTTAGGCGCTAAGTTTACGCTCACAGAACATTTGATTTTTGGTATGGAAATTGCGGCGCGTTATACATTTTCTGACGAAATTGACGGAAGTTTGCCAGATTCTGAAGAACTAAATTCATTAAAGTTTGGAAATATTAACAACAACGATTGGTACGTTTTTAGCGGATTTACACTAACTTACACCTTTGGAAGAAATCCTTGTTTTTGCATTTATTGAAATGAATTTAGAATCTCGTATTAAACTTCAACCCTATCCAAAACACATCGCCATTATTATGGATGGCAATGGCAGATGGGCAAAAAAACGTGGTAAAATACGTGTTTTTGGCCACGAAAATGGAACAAAAGCCGTTCGTAAAATTGTTGAAACTTGTGTAAGGCTTGGCATCAATCATCTTACGTTATATGCATTTTCAACAGAAAACTGGAATCGCCCAAAGCTTGAAGTTAAAACGCTGATGCGCCTTTTAATTTCCTCATTGAAAAATGAAATTGAAACACTTCAGAAAAACAACATTAAGCTCAACGCCTTGGGCGATGTGGCTTCAATGCCTTCAAAAGTGTCCAACGAATTAAGGCATGTTATGGAGGCTACCAAATCTAATTCTGGAATGACGCTTAACTTAGCTTTAAACTATGGCTCGAGAAATGAATTAACAAATTGCATGAAAGAAATTGGAGAGAAAATTAAAAAAAATATAATTTCTATTGAAAAAATTGATGAAACGGTAATAAATCAGCATCTTTACATCCGGAATTTACCGGATGTTGATTTATTGATTCGAACAAGTGGTGAACAGCGAATAAGTAATTTTCTTTTATGGCAAATTGCTTACGCCGAATTGTATTTTACAGACGTTTTTTGGCCAGATTTTACAGACCAACATTTGTATGAAGCAATCGAAAATTACCAAAAAAGAGAACGAAGATTTGGAAAAACAAGTGAACAACTTAATTAAAAACACCCTCCGCCTTATCATCAATACAGCCTGCTTTTTACTCCTAAGCAGTACATTGTATGGACAAATTTTAGACGACACCAAACGGAAAGATTACAACTTAACCGATATTTCGATTGAAGGACAAACGGTATACAGCGCAGAAACGATTATCACCTATTCTGGTTTAAAAAAAGGAGATATTGTAACAATCCCTGGTGGTGTTAAGATTAGCAACGCCATAAAAAAACTGTGGGATTCTAATTTATTCAACAACATTGACGTTTTTATTTCTAAAATTGAAGGGGATGAGATATCCCTTCAAATTAAGTTAGATGATTTGCCAGAGCTCAAAGATGTTAAAATTACAGGGGTTAAAAAAGGTAAAATTAGTGGAATTATTGAAGAAAACAAACTCAACCCTGGTGTGAAAGTTACTGAAAACCTAATCACTACGACCAAAAACTATCTTGAAAGTAAATATAGAAAAGATGGATTTTTAAAAGCAAAAACAATCATCACCACAACAACGGTCATTGATTCTGTAAAAAAATCACGAGTCAATATGACTATTCGTATAGACCGCGGAGACAAGGTTAAAATCAATAAGATTGAATTTCATGGCAATGACAAAGTTAGTAATAGGCGGTTGCTAAAAGCCATGAAAAAAACGAAAAAGAAAAATCCAATACGTTTATACAAACGCTCCAAATATATTGAGGCTGACTATAGAGAAGACCTCGCCAATGTAGTAAATAAATTAAAAGAAAAGGGGTACCGCGATGCGCGAATTATCTCAGATTCCCTTAACATAGATAAAAATGGGGACATAAGCCTAAAAGTCAATGTTGAAGAAGGTGAAAAATATACCTATGGAACGATCAATTTTTTAGGCAATACGATTTACTCCGATCAACAGTTAAATCAAGTTCTTAAAATTAAAAAGGGAGATACTTATAATGGGGTAGAGCTTGAAAAGCGAATTGCAGACAACTCCGACCCAGATGCTTTTGATCTCACAAATTTATACCAAAACAACGGTTACTTGTTTTCTACCATTACTCCGGTTGAGATAAGTGCAGATGGCAATGTGATTGATATGGAGATTCGCGTTACTGAAGGCAAGCCCGCCTATTTCAACAATGTTTCGGTTAAAGGTAATGACGCAACTAACGACCATGTTGTTTATAGAGAGCTGAGAACGCGCCCTGGTCAGCTTTATAGCAAAAGCAATGTCGTTAGAACCATCAGGGAGCTTGGACAGCTTGGCTATTTTGATGCTCAAGAAATTTCCCCGGATTTAAAAAATGTAAACGCTAACGACGGAACCTTAGACGTGGAATACGTCGTGGTCGAAAAAGGAACAGGACAATTTCAATTGCAAGGTGGTTATGGTGGCGGGGGCTTCATTGGAACGGTTGGTGCTTCTTTTGTTAATTTTTCAATTAAGAACCTTTTTAATAAGGAGGCATGGAAGCCTGTACCAAGAGGTGATGGACAAAGTTTATCTCTAAGACTTCAAACCAGTCGCTTCTTTTCCAGTTACAGTCTTTCGTTCTCTGAACCCTGGTTGGGCGGTGAGAAACCTGTACAATTTTCTACTTCTATTTCCCAAACCAAACAATACTTATACAATAGAGCAACGCGGTCTGCAGACAAAGACCGAAGTTTTAACATTACAGGGATCACAGTTGGAATTGCAAAAAAATTAAATGTCCCTGATGATTATTTTGTGCTTTCACAAAGTTTTCAGTTCCAATATTATGATTTAAACAATTACAACACCGGGCTTTTCTCCTTTGGAAATGGGAGTTCAAACAACTTAGCTTATACCATTGGATTGAGCAGGAATAATACTTTTAATGACCCTATTTATCCTGTTGGCGGCTCAAACTTTAGTCTTTCTGCAAAGGCGACATTTCCCTACTCTGCCGTCAATGGTGTGGATTATGCCGCGCTAAGGGAGGAGCGTGAACAAAAATCCCAACGCATTCAAGAGCTTAGTACAAGCACAGATGACAATGATATTATTGAAAGAAACGAAGCCAGCGAAAGAATCGTTGAAATTGACCAAGAGCGTTACAAGTGGCTAGAGTTTTATAAAATTAAATTTTCTGGAGACTGGTATGCAAAAATTAAAGGCAACTTGGTGCTAAGACCTAAATTCGAATTTGGGTTTTTAGGTGCTTACAATAACGACCGTGGCGTTATCCCATTTGAACGGTTCTTTGTGGGAGGTGACGGCATGCAACAATTCAGTCGTTTAGATGGACGTGAGGCCATTCCACTGCGTGGATACCCCAATCAATCGCTTTCAGATAACGATGGGGGAAGTATTTACAATAAATTTTCATTGGAATTGAGACACCCCATAACACTGAAAGGACAAACTAAAATCTTTGCGATGGCTTTCTTGGAGGGAGGATCTTCTTACAATAACTTTAGAGACTTTAATCCATTTTCCATTAAAAGGTCTGCTGGTATAGGGATTCGATTATTTATGCCTGCATTTGGGCTTTTGGGAATAGACTTTGGACACGGATTTGATCCAATTCCAGGTCAAGTCGGAAAAAGTGGATGGCAAACCCACTTCGTTTTAGGGCAACAATTTTAATCTTTGAAATGCAAAATTAACTTGAGGCTATGAATTTATACGATTTTAAAATTTATTTCGTTATTTTGAAAACTCATTTTTTTTAAATCTAATGCGTCTGAAAATGAATCTTATTTTAATCGCCATATCGAAGTTCTATAAAGCCACGCTTCCTGGAATTTTTGTATTGCTCTTTTTTGTCTCCTTATGTCATGGACAACGTGGGGTTAGAATCGGATACATTGACACGGAATACATTCTAGAAAATGTAGATGATTACCAAGGCGCTCAAGCCCAATTGGAAGCCAAAGTACAGCAGTGGAAAACACAAATAGATCAGCAGTTAGCAAAATTGGAAACGCAAAAAAAACAGTTAGACAATGAGCGCGTATTACTGACCGATGAACTTATCAAAGAACGTGAAGAAGAACTTCAAATCATTGAAAGTGAAATTTTAGATTATCAACAAAAAAGATTTGGGCCAAAAGGAGATTTAATGATTCAGAGGAAACAACTCGCCCAACCTGTACAAGACCAAATATTTACGGCCGTTCAAGAAATCGCGGCCGACAAAAAATATGATTTCATCTTAGACAAATCCGCAGATATTGTTATGCTTTACTCCGCTGATCGTTATGATATTTCTGAACAAGTTTTACGAACCATCAATAGGACGTCAAAGCGCGAACAACTAAAAAACAAAAAAGAGCGAAAGGTTGCTGAAGAGGAAGAGTCCATCGTAGAAGTCGATAACGATCGCGATGAACGTCAAAAATTAATTGATGACCGAAATGCCACACGTGCTGAAGCGCTCGCCAAACGCAAAGCTGATTTAGAAGCCAAAAGAGCTGCTAGAAAGAAAGAGGTCGAAGACAAAAAAAGACGGGTAAAAGAAGCACGAGAAAAAGCACGAGCAGAAAAAACAAAAAAATCTTCTCCTACTAAAGTCCGCCAAGAAAGTAACCCTGAGGTGCTAGACACAAAAGAGCAAAAGACAACTTTAAGTAACAGAGATGCTAGAAAAAAAGAACTGGAAGCGAAAAAATTGAAAATAGAAGCGGAAAGAGAAAAATCCCGTTTGGAAAAAACTGCTGAATCTCTGCCAAACGAAGATAAAGAGAGTAAACCTGAGAAAAATCAAGGGGAAGCTGAGGTAAAAAACGATGAAGAAACATCAAAGAAAGAAAAAACAAAACCTATTAGTGATAGAGAAGCGCGAAAAAAGGCATTGGAAGAAAAGAAAAAACGTATTTTAGCCGAGCGAAAAGAAAAATTAGAAGCGTTAAAACGTAAACGCGATAGTATTAAAAACAACAGAAAATAACTTTTAATTACAATTATAAAATGAAAAATTTAAGAAACGTATTCGCAGCAACACTTTTTATTGTTGGTAGCTTTTATACACAGGCACAATCAAAGGTTGCTCATATCAATACCCAAGAATTGGTTGAATCTATGCCAGAGATGATGAATGCTAAGTCTGAACTTGAAAAATTAGCGAAGACTTATGAAACTGACATTCAAGCGATGGCAACTGAGCTTCAAAATAAAATAAAACAATACGATGCCGAGTCTTCTACCAAAACGGATGAAGAAAACGGAAAGCGATTGCAAGAAGTTCAAAGTATGGAACAAAGCATTCGACAATACCAAGGGCAAGCGCAGCAAGATTTACAGAAAAAAGAGATTGAGCTTTTAAAGCCTATCACAGAAAAAGCAAAAGCTGCGATTTTAAAAGTAGGGAATGATCAAGGGTTTAATTACGTCTTAGATTCATCTCAAGGACAAGGCGTAATCATGGCCAATGGAAAAGATCTCCTGGCAGATGTGAAAGCTGAATTGGGCTTTTAGTCTCAACCAAATAAATTATTTTTATAAAAGCTACTCCATGTGAGTAGCTTTTATATTTTTGTATAAATATGAGATCAAAACCTATTGGTATTTTCGATTCTGGTGCTGGAGGTCTTTCTATTTGGAAAGAAATCAATGCATTAATGCCATATGAATCAACCCTTTACATTTCAGATGCCAAATATGCACCATACGGGTCTAAAGGAGCTGATGTCATTTTAAAAAGGTCTATTGTTAACACAGAAACTCTAATAGGTAAAGGCGCTAAAATTATTGTCGTTGCCTGCAATACAGCCACTACCAATGCGATCTCATATTTAAGGAAGCGTTATAAAATTCCTTTTATTGGGATAGAGCCTGCCATCAAACCTGCAGCACTGTCATCGGCTACAGATTCGATTGGAATTTTAGCAACCAAAGGAACATTAAGTAGTGCTCTTTTTCATGAAACTTCTAAACGGTACAGTCGGGATAAAACGGTGATAGAACAGGAAGGTAAGGGAATTGTAGAGCTCATTGAATCAGGGCAGTTACATTCTAATGAAATGAAAAAATTACTTGAGAAATATTTAACACCAATGTTAAACAACAACATCGATTGTTTAGTTTTAGGTTGTACACATTACCACTTTTTAACGCCTATTTTAAAGCAATTACTTCCGAAAAATGTAAATGTCATTGATTCTTGTAAAGCAATAGCTCGGCAAACAAAAATAGTTCTTGAGAAATCCAAACTTCTGAATGAAAATGAAACAAAGGCGGAACATGTCTTTTACACAAATGGATCTAGAGAAGTAATGGCTAACCTAATGGATTGGGATCAGTCTATAATTCACAAACTTTATTAGCTGTTTTTTAATTCACGCTAGGACACTCACAATCGTACTTTTCCTTGCGGCATCCAAAATTAAATCCAAGTGTCAACTGGTGGTACCCACCATTATCCAACACAATAGAATTGGATTGGTAAGAATAGGTGTATGCAAACATGAAATTATTGTATTCAACTCCAACTAGGGGTGTAAAATACTGAAGTTTTTGACTGCTA
>NZDM01000038.1 GCA_002690085.1 Flavobacteriaceae bacterium
GAGGTGAGAGCCAACGCATCAACTTAGCGACTTCATTGGGCAGTAGCTTGGTAGGTTCCATGTACATATTGGACGAGCCCAGTATTGGGTTGCATTCAAAAGATACGGAACTTCTGGTTTCGGTTCTAAAAAATTTACGCGACTTAGGCAACACCGTCATTGTAGTAGAGCACGATGAAGCCATCATGGAAGCTGCAGATTACATCATTGATATTGGCCCTGAAGCAGGAAGCCATGGCGGAGAAGTAGTTGCTGAAGGTGATTTTAAATCTCTTTTAAAGCTGAAGACATTAACCGCACAGTACCTAAATGGCTCCATGACAATAGACATCCCTAAACAGCGGAGAACTTCAAAATACGCTGTAAAGATTGAAGGGGCTCGTGCAAATAATCTCAAAAATATCAGCGTCGAATTTCCGCTGAATATGCTGACTGTGGTGACTGGTGTTTCAGGCAGTGGAAAAAGCACACTGGTCAAAAATATATTGTATCCAGCACTGCAAAAAAAATTGATTGGCTACGGTCAAAAGCCCGCAGAATTTTCAGAAATTTCAGGTAATTATAAAAATATAAAATTCATTGAATTTGTAGACCAAAACCCCATTGGTCGCTCCTCAAGATCCAATCCAGTGACCTACATCAAGGCCTATGACGATATTCGATCCCTCTTCTCAAAACAAAAATTAAGCGTTGTTAGACATTACCAACCAAAGCATTTCTCATTCAATGTTGATGGAGGCCGCTGCCCCACCTGCAAAGGTGAAGGCGTTGTGACCATTGAAATGCAATTTATGGCAGATGTAAAATTGAAATGCGAAAGCTGTAAGGGCAAACGCTTTAAAAATGATATTCTAGATATTAAATTTAAAGGTTGCAATATTGACGATATTCTCAAAATGACTATTGATCAAGCGGTTGATTTCTTTGAAATACACGATTGCCATAAAATCAAGAAAAAACTACAACCCCTCCAAGATGTAGGCTTGGGCTATATAACACTTGGCCAAAGTTCATCTACACTTTCTGGAGGAGAAGCACAACGTATCAAACTGGCCTCATTTTTAGGTAAAGGAAGCAGCAGCGAATTGGGCTTGTTTATTTTTGATGAACCTTCAACAGGACTGCATTTTCACGACATAAAAAAATTACTAAAATCATTTAATGCCCTTATTGATCAAGGACATTCCATCATTGTTATAGAACACAATTTAGAACTCATTAAATCTGCCGATTACATCATTGACTTAGGCCCAGAAGGAGGTAAAAATGGAGGCACTGTAATGGTACAAGGAACACCAGAAATGATTGTTGATTCGAAAACTTCATTGACAGCAAAATATTTGGATGCTATCTTAAGTAAATAATGGATTCATTGCCTTAAGATTTCAGCCAATTTTTGGGTACAGCTGCGGCGTGAGTAGCGATCAATTCCTTTGGAATTAACACAAAGCGTTTTGTTTTCATAAGCCATGAATAATTTTGTAATGTGTAATTTCAGAGCCTCTCTTTCAGAATGCTTAAAGTAATTACCCGTATTGGTTTCTTTTAAGATAGATGTAATATCTGAAGGTTGGGGTCCAATAGCGATAATTGGGCGTTGGGCGTTGACATACTCAAATAATTTCCCTGGAATAATATAGGTGGCTGCTTTGGTATTCCCTTCTAGAAGTAAAAGCACTTGAGATTTTCTTTGATACTTAGCAGCATCAAAATGGGATACCGTTTCAATGATGTCAAGATAGGACTCTAACCCCGATGCATTTATTGCATTTATAACATCTGCACTAACAGTTCCAACAAGCACCAACCTAAATTTTTCTTTAAAATCTGTTAATTCTTGAATTAACTCAGATAAAACATCCCACAATATGGCTGGATTTCTTTGAGATGAAAGAAACCCAATATGAGTCAAAGTAAAATTTAGGTCCATTTTTACTTTGCTTGTACTAGCATCATCAAAGCCATTGGTAACGACTGAAATAGGCTGTTTCGTCTTATTTGAAAACAACAACTTTGTTTGCAAAGATGTTACAATAATATGGTCGGCCTTACTCAGCACCCTTTTTTCTAACATCAAATGTTGTTTTTGGGCATGTTTGGTGAGCTTCAACTGATGGTGGTAGTTGATATCAACCCAAGGATCTCTAAAGTCACTAAACCACTTTAAAAGTTGTTTTGCCTTCAACCGCATCCCAATCAAGTGAACACTGTGTGGCGGTCCTGTAGTAATGATGGTATCTATCTTATGTTTTGAAATATAATCCGATAAAAAATCAACCGATGGCTTGACCCAAGAAATTCGTGCGTCGGGAATAAAAAAATTACCGCGAATAAAAATCAAAAAACGGTCTAAAATGCCTTGTTTTGATGCTGTTGGAATAAGCCCTTTAGCATAAGCTTTGGTTTTGGTTTTGAAAAATAACTTTAAAAAACATAGGGGTTCTCGAATAGGATGTTTCAAAATTGTAATTTTATCCAATAAATCATCAGAAAGTGTTGAATCTAATGTTGGATAGGACGGGTTTTCAGGACAATAAACAATGGGTTCTATATCAAATTCAGGAAGGTACTTTACAAATTTAAGCCAGCGCTGTACGCCAGGACCTCCTGCGGGTGGCCAATAATATGTAATAATTAATACCTTTTTCATTTATTTTTTTTGCTAAAAACAAAACTGAAAGCCCCCAAAGATAAGATCAGAAATAAAATTGAACTTATGAGTGAAATTTGGGCGCCAGATTGCACCACTTGCGGCTTAAACTCAAAAACGATGGTGTGTTCACCTTTTGGGATTTTAAGCCCTCTGAGTACATAATTCACATTGTAATGCGGAACATCTTCATTGTCTATTTGAACATGCCATCCATCTTTGTAATAGTTTTCAGAAAAAACAGCAAAGCCATCATTCGTGTTATTTGATTTATAAATTAATTTATTTGGCGCATAACGTGTGAGTTGAATGCTTGCTGTGGAATCCCGTTTAAATATTGTATCTGGGTGTGAATTTACATTGATAATGGCCGTTGACTTGGAGTTAAAATCAGAAAGCGCGTTAATTTCAGCGTCGGCATCAGGAACCGATTTTAGAGTTTCAACAAACCAAGCATTGCCATTAATTTGGTCATTTTCAACATATTGCAATTGACCTTCTTCATTTGAGTAAATAATATATTTTGTATTGAGCATATTGAAGACCTCTGGATTTCCTTTGTCAATATGAAATTCTATAAGCTCATTAAAACGGCGCATTTTAGCAGCGTGGTAACCACTGATGGAGTTGTGAAAATAGGATGCTTTTGTACTGCCATCCGATGTGTCATAAACTCTAAAAACAGTGGAATCTCTTAAAATAAGCTTGTCAATTTCATTGGCTTGATAAGGTTTATCAACTTTAATTGCAGATGTAAAATTACCGTTATTCACATAACGACGGTCGACACCAACCAAATCAAATAGAATCATAAGGCCTAAAACAACAACTGTGGTGTTTTGATTTATCTTCTGTTTTAGATAACCCCAAATTACAGCTGCCATAAATAAAATAAACAGCAGAGATCTTAAAGCATCAGCGGATAACAATGCACTGCGATCTTTTCTTAAGGCCTCAACAAAATCTTGACCGTAAAAGCTTGCATACTGGCCATCTCTAAGTCCTACAAAATCAAGTAAGCTATTTTTAAAAAGGATAAATATCAAGCAAATCCCCGATAGTGTCAAAACTGCTGTTTTTAGCGCCTTTAAAGAATTTGTTTCGGAAGTCTTAGGTTTAAACAATTGTGTCAATCCAAAAACCGCTAAAATGGGAATACAAAGTTCTATGATAACTTGAATAGAGCTCACCGCTCTAAATTTATTGTAGAGTGGAATATAATCAATGAAGATGTTTGTAAGCCACGGTAAGTGCTTACCATAAGAAAGTAAAAGTGCTAAAAACATAGTCAATAGCAACCACCATTTATGAAAGCCTTTGTATAATAAAAGTCCTAAAAAACACAAGAAAATTAAGGTGGCACCCAAATAAGCTGGTGCTTCTACAATAGGTTGTTCCCCCCAATACATAGGGGCTCTTTTAGCTTCGTTGAGCGCCTGAATGGATGTAGCCCCCAAATCCTTATAAGCTTTGTAAGTATGGGAATCCTTTCCAAGTTCTTCAGAATTTCCCCCGCCCATGAGTCTTGGGATAAACAAATTCAAACTCTCAAAAATACCATAACTATATTGGGTGATGTAATCTTTATCCAAGCCTGAGGTTTTAGGTCTCTGACCGCCATCTGCGAAAACAGTCAATTCGCTTTGACTGCGGGTGCTATGCTTGGCATATTCACTTGTTGCCAATAAATTTGTAGCATTCATTCCAACAGCGAAACCAGCAGCGGCAATTAAAATTAAAGCGGCTTTAATAAAGCTTGGAATTTCTTTATTTCTAAAGGATTTAGCTGCGTAAGCCATGCCTATAAATAAAATTACAAACAACAAATAGTATGTCATTTGAAAGTGGTTTGCAACCAATTCGAGCGCTACAGAGATTGTTGTCAAAACAAATCCAAGTCTATAGCGTTTTTGAAATGTTAGAAGAATCNCTGAAAGCACNAATGGCATATAGGCAATNGCATGCGCCTTGGCGTTATGACCAACCCCAATAATAATGATTAAGTANGTTGAGAAACCAAAAGCCAAAGCACCCAAAACAGCNATTCGAAAATCGATTCTAAACGAGAGCAAAAGGATGTAAAAACCCATCAAATACAAAAACAAATAATCTGCAGGGCGGGGTAAAAAGCGCAATGAAAGGTCTAATTTTTTGATGAAATTATAGGGATATTTTGCGCCGAGTTGATAGGTTGGCATACCACCAAATGCACTGTTGGTCCAATACGTCTCTCTTCCAGTATCCTTTTTAAAATCAAGTTGCTGTTTGGCCATCCCTGTGTACTGAACAATATCACTTTGATAAATTTTCTTGCCTTGAACAACAGGACTAAAAAAGGCCAGCGAGAGCACGGTAAACCCAAAAAATACCAATAGATGTTTAAAATAAGTTGTATACGATTGATTCATTGTTTTTAAATTAGTCCAGTTCTTCGTAATCTATATACTCCCCAACATCCTGCTTTGGGCGTTGTTTTATTTCAGTTTTGTCTATACTTATATCCCCTTCATTTTGGGAGTTATAATTTGGGGGTGGTTGATTGAATTTTTGTGCCATTTTTCGTGCCATAGAACGTATAATCCAAGGCGATAAAAGGCGCATTACATATTTAAAAATTGAATAGGCTAACAGTAAAATTAAAATTGTTTTTGCCAAGCCTACGATGGATGCTGTTTGAATCATTAACACGATTATTTTTTCAAAAATACAATTCTTATTTAGAATGAAATATAATGCCTTTAGGAAAATTAAAATTCAAAAAAATGATTTATTTGATTCTTAAATGTTAGGTAAAAAATATGTAGATTTGATAAAAAGGAACTTCATGAACACAAGACTTAAGTTAAATTCTGTAATCTGTGCCTTACTGCTTGGACCCTTATTGTTTGCACAGTATACAGATGTGATTAATTCAAATCGTCCTGGGGCCTCACAGTCGGCTTTTTCGGTAGGCACCAATGTTCTACAATTTGAGATTGGCCCCTACTTAATGAATGAAAAAAGAAAACCTTATCCGAGTTATGATTCAAAAGGCTTTGGAATTGATTTTGCAGCGCATTATGGGTTTTTCAAAGAAGCATTAGAAGTCAATATTCAAGGCACCTATCAAAGTGATTCAAGAACCTATAATTTCACCGTTCCTGTTGAAAACAGCCGATCCAACTTCAAAAACCTAAATTTAGGCGTCAAATACCTGGTCTACGATCCCAACAAAAACAAAGAAGAGACTGTTAATGTTTACAGCTATCATGCTAATCAGGGCTTCAAATGGCGAGACATTGTTCCGGCTATTGCGGTATCTGCTGGAGTCAATTTTGATACCAAAAACAACCCCTACACAGCAAATGGTGTGGAAGGTTTGAGTTACAGAGCAGCCCTTATCACCCAAAATAATTTTGATGGAGGCTGGGTATTTGTAACCAACCTTATGATGGACCGCATTAGTTCGGATCAACAAGATTTTCATTACATATTGACATTGACACATTCATTCAACCCCAAATGGGTAGTTTTTGCTGAAAAACATGGGATTAAAAGCGATTTCTACGCAGATAATTTAATGCGATTTGGCGCAGGCTACCTTCTTAATAAAGATTTACAATTTGACTCTGCGGTTACCCTCAACTTTAAGGATACACCTTCGATTTTAATTATCAATTTTGGCGTTTCATACAGATTAGATCGTCACAGCGATCCGATTAAAAACAATGACAATATCTCTGCAAAATCTAAAAGAAAAAGAATGAATCGTTCCAGAAAAAAATCTAAGAAAAAGAAAGTTAAAAATTTTGACTAATAATTTAGTATATGATTGTTGTTGAAGAGGTTCGTTCGAAGCGTCAACTTAAAGCATTTGTGAAATTTCCATTTGAGCTGTATAAAGATTCTCGCTATTGGGTACCCCCCATTATCAAAGAAGAAATGGCAGTTTTTAATCCTTCTAAAAACCCCATTCTTCAAAATGCAAATTTGAAATTATTTTTAGCCTACAAAGATGGGGAAGTGGTTGGACGTGTGGCGGCCATAGTGAACTGGATTGAAGTCAAGGCGCAAAATAGCAAAAAAATGCGCTTTGGATGGTTTGATTTTATAAATGATGTTGAAGTCAGTAAAGCATTGCTTGATAAAGTTTCGGAAATTGGAAAATCTCATAAACTCGACTATATGGAGGGCCCCGTGGGTTTCTCAAACCTAGACAAGGTGGGAATCCTTACATATGGTTTTGAACATATTGGAACCATGGTGTCTTGGTATAACCATAGCTACTATAAAAAACATCTTGAAAATCTAAATTTTAAAATTGAAAAAGAATATCTAGAACACAGTCATGCTTTTAGTGATATAAAAATCAAAAAATACAACCGTCTGGAATCTGTCATTAAAAAGCGCTATGGTCTTAGAGCACTCAATTTTAGTAAGACTAAGGACATGATTGAGCGTGCTGATGAGATGTTTGATTTATTTAATGAGAGTTATGCTTCCCTGTCTTCATTTGTAAAAATTAC
>NZDM01000039.1 GCA_002690085.1 Flavobacteriaceae bacterium
TCAAGGCAATGGTAGTGCTGTCTAAATTAAATTCCTCACAAGTTGAAATAACTTGAGGGTCTAAAGGAATTTTTTCTTCATACAAATCACAACCAACCANACTNTGCTTNCAAAGGTGAATAACTTCGGATGACAACCCATCACTTATATCAATCATAGCNGTNGGCTTGACGTCTAAATCTTTNAGCAGCTTGACAATATCNTTTCGCGCTTCCGGTTTTAGNTGNCGCTCAATGATATAAGAATAATNNNNTAAATCTGGTTGGTTATTAGGATCAACCTTAAAAACTTCTTTTTCACGTTCCAAAACCTGAAGGCCTAAATAAGCAGCTCCGATATCNCCAGTGAGCACCAGNANATCGTTGGGTTTAGCACCATTNCGNTTTACAACNTCNGAAGCNNTGACATGACCAATNGCTGTCACTGAAATGGTTAAACCACTNATTGAAGAAGTGGTATCGCCTCCAACAACATCCACTCCATAAAACTTGGCTGCTTTGTTGATNCCATCNTANAANGCCTCCATCGCCTCAAGTGTAAATCTNTTTGAAATNGCAATNGAAACTGTAACTTGAGAAGCCATTGCNTTCATGGCATANACATCAGACAGGTTGACNACNACNGCTTTATAGCCCAAATGTTTAAGNGGCATATAACTCAAATCAAAATGCACCCCTTCAACTAAAAAGTCAGTGGTNACAACAACCGATTTNTCTTTAAAATTTAAAACAGCNGCATCATCTCCNATNCCTGTAATGGTGGTTGAATTTTTAATTTTAAAATTTGAAGTNAAATGATNAATAAGTCCAAATTCACCNAGATTTGAAATANCTGTTCTGTNTTGATTTTTATCTTCTAACATGNTGTAAAAATACANCAATTATAGAATTTTTATGATTTAATTNTANAATTTAATGTAAATTGACATTTCCTTAATTTNATTAATATGAGNTTNGCTAAAAAAATTTTNCTNNTTNTANTCTTATTTTCAAACACTAATCTCTTNGTTNGTTGTGATTCTGAATTCATTCAAGTTGGCGCTATAGATGCCGATTTNGATGGTGTTTACGATTNCGATGANAATTGTCCACNATTGGCCAACCCAAATCAAGAAGACAGCGATAATGATGGTATCGGAGACCNTTGTGANGCTNTAAATTTCACCTCACTGNCCTGTGAAAANGGTTATGCTGGAATTTATCCATGTGNTGGGTTTGACCTNATAGGNTATTTGTCTTTGGAAGCGCTAAGCATCGGACCTNTCGTTGGTAATNTTTCNGGNAACGATTCTTGGGGATGGACAGATCCTGAAAACGGCAAAGAATATGCCTTGGTAGGTGNTTCTTCTCACACAGCTTTTGTNGATATGAGTGATCCCGATAACTTANTACTNGTAGGTGTGCTACCCACAGCTACAGTTAACAGTTCTTGGCGGGATATAAAAGTGTATCAAAANCACGCTTTTATTGTNTCTGAAGCTANTNNCCATGGTATGCAAGTTTTTGATTTAACNCGNCTTAGANATTTCGAAANCACAGCAATTGAGTTTGAAGCNGATACACATTTTACAGAATTTGGNAGAGCACACAANATNGTTATTAATGAAGACTCTGGATATGCNTATGTNGTGGGNNCTCGAGGAACNCCTTANAATGGTGGACCNTTNTTTATTAACATTCAAAATCCAANAAGCCCCATTTNTGAAGGCGGNTATGGTGAAGGNGGCTATTCACACGATGCTCAAGTNTTGANCTATAATGGNCCTGATTCAGACTACANNGGGAAGGAAATTTTAATTGGAAGTAATGAAGATCAGGTGGTNATTGTTGANGTCACTNACAAATCAGANCCNGTNNCCATTTCNTCAGTTGANTACAGTAATATTGGNTATACACATCAAGGNTGGTTTACAGATGATTTGCAATATTTTATTGTTGGTGATGAACTGGATGAACAAAATATAGGCANCAACACTCGCACCCTCATCTTTGATTTAAATGATTTAGACAATCCCAGTCTGAGTTTTGAATACATTGGAACTAACACNTCNATAGACCACAATGGATATATTGTTGGAGACAGCTATTATTTGGCGAGCTACAGGGCCGGAATTCGAGAAATAGANATAANCAACATTGAAAATCAATCCATGGCTGAAATAGGCTATTTTGATACTTACCCAGAAAATGACAATGCTGCTTTTGACGGGGTTTGGAATGTATATCCTTTCTTCAGCAGTGGGCACATTGTAATTAGTGACATTCAAAAAGGGCTCTTTGTTGTGAAAAAAAATAATTGATACTTCAGTTTATGGATTTAAAACAAAACATAAAAAAAGTTTGTTTTGTTTTCACTGTTTTGAGTTTGGCTTGTGATTCAGGTGACAGTAACATTGAGAGCAACATAAATCAAACTATAGAAATTCGAAAGACCCTCACTTTGGGTGGTGCTCATAATGAAAGTGCCCAATCTATTGTCAGTACTCCGGATGGTGGCTATGCGGTTCTTGGTTATACCCAAAGTATGGATGCCGATGTTTCCAACAAAACTAATACCTCCTATGACTTTTGGCTCTTAAAATTTGATTCTGAAGGACAACAACAGTGGCAACATATTTATGGCGGAAATGATGACGATCGCGGACAAGAAATCATCAATACAAGCGACGGAGGATATGCGATTTTAGGCAGTAGTAGAAGTGAAGATGGCGATGTGTCTGAAAATGACGGTTCAAATGACTTTTGGATGGTAAAACTAAATCCTTTTGGAATTATCGAATGGGAAAAATCCTTTGGTTATTCTGGGCTAGATAATGGTTTTTCAATCTTACAAACTCAAGATCAAGGGTTTTTACTCACTGGAGTTCTTGATGTGACCGCTTCAGAAGGCGAAGGGAGCACGAATCGGCTCAACGCAGCCCGTCATGCCGGAGGAGATTATTGGGTTATTAAGCTTGATCAAATGGGGGAACTACAATGGCGGCGCTACTATGGTGGTAATTTCACGGATACAGCCTATGCAGCAGTAGAAACACAAGCAGAAAATTTTATAATTGTGGGATCTTCAGACAGCGACGATGTAGACATCAATAACAACAAAGGCAGTTATGATTTTTGGGTTTTAAAGCTCTCTAATGCTGGAACTCTTCTTTGGGAAAAATCATTTGGAGGCAGTGAAATTGACGAAGCCAAAGACATTACAATGACCAGCGATGGAAATTTTTTGATTGTTGGTAATACTAGAAGTCATGACACAGATATCAGCTTAAATAATGGTGCCGCAGATGTTTGGGTTGTCAAGATAAATCCCGATGGAGAATTGCTTTGGGAAAAAACGTTTGGAGGCAGTAGTTTTGATAGCGCTCAGGCCATCCATAAAACACAAAATAATGACTATATTATTGCCGGGAACTCTAGAAGCTCTGACATTGACCTCATCGAAAATAAAGGCCAAAATGACGCTTGGTTTTTTAAAATCGACAGTGAGGGTGTTTTACAATCCCAAGCCTCTGTTGGCGGAAGTAATATAGACTTGTTAATGGACGTTGTTGCGCTGGAGAATGGCAGGATTGTTGTTGTTGGAAACTCCGGTAGCGCCGACTTAAATATTCCAGAAAATAAAGGCTTTACAGACCTTTTAATAATTGAAACAAAACCATGAAAATAAAATGTATGATTTTAGCTGTTGCCTTTATGTGCAGCAGCTGTAGTTCTGAATCTGACAGCGATACGGTTGTTAATTTAAGATTTACACATGAATGGAACAATGCAGTTGTAACAGCGTATGACTTTGGTACTATTCAATATGTAAATGCCTTTGGAAATGAATTGAGTATTGAGCGATTGAGATACCTTATTTCGGACCTTACAATCACAAAACTCTCTGGTGAAATCATCCCTTTAAACAATTACCACTTAATAGATTTAGAAAATGAAAACACATTAAATCTTACTTCCAACCAATCTGTTGAGACTGGAACATATGCTAATGTTTCATTTATTTTTGGATTTACAAACAACGCAAATACAGATGGAGCCTACCCAGATTTAAATTCTGCTTCTTGGAATGTGCCGCCCATGCTAGGCGGTGGTTACCATTACATGCAATTGGACGGGAAATTCATAAACAACATTGAAGATGAAGCTGGTTATAACTTTCATGCCATTCGCGCTGCAGACAACCCTGGTCCCAACCCAAGCTTTCCGCAAGACACTTTTTTTAAAGTCAATTTAGGCCCCTTAACTGTTTCTGAAAACAATGAAATTATAATTTCAATGGACATAGCACAGTGGTTTAAGGAACCTTATTTATGGGATTTAAATCTTTACAATCAAATGCTGATGCCAAACAGCACGGCTCAAATTTTGATGTATGAAAATGGTCAAAATGTATTTCACCTAAATTTTTTTGAATAAACATCTAAAATATAAGCTCTTGATTTTTGTTTTATACTTTTCTTGTTCTCAAGATGGTAAAAGCGATTTCAATGGCTATGTACCCACACCAGTAACTTTGGAAATACCAGCGGTTTTTGAAGACCGTATTCTGCCCCCAGTCATTCCAACAAACAATCCGCTAACAGAAGAGGGTATTGCTTTGGGTAAGAAATTATTTTTTGACAAAAGACTATCCGCTAACAATACGCAAGCCTGTGCTGATTGTCACAATCCTACATTGGCGTTTACCGATGGGCGGCAATACAGCTTGGGCATAGATGATATTGAAGGCGTTCGAAATGCCATGCCCCTTTTTAATTTGGCTTGGAATTACGACGATCGGTTTTTTTGGGACGGGCGAGAGTTGAGTTTAGAAAGCCAAACATTTGATCCCATCACAAGCCCTATTGAAATGCATAACACACTTCAAAATGTGGTTCAAGTCCTACAAGAAGATACAGAATATCAATTGCTTTTTGAGCAAGCCTTTGGGACAACATCCATTGATTCGCTGAAAATTGGTAAAGCCATTGCACAATTTGAACGCACGCTAATTTCAGCCAATTCAAAATTTGATCAATACCTCTTGGGTGAAAGCTCATTAACAAACGAAGAACTTGAAGGATTTAATATCTTTATGGACGAGGAACGCGGAGACTGTTTTCATTGTCATGGCAGTCAAAACAATCCATTGTGGACAGATAATATGTTCCACAATAACGGTTTGGATACCAATCCCCAAGACCTTGGTTTGGGGCTATTTACTGGTGACCCGAATGATAATGGTAAATTTAGATCGCCTTCTCTCCGAAATTTAGCGTTTACAGCCCCTTATATGCATGACGGAAGATTTGAAACCCTTGAAGCAGTTATAAATCATTACAGCGAAGGCCTAAATAACTCTCCTACGATAGATCCATTAATGAAAAAAGTAGCTGATGGTGGTGTGCAACTGACCCCGAATGAAAAAGCAGACCTCAAAGCATTTTTATTGTCACTTTCTGATGTTGAATTCACAAACAACCCTGAATATTCACAACCATAGTAAAAACCAATGGTTATATATACTAATATAATGTTAGGAAATGGTGTGATTTAAGGTTATATTGTATATTTGTGGACAATTTATTAGTTTCAATTTAGGTCATCATGATTAACGTAAGCGATACGGCAAAACAAAAAGTACAAAACCTTATGAAAGAAGATGGTTTTAACCCAAATACAGATTTCATCCGTGTGGGGGTAAAAAGCGGTGGTTGCTCTGGTTTGTCATACGATCTTAAATTTGATAAAGATCAAAAAGAAAACGATAAAGTGTTTGAAAGTAATGGCGTCAAAATTATTGTGGACACCAAAAGTTTTTTGTATCTAATAGGAACTACTTTAGAATACTCTGGAGGCTTGAACGGAACAGGCTTTGTATTTAAAAACCCCAATGCCAATCGCACTTGCGGATGTGGAGAATCATTCTCCTTGTAATTGAATAAAAACTGTGATGAGTAAATATACTGAAGACGATTTACGAGAAGAACTAAAGAGTAAGGAATACGAATATGGTTTTTATACCGATATCGACTCTGATACGTTTCCTGTTGGTCTTGACGCATCTATAGTTCGTGCCATTTCTAAAAAGAAAAACGAGCCGGAATGGATGACAGAATGGCGTTTGGATGCCTTTAGAGTTTGGCAAAAAATGGAAGAGCCCGATTGGGCCAATGTAAACTACGAAAAGCCCGATTTTCAAGCCATTTCTTACTATTCTGCTCCTAGTGGAAAACCCAAGTACAATTCTTTGGACGAGGTAGACCCAGAGCTTCTTGCAACATTTGAAAAGCTTGGGATTTCCTTAGATGAACAAAAAAAACTAACGGGAGTCGCCATGGATGTAGTAGTTGATTCTGTTTCTGTTGCCACAACATTTAGAGAAACACTTTTAGAAAAGGGTATCATTTTTATGAGTATTTCCGAAGCCATTAAAGAACACCCAGAGTTAATAAAAAAATACATTGGCAAAGTAATTCCCAAAACAGACAATTATTATGCGGCACTTAACAGTGCAGTTTTCAGTGACGGTAGCTTTTGCTATATCCCAAAGGGAGTTCGATGTCCTATGGAATTATCCACCTATTTTAGAATCAATCAAGCTGGCACAGGCCAATTTGAGAGGACATTGGTTATTGCTGATGAAGGTAGCTATGTAAGTTATCTAGAAGGTTGTACGGCGCCTAGCAGAGATGAAAATCAATTGCATGCAGCAGTTGTAGAACTTATTGCACTAGAGGATGCCGAAATCAAATACTCAACCGTTCAAAACTGGTATCCTGGCAACGCTGAAGGAAAAGGCGGTGTTTATAATTTTGTAACAAAGCGTGGACTGTGTGAGAAAAATGCAAAAATTTCATGGACACAAGTTGAAACGGGAAGTGCAGTTACTTGGAAGTACCCGTCTTGTATTCTGAAAGGCGACAATTCTGTTGGCGAATTCTATTCGATTGCAGTAACAAACAATTACCAACAAGCCGATACTGGAACCAAAATGATTCACTTGGGAAAAAACACAAAATCTACCATCATCAGCAAGGGGATTTCAGCTGGAAAATCTCAAAACAGCTATAGAGGCCTTGTTCATGTGAGCTCCAGAGCGGAAAATGCTAGAAATTTTTCTCAATGTGACAGTTTACTTATGGGTAATCAATGTGGGGCACATACGTTTCCGTACATTGAAGTTAAAAACAAAACAGCACAAATAGAACACGAAGCGACTACAAGTAAAATTGGTGAAGATCAAATTTTTTACTGTAATCAAAGAGGCATTGAAACCGAAAAGGCCATTGCGCTTATTGTAAATGGGTTTAGTAAGGATGTCCTAAATAAATTACCAATGGAATTTGCTGTAGAGGCACAAAAATTATTAGAAATTAGCCTCGAGGGCTCAGTTGGATAAACTCTATTTAAATGAAAAAAATACTGGCATTGACATTGTTGACCTTAAGCTTTGGATGTAAAAATACATCTGAAGAACTAACAACGCTTAAAGGAAGTTATATGTTTTTTGAGGATGCGGCTGTATTGCAAGCATCAAACGAAATATATGGTGTTTATCTAAATGACAAAGCCATAGCCTTAGATGAAGCTTCAAAAAAGTTTAAAGCCACTCCTACGGATGTAATAATTGCAGAAGTTAAAGGACGTGTTTCAACAGAAAAACATGAAAAAATTCTTTGGGAGAAGAAATTTGAAATTATTGAAATTATAAGTATCAGTTCAAAAAAAGAAACGAACAACACATTAATATTAGGCGCAGAATAA
>NZDM01000040.1 GCA_002690085.1 Flavobacteriaceae bacterium
AAAGGGTCAATGGTACCCCACAAAAATCATACATCGAACGCAACTTATTTTCCAAAAAACGCTTGTAGGGTTCTTTAACATACTGCGGCAGATTACAGAAGAACGCAAATTGGGGTTGCGGAGTAGGCAATTGCATGATGTATTTGATTTTGACATACTTCCCTTTTATTGCTGGGGGTGGTGTGTTATGAATGATGGGCAACAAATCTTCGTTGAGTTGACTGGTCTTGATGCGTCTCGAGCGGTTTTTATAAACCCCAACAGCGGTTTCAATTGCTTTGAAAATACGCTGTTTTGTCAAAGCAGAAATAAACACAATGGGGACATCCGTAAACGGTTCAATGTGTTTTTTAATGTAGGTTTCAAAATCTTTAGTGGTCTTGGTTTCTTTTTCTATCAAATCCCATTTATTGACCAAAATAACGATACCTTTATGGTTACGTTGGGCCAACCAAAAAATATTTTGCACCTGTCCATCGAATCCGCGCTGGGCATCAACCACCAACATACAAACATCTGCGTTTTCAATAGCACGAACACTGCGCATGACCGAATAAAATTCTAAATCATCTTTAACTTTAGATTTGCGACGAATCCCTGCTGTATCTACCAGGTTAAATTCAAATCCAAAACGATTATATTTAGTATCAATAGCATCTCTAGTCGTTCCCGCAATGTCTGTTACAATGTAGCGCTCCTCGCCTATCAAGGCATTGATAAAAGATGATTTTCCTGCATTAGGCCGTCCTACAACCGCAAAGCGGGGAAGTTCTGAATCCTCAAATTCAGATGCATCGGGAAGCGCCTCCACTAAGGCATCTAACAAATCTCCTGTTCCACTACCATTGATACTGGCAATGGTAAAATAATCTCCCAAACCTAAACTGTAAAATTCAACCGCATCTTGTGCGCGTTTGGCGTTATCAACTTTGTTGACCACCAAAAAAACAGGTTTCTTTACCTTGCGGAGTAATTTAGCTACATCTTCATCCATGCCGGTGACTCCTGTTTCAACATCCACCATAAATACAATGGCATCTGCTTCGTCAATGGCCAATTCAACCTGTTTGTCAATTTCAGCCTCAAAAATATCATCGCTCCCTAAAACATACCCACCTGTATCAATCACTGAAAACTCTCGCCCATTCCAATCACTTTTTCCGTAATGGCGGTCTCTTGTAACCCCACTTACAGCATCAACAATGGCTTCCCGTCTTTGAATTAAACGATTAAAAAATGTGGATTTACCGACATTCGGGCGTCCTACAATAGCAACGATGTTTCCCATAAATTGTTTTTAAGAGTTGCAAAAGTAGGAAATATCTGGCAGGGAGTTAGGAATTTGCATTTTTAAATAGAGTACGCTACTTTTGGTAGCCAAAACGTCTGAGTTGTTGCTGATTAGAACGCCAATTTTTATTGACTTTGACATAAAGTTCTAAATGGACTTGTTTGCCAAAAAATTGTTCTAAATCTTTTCGAGATTCAACACCAACACGTTTCAAAGCACTGCCTTTATGCCCTATGAGAATACCTTTTTGCGTTTCACGTTCGACCATAATAACGGAGCGCATTCGTATGATTTTCTCTTCTTCAAAAAATTCTTCTGTATCCACCTCAACGGCGTATGGAATTTCCTTTTTGTAATGCATTAGTATTTTTTCCCTAATTTTTTCATTCACAAAAAACCGTTCGGGCTTGTCCGTTAATTGGTCTTTTGGGAAATAGGCCGGGGACTCTGGCAACAATTCTACAAGACGGCTGAATACATTTTTAACGTTGAAGCCTGTCAATGCTGAAATTGGATAAAATTCGGCATTCGGAACCTTAGATTGCCAAAGCGCGGCTTGGGTTTCCAGCGTCTCTTGGTCAGACTGATCAATTTTATTGAGCAATAATAAAACTGGCGTTTTGGTGTCCATTATTTTTTTAAAAAAAGCAGCATCTTTTAGTTCTTTTTCTCCAATTTCTACCATGTATATTAAAAGATCTGCATCTTTAAAAGCTGAATTAACCGCATCCATCATAGAGGATTGCAACTCATAAGCAGGCTTGATAATTCCTGGAGTATCCGATAAAACCATTTGAAAATCATCGCCGTTGACAATGCCCAAAATCCGGTGGCGTGTGGTTTGGGCCTTCGAAGTGATAATGGATAGCTTTTCACCAATAAATGCATTCATTAGGGTTGATTTACCCACATTAGGATTTCCAATAATATTGACAAAGCCGGCTTTATGCATGGTTTAAAACTTTATACAAAGGTACAATCTTCAAATGAGACCTGATTTATTAACTTCGTAGTTAACAACTTTGGCAGCCAAACGTAAGGAATTGATAAGGCGGGAAAGTTTTCCAGAACTGTATTTAAAGGAGCTTTGATTCTCGATGATATATTCTCCTAGGGTTTGATTTATTTGATCCATTCTAATTAAGTAGGACCACAAATATCGCTATTTTTAAACAACTACAAGGTATTTACAGTGAAATTATGCTCTAAAAATAAAAGTGTTTTAAGTATCTTTGAGAGGAAATAAAAAAGCATGGATTTCCTCATAAGAGAAGCGAAAGAAACTGATCTTAAACAGATACTAAATTTGATCGTTGAACTAGCTGTTTACGAAAAGGCACCTGATGCAGTGGAAGTGACTGTGGAAGATTTAAAAGCCTCTGGATTTGGTAAATCCCCGGATTTTTTATGTTTTGTTGCTGATATAGACGCTAAAATTGTAGGTATTGCGCTTACCTATACCCGGTTTTCTACTTGGAAAGGACGGGTGTTACATCTAGAAGACTTGATCGTTTCAAAAAATATGCGTGGGAGAGGAATTGGTTCGGCCTTGCTGGATAAAGTGGTACTACATGCCGCAAATTTAGAAGTTAAGCGGGTGTGTTGGGAGGTCCTTGATTGGAATGCCAATGCCATTGATTTTTACAAAGCAAAAGGGGCGGATGTAAAACGCGATTGGGATGTGGTACACCTAGATGAACGCGGTATAAAGAATTATTTATTTAAATTGGATTCATGCAAATCTTAAAGTTTGGAGGGGCTTCTGTAAAAGATGCTCAAGGCGTTAAAAATCTTGAAAAGGTTCTTAAAATTACAGGGACAACGGAAACAATTGTTGTTGTTTCTGCCATGGGAAAAACGACCAATGCCTTGGAGAAAGTCATTGACCATTATTACCACTCCAAACACAAATTACAAAGCAGTATTCAAGAAGTTCAAAAATACCACAATGCTATTTTATTAGAATTATTTGAAAATGAAACCCATGTAGTTTTTAAAACAGTTTCAAAATTATTTCAGGAACTTACTGCCTTTTTTAAGCGCAATAAATCACCTGACTATAATTTTGTTTACGATCAAACCATCGGATATGGAGAATTGGTTTCGACAACCATTATAAGTTACTATCTCAACCAAAAAGCGGTAAAAAATAACTGGCTGGACGCTCGTGAAGTCATCAAAACTAATCGAAATTATCGGAACGCAAAAATAGACTGGAACAGTACACAAGCAAAAATTAAAAAGGCTGTAAATTCTAAAAATTGTATTGTTACACAAGGTTTTATCGCTAGTGATGCGAATAATTTCACAACCACACTTGGGCGAGAGGGCAGTGATTACAGCGCTGCTATTTTTGCCTATTGCACAAATGCTAAAAACGTTTGTGTGTGGAAAGATGTTCCAGGAATTTTAAATGCGGATCCTCGTTACTTTGACAATGCAACCCTGTTAAGAAGTTTGTCCTATGAGGAGGCCATTGAACTTTCCTATTACGGAGCATCAGTCATTCATCCTAAAACATTACAACCACTACAGCGTAAGGAAATTCCCTTGTTTGTAAAGTCTTTTTTGAAGCCTGAACAAGCAGGAACTCAAGTTGGAAAAGGATTACAGCTAACCCCAAATATTCCTTGTTATATTTTAAGAGAAAACCAAATCCTAATATCGATTTCATCGTTAGATTTTTCTTATATCGTTGAAGAAAATATCAGTCAGATTTTCAAACTCTTACACAGCTGTAGGATGAAAGTACATTTGATTCAAAATTCGGCCATTAGTTTTACCGTCTGTGTAGAAAATAACTTTGATAATTTAGAGATACTATTACTTCAACTAAAAGCCAAATACAAAGTTTCTGTTGACAAGGGAGTGAATATTTTTACCCTGCGACACCATACCACGGAAGCGATCGACGAAATAGAAAAAAATAAAACGGTTTTAATAAAACAAATTACGCCAAAAACCGTTCAAATAGTAACCAAGCCCCCAAATACATGAGTCTCCTGACATCCAAAGCAGAATTGGAACGAAAATATGGTCATAAAAAAGAAGCAACACTATAAAATAAAACTGTATTCTAATGAAAAATAGCCTTAATTTTATCCAAGATGGTTTGGGCCAATTTTTTATGGCTTTCCTTGCTCCATCCCGCCACATGCGGTGAAAGTAAAACCTTTTCAGACTGCATCAACTTTTTAAAGGTATCGGGGGTTTTGCTCTTTATAAACAAGGCCTCAAACGAGCTTTTCTCATACTCCAACACATCCAATCCAGCACCTAAAATTTGCCCGGACTCCAATGCAAATAGCAGATCTTTAGTGACTACACTGCTACCGCGTGCGGTATTGAGAAGCCAAAAGGGCTTGGTGAATTTGGCNATAAATTGGCGATTGACCATTTGTTTTGTAAGTGGTGTTTCGGGGNTATGCAAACTCAAAACCTCTGCGCGCTTTTGAAGAGTTTCCAAAGATACTTGGGTGGCATTTTCGTCCCCAACATTAGGNTTGATATCATANCATAAAACCTCAACTTCAAAGCCTTTGAGCTTTTTAGCAAAGGCTTTNCCCATATGGCCATAGCCAATAATTCCAACGGTTTTACCNTNCAGTTCCACACCTCTGTTNGCCTCNCTTNGCCACAAACCACNTCGGACATCTTGGTNGGCCTGGTTCAGTTTATTAAACAAGGCCAACAACATTCCCAGTGTATGCTCGCCCACGGCATTTGAATTGCCTTCAGGTGCTGCAATTAAATAAATGTTTTTTTGATGGGCATACCCCACATCAATATTTTCCAAACCTGCCCCTACCCGCGCAATAAATTTTAAATTTTTGGCTTGGTCTAAAAATATTTTATCAATGGAAAAACGACTGCGGATGACAAGGCCATCATATTCAGAAATTACAGCAGCAATTTCAGTTTTAGAACTTGAAATATCAACAACATTGTGGTGCCCAAGGGCTTCTAGTTGTTCTATTAGCAACGAATGGTTGGTATCTACATGAAGAATGTTCATCTCAAATATTTAGAATGAACTTGGCGATGATGAAATAAATTAAAATCCCAAAAATATCGTTGGAAGTGGTAATAAAAGGCCCTGTGGCAATGGCAGGGTCAATGCCTCTTTTGTGTAAAAATAAAGGAATAAATGTCCCCACAATCCCGGCTACGATGATCACTGCTACTAGCGACACAGAGACGGCCAAAGCCGTTTGGAAGTCTTGTTGCCAGAACCACATAAAGCCGAATAAAAACACTGCCAATATAATGCCGTTTAGCGTAGCCAAAAGCATTTCTTTAATCAAACGGCTATTGATGCTGCCTTTGATGTCGTCATTGGCCAATCCTTGAACAATGATGGCGCTAGATTGCACCCCCACATTCCCAGCCATGGCTGCAATAAGCGGAGTAAATAATAGAATAAGAGGAAAATCTTCAATAATGGTGTCAAATGTCCCCATGATAATGGCAGCACCAACACCACCAATAAGGCCTAAAAATAACCAGGGTAATCGGGCTCTGGTAAGTGCAAAAATACTGTCCTCAGCATCGACGTCTTGCGTAATACCCGCTGCCAATTGGTAATCTTTTTCAGCTTCTTCAATGATGACATCCACAATATCATCAATGGTAATACGGCCCAGTAATGTTTTTTTATCGTCTACGACAGGAACGGCTTCTAAGTCGTATTTTGCCATGAGTCTGGCCACATCTTCATCGTCATCGTTCACATGAACAGCATCTACTTTTGGAATGTAAATGGCACTAATTTTGGTTTCATTTTTGGCAATCAAAAGATCTTTTAAAGAAAGGCGGCCAATTAATTTATCTGCTTTGTCCACGACGTATATTGAATGCACGCGTTTGACATTTTCGGCTTGGGTTCTAATTTTTCTGAGGCAACCGGCAACAGTCCATGTTTCATAAACTTTAACCAACTCCTTGGCCATCAAACCGCCAGCAGAATTTTCATCGTATTCTAACAATTCGTTGATGTCTGCCACCAGTTCTTTATCGTCTATCTGAGCAATTACCTTTTGCTTTCGCTCCGGGGGTAACTCAGAAATCAAATCGACAGCATCATCTGTATCCAGCTCTTTAATCTCTTCCGCTATTTCTTTGACAGATAAGTTTTGTAAAACCTTTTCTCGGACGTCTTCTTCCAATTCGGATAAAACATCGGAAGTTGTTTCACTGTCTAAAAGTTTGATGATATAGGTGGCTTGGTCTAAATTAAGCTCGTCTAGAATTTCGGCAATATCCGCATAGTGCAACGCATTGAGTTGCTTTTGAAGGGCAGCATCATTTTTATTTTTGATGCCCGATTCAACTGTCTCCAACAAAGCCGCTGAGAATTCAAATGGGATATGTTCCTTAGGCGTTTCCACTCTTACACTTTTTTTTGATCGTTTTCTATGGCCGAAGCGAGTTCAATAAAAGCCGCTACCGATAACTGCTCAGGGCGTTTGCCAAAGATAGTATTTGCATTTAAATTATCCGACAAATTGAAGGTTTTTAAGCTATTTCGCAAGGTTTTACGCCGTTGTTGAAAGGCGCTTTTAACCACTTTAAAAAAGAGTTTTTCTGAGCAAGGCAAGCTAAAATCATTTTTTCGCGTCAGACGCAGTACACCTGAATCTACTTTTGGAGGTGGGTTAAAAACCGTCGGAGGGACTGTAAATAAATACTCTGCATTGTAAAAGGCTTGAACCAAAACTGATAAAATTCCATAGGATTTTGTCCCTTCATTGATACAGATTCGCTGAGCAACTTCCTTTTGAAACATGCCTGAAAATTCTGGAATTTGATGCCTGTTTTCAAGCATTTTAAAAACAATTTGAGTCGAAATATTATATGGGAAATTTCCAATGATGGCAAAAGGATCTTTACCAAAAGTGTTGGAAAAATCATATTTTAAAACATCGGCTTTAATAATACGGTTGGATAATTCAAGGAAATGTTCCTGCAAATAGTCAATGGATTCAGAATCGATTTCAATGGCATAGGTGGTAACGGGTTTTTCTAAGAGATAAGCAGTTAAAACCCCCATTCCTGGGCCAATCTCTAAGACCTTATCATAACCTTTCAGCGATAGAGTATCCGCAATTTTTTTTGCGACAGAAGCCTCTTTCAAAAAGTGTTGCCCGAGATGTTTTTTTGGTTTAACAGCCATTGTTGCTTACTTTAAACTCATCAATAAATTCAAGCTCAGTTCGGAATGCAAGCATTTTGTTCCCAAAGCGTTTCATGCCTTCGGACTGGATTTTTTGGGCATACTGATCATGGTAGGCTTCAAGGGAGGCTTTGGAATAAGCATAGTATTGAAGAGAATAGGTTGTACCACCCATTTCCTCAGTGATTAAAACTTTGGAAAATACCAACTTGGAAAATAAGCCCGTGGCCAAAACCTGAGGGATGTATTCTTGCATCCATTCCCGCCATTCTTGATGAATAGCATCGTCAATGTTGATGGTCTCATTGTAGATGATCATAAATTGGTGTTTAATGTATTTTCAGATTGACTTTTTAAACGTCGGTATTGTTTTTTAGAATCGACAGCATGTATGCTGTCTTGGTATTCAAAAATGATTTTTTCATAATATGATTGGGCCTTTGATGAATCATTTAGAACAGTTCTGTAGAGTTCTGCCAAAGCGAAATAAGCATCATCGGCCAAAATTTCTTGTGAAAAATCTTGAATTACGATATGGTACTTTTCTGCAGCAGCTTTATGGTCTTCTTCTGATTCTAAAATTTGAGCTTGTAACATCAATGCCTGATCTACAATGGGATTAGTAGAGTGTACCGTAATTAATGTGTCTAAAACTTTTAAGGATTCTTTTGGCTTATTTTGAAAGTTTAGAAAATCGGCTTTGGCATATAATTTTAAAGGGGTCTGAAGGCTGTCTCCAAATTTATGGTCTGTAATCAAGAGTTGCAAATCAAGAGCATCGTTAGCAATAAGCTGTGAGGTGGAAGATTTCAGAACCTTGAGTTGAGATTCTGCCCAATCAAAATCGCCTTTGTAAAAACTTGTTTTGGCCGCTTTAAAGCGGGCTTCTTGGGCTAGAGTGCTGTTCTTTATCTGACTGTGAACTTGCGTGTAAAAAACCAAGGCGCGATTGAACTGTTCTTGGGTTAGCAATATATCTGCCAACTTTAATTTGAGTCTGGCCAATGCGAATTTTGACATATTCGATTTAATGTTTTGTTTCAAAAACGAAATGGCAGTATCTTTTTTATTGTAATGAAATGCTAAAAATTCAACATATGACAATTGAAGTTCAATGCTATTGTCATTGACACCATAAAGCTCTAAAAGTGCCTTATAGTCGGAAGCTATACGCTTGTATTCAGGGGCATCAAAGCGCATCACTTCCAATACCAACAATTGACGATTGGCTTCCAAAATAAGTTTAGGCTCTTGGGACTGCTCAATAATAAATGTAAAGGCATCCGAAGTTACCTCATAGGATTTAGCGCCCTTGGCCAATAATGCCACTTCAATGATGCCCTGCAAAGAATTTCGATCCCTGCGGAAAATGGCCTTTTCCTGCAATAAAGCTTTGTTGTAATCTTTTTCTTGAACATACAACCAACTGAGCATCTGATTCCAATAAATATTAACGCTGGTTTGTAATTTTTTTAAAATTATTTTTTTTAATAGGCGGTTGTATTCACTGCTAGCATCATCTGAAATGTAATCGCTAAAAAGTTGCAAGATTTGATTGTTGTAATTTGGGTTAAAGGCGGTGAAATTTAGATAACTCAAAAACATATTTTCAAGATCCTGCTTTATAGCGTATAGCCCTGCCAACCGGTATTCATAACTGTTATTTTGAGTACTTTCGATAGCTAGTTTATAGACCTCTATGGCTTGGTCTATCAAAGAGCACTCTTCAAATTTAAGGGCAATAGAATAGCTGTAAGCGGGGGTTTCACGCGCCCGATTTAAAGCTTGGCTGTAATAATCCTGTGCAGCTTCCAACTGATTTTGAAGCTGGTAATTATACCCCATTTCTACCAATAATTGAGGGTTTTTTGTGCGATTTAATTGACTGATAATCAAGGAATCTGCCGATTTGAATTGTTCTAATTCTTGTAAAATTTTTATCAATTTAAAGGAATACTTGGAATTGTTGGGCTGTGTGGATTGCAGTTTTTTATATAAATGCAAAGCTTTTCTAAATTGGCCTTTGTCATAATAGGATTCCGCCAAATCCAAATCGGTCTGGGCTTGAATGCTCAAGCAAAACAATCCAAAAAAGATATAAATCCACAATTTCATTGCAATGCTTTTGGTAAATATAATAATTGTCATGCAAGAATTTCTTGTATCAATCGATACGGTCAAAGTCGGTATAAGGAATTAAAACTTCAGGGATTTCAATGCCCGTTTCTGTTTGGTAATTCTCAAGAATTCCAGCCAAGACGCGTGGCAGTGCCAAAGCACTTCCGTTGAGCGTATGCGCGAGTTCTGATTTGCCATCCTTATTTTTAAAGCGTAATTTTAAGCGGTTGGCTTGAAAGGTTTCAAAGTTTGAAACCGAAGATACTTCTAGCCAACGGTCTTGGGCGGTTGAAAATACTTCAAAATCATAGGTCAGCGCCGATGTAAATCCTAAATCTCCAGAACATAGCTTTAAAACCCTGTAGGGCAACTTTAAGGCTTCCAAAATGGTTTTGACGTGGGCAACCATGGCATCCAAAGCCTTGTAAGATTCTGAAGGGTGTTCTACGTGAAGAATTTCAACTTTATCAAATTGATGCAAACGATTCAAACCGCGTACATGAGCACCGTAGCTTCCCGCCTCTCTTCGAAAACAGGGTGTATAGGTAGTCAATTGTTTTGGCAATTCATTGGCATTTAAAATGACATCTCTAAAAATATTGGTGGCAGGAACCTCGCCCGTAGGAATCAGGTATAAATCGTCGGCTGCTACATAATACATTTGCCCTTCTTTGTCTGGGAGTTGTCCCGTCCCCAAACCCGAAGCTTCATTGACAAGATGCGGAACTTGAATTTCACTGTAACCGGCAGCGGTGTTTTGATCTATAAAGTAGTTGATTAGCGCACGTTGAAGCCGGGCCCCTTTCCCCTTGTAAACAGGAAATCCAGCCCCTGTTATTTTGTTCCCCAATTCGAAATCAATAATGTCGTATTTTTTGGCCAATTCCCAATGCGGTTGGGCATTCGAATGTAAATTTGGCAATGTACCAGAACGAAAGACCTCTTCATTATCATCTTCAGAATTTCCTGAAGGAACAGACGCATGTGGAAGGTTGGGAAGTTGATACAATAAGTTTTGTAGGGCTTTTGAAGTACTTTTTAATTTCTCTGTAAGCGTTTCCTTTTTATCTTTTAAATCGGCGGTTTTCTGTTTTAGTATATTGGCTTTTTCAACTTGGCCGGATTTGAAGAGCATTCCAATATCTTTGGACAAGGCATTGAGCGCTGAAGCGGTCTTGTCCAATTCGGTTTGTGTATTTCTTCTTGAAGCATCCAGTTCCAAAACATTTTCTATGTTGACT
>NZDM01000041.1 GCA_002690085.1 Flavobacteriaceae bacterium
CAGCGTTTACAATGCCAACATACACAGAGGAGTGCATCAACTCAGCCAAGAGGCGACCGATAAATACGAAGACGCACGGCAAACCATTCAAAAACACTTCAATGCCAAACACTCACACGAAATTATTTTTACCTCTGGAACCACACACAGTATCAATATAGTGGCTCACGGTTTCGAAGCATTCTTGCAAAAAGAAGACGTCATTTTAGTGTCTGCTATGGAACACCACAGTAATATTGTACCCTGGCAAATGCTCTGTGAAAAAACAGGGGCTAAAATGAAGGTCATTCCCATGACAAAGCAGGGCGAACTCGACATGCATTCTTATGAAATGTTATTAAAATTAAAGCCAAAACTCGTTTTTGTAAACCATATTTCGAATGCATTGGGGACCATAAATCCAATTGATAAAATTATAAACCAAGCCCACAATATGGGTGCCGCTGTGCTTATTGATGGCGCCCAAGCCTGTCCCCACATGAAATCGGATGTTCAAGCCTTGGATGTTGATTTTTATGTCACTTCCGCGCATAAAATGTGTGGCCCAACTGGCATTGGCATGTTGTATGCCAAAGAGAAATGGCTAAATAAATTACCGCCCTACCAAGGCGGTGGTGAAATGATTTCTGAAGTTACTTTTGAAAAAACATCCTATGCAGGTTTACCTCATAAATTTGAAGCTGGTACGCCAAACGTCTGTGGTGGCATTGCTTTTGGAGCCGCCATTGACTATATGAATGCCATTGGTTTTGATAAGATTGCAGCCTATGAAAATGATCTTCTGACATACGCGACCAAGGAATTGCTGGCCATTGAAGGCCTAAAAATTTATGGAACCGCTCAAAATAAAACATCGGTGATTTCTTTTAATATCAAAGGCGTTCACGCCTATGATTTGGGTACAATCGTTGACAAGCTTGGAATTGCCATAAGAACAGGACAACACTGCGCGCAACCCATTATGGATTTTTATGGTATTTCGGGAACCGCTAGAGCCTCATTTGCTTTTTACAATACCAAAGCCGAAATTGACCAATTGGTATCTGCACTAAAAAGAGCAAAAACGATGCTTTGTTAATTTTTTACACACATTATGAAGATTTTCATGACTGTTTTTTGTTTGACTGTATTAACTACAGATTGCGCTTCAACTAAAGCGGGGCTTAGCAAGGTAAAACCCAAAGCTGAAAACAACGTTTTTATATATAAAAAATACAGCCGGGGCTTTTACAACGAGTTTCACATTGGAGAAGAAAAAATTACAAGTTATCTAAATTATCAAAAAACAAAGATTTCTGAAAAAAGTACTGCTAAAAAAGATTGGGAATACTGCCTTAAACTTCTAAATGACATCGATTTAAAGAACTTTTCAGATTTAAAGGCCCCTTCTAACTTACGTCAAACCGATCGTGTGCTGCACGGAGCATTAACCCTAAAAATAAAAGAAAAAGATTTTATAGCCTCTTGTCATTTTGACCACGGAAATCCGCCGGAAAAAATTAAAATTTTGGTAGAACATCTGTTGTATATAAGTGGCGCTGAATCTCATTAAATTAATTATGATTCGTATTTTTGTAGCATGAGTATAGCTGCCATACAACGTGATATTGTAGAAGAATTCTCCATGTTTGAAGATTGGATGGAGCGCTACGAATATATGATTGAATTAGGGAAATCACTTCCGCTTATTGATTCGAAGCTCAAAACAGACGAAAACATTATAAAGGGCTGTCAAAGCAAGGTGTGGCTGCATGCGTATTTAAAAGATAAAAAACTTGTATTTACTGCAGACAGTGAGGCCATCATAACCAAGGGAATTATCGCGATTTTAATTCGTATATTTTCCCATCAGTCGCCAAAGGAAATTTTGGAAGCTAATACGGAATTTATTGATGCCATAGGCCTAAAAGAACACCTATCTCCCACTAGAGCTAATGGCTTGGTGAGTATGATAAAACAAATAAAAATGTATGCCATAGCATACCAAACACAGCAGCAATCATGAGTGAATCAAACATTGACGTCAATGCACTAGGTGAAAAAATAGTCCGCGTTTTAAAAACCATATTTGATCCAGAAATACCTGTCGATATTTACGAATTGGGACTCATTTATGATGTTTTTATAAATGAAGAATACGAGGTAAAAGTTCTTATGACCCTGACCACGCCGAACTGTCCGGTGGCAGAAACACTGCCCTTAGAGGTTGAGGAAAAAGTCAAATCATTGGATGATGTCAAAGATGCTGAAGTTGAAATTACATTTGACCCCCCTTGGTCACAAGATTTAATGAGTGATGAAGCTAAACTCGAATTAGGAATGCTCTAAAATGACTGAAGAAATTATAAATCGTGTTGCCAATAGCAAACTAATTACGCTGGATCTGGAAGACTACTATCCTGTGGGTAAACGAAGTGCGTTAGATATTAAAGACTGGCTTTTCGAGGGCCTAATTTTAAAGGAAAAGCCCTTTAGAGAGGCGCTCAAAAAGTACAATTGGCAAGAATTAAAAAACCAATATGTGGCCATTTACTGCAGCACAGATGCAATTGTTCCGGGTTGGGCTTATATGCTCATTCAAACCCATCTTAACGGGATTGCTAAAAAAACTGTTTTTGGATCCTTGGAAACCTTAGAAACAGTGCTTTACAGTTCAATCATCGAAAAAATAGATTTGAATTTCTGTAAAGATAAGCCTGTAATTGTCAAAGGATGTTCTCACAAACCTGTTCCTCAAAATGCATATTTAATGCTGGTTGAAAAACTCCAACCTATTGCACGGTCTATATTATATGGCGAAGCTTGTTCTTCTGTACCGCTTTACAAGAAAAAAAGAAACCTTTAAAGTAATTATAATAATTGCGCTATTACTTATAATGTAATGTATTTGCGGCCGTTTTAAACTTATATTCAAATTATCTAAAAGATGCTCAAAATGTGAATTTAGACTACACCATGAACATGGTCATGACTATAAATAAATTTATTTCAGCAAATTTAACCAACCAGACCATTTATGATGACAATGAATTTAGAGGGCTGCAAACTAGACAAGTATTTGGGCTTGGTGTCAACTATGTTTTTTAGGACTTTGTGGCGCTTAGTGATATAAATGAATTAACTATTCGCTTCATAATCTGGGTATAAGAAATGATTATAAGGAAAGCGCTGGATGTGTATTTTACGAACTTCATCGTACACCCTTTTTCTAAATTCTTCTAAATTTTCTTTGGTAAGTGCTGAAACAAATAACGAATGGTCTCCAATTTTAGACATCCATGTCGCCTTCCATTCGTCAATTGAGTAATGGGCTTCNGTTCTTGGANNCATTAAATCCGTTTCNNCNAANGGCTTNGGAATGTAGGCNTCAATTTTATTAAAAACCATGAGTGTTGGCTTATNAAGTGCTTGAATTTCTTCTAAGATTTTATTGACAGAGGNTATGTGNTCTTCAAAACTNGGGTGAGATATATCGACCACATGCAACAACAAATCAGACTCACGAACCTCATCTAAAGTACTTTTAAAAGAATCCACCAGTTGTGTGGGAAGTTTTCTGATAAAGCCTACCGTATCGCTCATTAAAAATGGTAAATTTTTGACAACAACCTTTCGAACAGTAGTGTCTAAAGTAGCGAAGAGCTTATTTTCGGCAAAGACATCAGATTTACTAATAACATTCATCAAAGTTGACTTTCCAACATTGGTATATCCAACCAAAGCGACTCTTACTAAAGCCCCCCTATTACCTCTTTGAACAGACATTTGTTTGTCAATTTTTTTGATTTTAGAGTTCAACAAGGCTATTTTTTCTCTAACAATTCGACGGTCAGTTTCAATTTCAGTTTCTCCTGGACCTCTCATCCCAATCCCTCCTTTTTGACGTTCAAGGTGGGTCCACATACCTTTTAGACGTGGTAGCAAGTATTGACATTGTGCCAACTCTACTTGGGTACGTGCATAGCTGGTTTTAGCGCGCTGTGCAAAAATGTCAAGGATTAAATTGGTACGGTCTAAGACTTTACAATTTAAAATTTTACTGATGTTTCTTTCTTGAGCTGCAGAAAGTTCATCATCAAAAATGGCAGTACCTATATTGAATTCCTTGACGTATTCTTGCAGTTGTTGCATTTTTCCAGAGCCAATAAACGTTTTAGCATTTGGCATTTCCATTTTTTGAGTAAAGCGTTTGACCACCACACCCCCGGCCGTGTAAGTTAGAAATTCCAACTCATCCAAATACTCTTTAGATTGGGCGTCATTTTGTGCTTTTGTAATAATGCCCACAAGTACTGCTTTTTCTAAATCTAAATCCTTTTTCTCTAACATATTAAATCAAAATTACATATTAATACATATTAATTTTGGTATTAAAACAATATAATAGCGACACTTTGTGTATTTCATCGAAAATAAAGGTATTTTATCAATTAGTATTAAGAGCAGGAAACAAGCTGTTAGTATTTTGTTAAATTTAGATAATAAATTAACCAATTTAAAAGATGAAAAATATTACGACTGCACTCCTGTGCCTACTTTTCTCCGTTTACTCATTTAGCCAATGCGATTACACTCTAAAGATGATGGACTCCTTTGGGGATGGATGGAACGGAAATTCCATAGATGTTCTGGTTGACGGCGTTGTTGTTTTAGATGATGCTACCTTAGCTGATGGATCAGAAGCGCTTGTAACATTTCAAGTAAACACTGGTGCTGAGGTCACAACAATATGGAATGGTGGAGGTAGTTTTGCAAGTGAAATTAGCTACGAAATTTTAGACAATGACGGTAATCTTGCTGCTACTGGTAATTCCGCTGCAAATGTTGTTAGCGGACAATGTATTGCAGTCTGCCCCGTTATATCATGTAGCTACACTTTGAATTTGTTGGATTCTTGGGGAGATGGTTGGAATGGAAACTCTATTGATGTTCTTGTCGACGGCGTAGAAGCACTAGACAATGTAACCTTAGCTGATGGCTCCCAAGGCACTGAGACTTTTGCTGTTTCTGAAGGCGCCGATGTTACTACAGTATGGAATGGTGGAGGTAGTTTTGCTGGTGAAGTTAGCTATGAAATTCTTGATACTGATGGGATCGTTGTGGGTTCTGGAAATTCAACTACCGATATTATTTCTGGAACCATCACAGCTGTTTGCCCAAGTTGTCCTGCGCCTGGAGGACTTCAAGCCTCCTTAAGCTCAGGAACTGAAGCGGTAATAAGTTGGACTGATACTGGTGCAGCAGCTGGTTATGAGATCGTAGTGCAAATTGCAGGAACTGGTGTCCCAACAACTGCAGGAACGCCAACATCTTCAAATCCTTTGACCATTACCGGATTGAGCTCGGGTACTTCTTACGAAGTTTATTTGCGTGCAGATTGCGGCACAGCGGTTTTAAGTTCATGGTCTAGCCCTGTGAACTTTACAACCAGCCCTGCTTGTGGAGATATAATATACGACTCTGGTGGTTCAACCGGTGACTACTCAAATAATGAATTAATAACCACCACAATTTTTCCTGAAAACCCAGGAGATATTGTAACTTTTACTTTCAATTCTTTTAATATTGAGAACAATTGGGATTTTTTAACTGTATATGATGGGCCTGACAATACATTCACTGAAATTGGTGTTTTTACAGGAACAACAATACCGGATCCTATAACATCAACAGACCCCTCAGGAGCATTAACCTTTGTGTTCGATAGTGACGGGTCGGTCACATATCCTGGGTATGAAATTTTAACAAGCTGTGGGCCTCCTCCAACTTGTTTAGCACCAACGGATTTAATTGCAGCACTGAGTGGTTCAGATTCGGCTGTTGTTTCTTGGACCGCAGGTGAATCTGAAACTGTATGGGAATATGTGCTCCAGCCCCAAGGCACTGGCGCCCCTACAACTGCAGGAACGCCAACAACTGACAATCCTTTGACTCTATCTGGGTTGAGCTCGGGAACTGCCTACGAAGTATTCATTCGGGCTGATTGTGGCGCAGGGGACTTTAGCGCATGGACGGGGCCTGCAAACTTTGCAACCGGGCCTGCATGTGGAGATACTATATACGACTCTGGAGGTGCAGCTGGTGACTACTCAAATAATGAATTAATAACCACCACTGTTTTTCCAGATAACCCTGGCGATGTGGTCACATTTACATTCTTAAGCTTTGCGACAGAATCTTGTTGTGACGGCATAACAGTTTACAATGGCCCAGACACAAGCTTTGACCCTGTTGATGATGAATTTCGTGGTACTGAAATACCCGATCCAATTACTTCAACAGACCCCTCAGGTGCATTGACTTTTGTCTTTGACAGTGACGGATCGGTTACATCAGCTGGATATGAAATTCTTATAAGTTGCGGACCTCCACCAACTTGTTTGGTTCCAACAAATCTGACCGCAACATTGAATGCGCTTGGCACGAGTGTAAGCTTGAGTTGGAATGCAAATAATGGGGAAACACAATGGGAATATGTGCTTCAGCCCCAAGGGACAGGAATTCCAACAACAGCAGGCACCCCAATAACTACAAACCCACTGACAATCTCTGATTTGGACTGGAGCACAGACTATGAAGTTTACTTGCGAGCAGACTGTGGCGAAGGAGACTTTAGTACGTGGACTAGCCCTGCAGTTTTTTCTACACCAGTACAAACAAATTATACTATTGATTGTGATGCTGGAGAAATCTTGGATTTAAATTATTGCTATACAAGCAACGATACCACTGCATGGTTGTTTACTTCTTCTACTGCATTCCCCATAAGAATTATTTTCAACTCTGGAAATATTGAAGCGGGTTTTGATGACATTACCATTTACGATGGACCCGACAATACAGGAACCGTTTTATTCAACAACAATGATGCTGATATTCATGATTTGACCGGTCTTGAATTTCAATCAACATCAACGTCAATGTATATGGAAGTGGATTCAGATGGATCTGTCAGTTGTGAAAGCTCTACAACTTTTAGCCCATGGGACTTCTCTGTTTCTTGTGCTACATGTGTAACTCAAACTGTCGACTTCTCAATAAATGGAGTTTGCAGTCCCTATTACGAGTTCTATGTAGATGCAAATATTTCCGATATGGGGGATGCCACCAGTATTGAACTTGCAGATAATTTTGGTGCAACACAAACAGTAACAACAACTGGTATTGTAAACTTTGGTCCTTATGCAGCCAATGATGAAATTATTATCACTGCAGTTAATGCAAACGACGCCAGCTGTTTTGTGGAAAGTGATCTCCTAACGTTTATTTGCCCACCTCCTCCCAATGAATGTTCCATTGTATATGCTGGTGAAGACAGTAGTCTTTGTTCCGATGATGATGCAACAACAACACTAACAGCAAGCTATCATATACTGGGACAAGACACCTCAGCCTATGAAATCACTTCCGTTAATAATTGTGAATTCCCATCTTTTCTTGGGGGTACCCCTACAAGTGTTGAAACAGATGATGAGTGGTCTGATGTCATTGACATTGGTTTTGAATTCTGCTTCTTTGGCGGAACCTACAATCAATTATTAATTGGTTCTAATGGCGTTGTTTCCTTTGATCTAAGTAATGCAAATGGTTATAATGGATGGAGTTATGACCCAGGTGATACCCTTCCCAATTCCTCAAATTCATCGTTATCGGATGGGAATATTTTTGGTGTTGCACATGATATAGACCCATCAGTAGGTGGTGAAATTAATTTTATGATTTTAGGTTCTGCACCTCAAAGACAATTTGTTGTGAATTATACCGCTGTCCCCCTTTTTAGTGGTGCTTGTAACGAACTTACATCTACCTCTCAAATAATTTTGTATGAATCATCCAATGTTATTGATGTTAATATTATTGACAAGCCGATCTGTCCAACATGGAATGATGGACTGGCTGTAGTTGGTATTCAAAATATGGACGATACAATCGCATACACACCAACTAATAGAAATATGGGAGCTTGGGAAGCCTCCAACGAATCATGGCGCTTTAGCCCATCGCTTGGAAATCCCAACTATTTGTTTGAGTGGTATGATGGGACTGCTTTGGTAGGTACTGAACAAACCATAACTGTTTCACCTGAAACAACCACGACCTACACTGCTGCAATAACTTACGAATTGTGTACTGGTGGAACCGCAACAGTTACTGATTCGGTAATTATTGAAGTAGCACAAAATCCAGTCCCCGTCGCTATTGAAGAACAAATTGCGCTTTGTGATGGTGAAGAACAAGCAGTATTAGAGGTTTATGTTGACGATGCTCAGCAAATACCTGAGGATATAGTATACTCTTGGAGTTATAATGATGTGGTATATGTGTCAGAAGTATCTGAAGTTGATGGTGGAAATATTTTAACTTTGGGTGATGGTGAATTTGATCTTCTTACTGGTGATTACATTGTAACAGCGTACAATACTGTAACAGAATGCGCTTCCGATACAGTAATATCCATTAATCGTGGAACTTCTCCCGAACTAGAAGATGGCACCTCATTTTCTAAATGTGCAGATGGTGAGGTTGACTTATACGTCAATATCACTAATGATCCAAATATGGATAACACTTACGTATATGATTGGTCTATAAATGGTGTGTTGGTATCGGAAGGAGATACCGCTGGAACTTTTACTCATGGTGAAGCATATGGTTATGATTCGGTCACGGTAAATGTGACAGATATTGACTCAAATTGTTCCTCTCAAACAACCATAACAATAAATCCTTTTATGAATGAAAATTGTGTAGATATACCGCAAGGTATTTCTCCTAATGGTGATGGTTTAAACGACTGTTTGGTTTTAGATCATCTCGAGGCTCAAGAAGACATTATCAAAGCAGAGGTATACAACAGGTATGGAACTAAAGTTTTTGAGTTAAATGATTATATTGACCAATGGTGTGGTCAAGATGCTAGTGACGGAAATATCAATTCTAATGGGCTGTTACCTGTTGGCACCTATTTTTATGTCATTCAATATGCCTCAGACCGTGAACCAACCATCAGCTGGATTTATCTTAACTACTAACCATTACAACTAATTTAAAAGCAATGAAAAAGTTAATTTTAATATTTTTTATCCTACTAATTGCCCAACAAAACTATGCGCAACAGGATCCGCAGTATACCCAATACATGTATAACATGAATGTTATCAACCCTGCTTACGCCGGAATATCTGAAGGGCTTTCCGTTGGTGCTTTGTACCGCAGTCAATGGGTAGGGCTTGATGGAGGACCTGAAACATTTACCTTTAACATACACTCCCCTGTAGGAAAGCAAATCGCTTTAGGTTTATCTGTGATTTCTGACAAAATTGGTCCAGTTGAAGAAACCAATGCTTACGTGGATGTTTCCTACACCATTCCTGTGGGGATGGAAACACGCTTGGCTTTTGGGGTGAAAGGTGGATTCACTTTCCACGATATTTGCTTACAATGTCCAACCACTGTTGACCCTGGAGATCCATTTTTTTCTCAGAATAGTAATGAATCAACGCCTAATATTGGAGCCGGGGTTTATTTCTACAAACCAAATAAATATTATGTTTCTGTTTCTGTTCCAAACATTCTCAATGGGGTACATTTGGATGCCAACGGCACTAAAATAGGTTCAGAGTCAGAGCATTTATTTGCAGCCGCAGGCTATGTGTTTGATTTGTCTGAAAACTTTAAGTTGAAACCTCACGCATTATTAAAGCAGGCTTTTGATGCACCGCTAAGTTACGATCTAAATGCCAACCTCTTTATGTACGACATAGTTGAAGTAGGAATTGGGTACAGACTGGATGACTCCTTAAGTGGGATGGTTAACTTTCAAGTCATGGACAACATTCGCATTGGCTACGCCTACGACACCATACAATCTGATTTAGACATTGTTACAAACGCATCGCATGAAGTTTTCATCAATTTTGATTTGAATTTCTCATCCAAAGTTTCAAGGTCACCACGTTATTTCTAAATTTAAGCTAAGTATAACATCATGAAAAAATACACTTCTATATTTATTATCATATTAATCACTGGCTTATTTGCCAACGCGCAATCAAATTCTACGAAAAAAGCAGATAAACTGTTTTCAAAACTGGAATTTGTAGACGCTGCAAAAGAATATGAAAAATTAATTTCTAAAGGCGAAAAAAATGCCTATGTATATGTACAGTTGGCCGAGTCTTATTACAATGTCTTTAAGTCTGTTGAGGCCGAAAAATGGTATGCTAAAGCGCTGGAAACTTCGGAAGCGCCCGAAACTATTTTCAAGTATGCGCAAATGCTAAAGGCCAATGGCAAGTACGAGGCTTCCAATTCACAAATGACAAAATTTGCAGCCATGCGGCCTGCAGACCACAGAGCCATCGCCTTTTTAAAGAATCCAAACTATTTACCAAAGATTATTGAGAAAGGCCAAAAGTTTAATGTCCAGGACGCCGGGTTAAATACTGAATATTCTGACTTCGGAGGCACCCTTCAAGACGGGAAATTATACATTGCGTCCGCAAGAAACGAAAGCAGGAAAAGTTATGGTTGGAACCAAGAACCATTTCTCGATGTTTATATGGCCAGTCAAAATAAAGATGGCTCATTTCAAACAGCTGTAGCCTTTGAAGCAATCAACACCAAATACCACGAAGGTCTTGTTTCTTTTTCACCTGATGGAAAGACCCTATATTTTTCGAGAGAAAGCTATTACGATAATATATTTGAAAGAGATTCTTTGTCAAGAACCAAATTCAGTGTTTTAAACCTCTACAAATCCACTCAAGAATTAGGCCGTTGGTCTGAAGGTGAGCCGCTTTCTTTGAACTCAAAAAATTACTCTGTTAAAAATCCAGCAGTCAGTCCAGACGGAAAGCTGCTATTCTTTGCCTCAGACATGGCTGGAGGTATGGGCCAATTTGATCTTTATATGGCGCCAATTGATGGAGACGGTACCATTGGTAAAGCCACCAATTTAGGACAAAAAGTAAATACAGAAGGACAAGAAATGTTTCCTTATATAAGCGCTGATAACATCCTATATTTCTCATCCGACGGGCATTTAGGTTTAGGGGGTATGGATGTATTTTTTGCAAAACTCGTCGATGGAAAGGTAGGCCCTGTAAGGAACATTGGAATTCCTGTAAATGGCAATGCCGATGACTTTGCCTTTAGCATCAACAATGCAACTGGAGAAGGTTTTGTCTCTTCCAATCGTGAAGGTGGTGCTGGCAGTGATGATGTATATGTTGTTAAAGTGCTGCAGCCCATTTGTGATGTAATGGCTACTGTAACAGTCAAAGACAGCGAAACAGGGCTTGTCTTGGCAAATGCTACTGTGAATGTTACCGATACTGAAGGTAATGTCATTGGAAGCAAAACAACCTCAGGAAAAGGGGAAGTCAATTATATTGTCGAATGCGATACAGACCTGTACCTTACGGCTTCAATGGAGCAATATGAAAGTGGTTCGACCCATATTAAAGGTAGCAGCGAGGAAGAAATAATCGGAGAGATTTTATTAGATCCAATTGATGAAATAATTCTTGCAAACAAAGTTATTTTAAACCCTATATACTTCGATTTTGACAAATCTAATATCACTGCAAAAGGCGCCTTTGAATTGGACAAGCTTGTAGAATTGATGAATAAATATGAATCTATTGTCATTCGTGCAGAATCACACACAGATGCTAGAGGGACAGCCAAATACAATCAAAGTCTTTCTGAAAGACGTGCGCTAACAACGGCCCAGTACGTCATTGCTCAAGGTATTGATGCCAGCAGAATAAGTGGTGTTGGAATGGGAGAAGCCATGCCGGTTAATGACTGTGGTTCAGGATGTAATGAGGATGAACATCAAATGAACCGCCGTTCGGAATTCATTATTTTGGAAGGCAATCCAAACAACGAATAAAAAAATTAATTTATTAAAACCTCCACTGTGTGGGGGTTTTTTTATAACGCTTTGGAAACTACGAAAGTTAATCCATAAACTAAGAATTGAAAAATTAGAAGCGCAAAAAAAGAATGTTGAGAAGCGCGCTTTGATGTGGAAAACAAAATAGAACATTTCTTACCATTGTAGCCCATCCAATTTTTAAACACAATAAACAACGAGATTCCCACAAATAGCAGCCATGCATTGGGGGGCGTTAAAAAAGTTAATTTCATTTGCTCACAGAACTTCATAAAAAAAACACCCAACAAAAGAAATAATCCTATTTGAATTAATGAAACATAAAAACGAGCTACCTTAGCCGCTAGCTTTGGCTTGTGTTTTTTAACTATCTGATAAACTGAAATGTAAAATTGATCAAAGAGGTTCATAGTATGAAAGTATAAAAAAAACCTGTGATTACTCACAGGTTTTTAAAATTTGGTATTTTAAACTAGGGAACCGATACAATGACATTTTCAACATGAATTGTTGAATTTTGATTAGAGGTATCACTTCCTGTGTATTTAAATGCTACATATAAAGTTCCTGTGTAAGAAGATAAATCAACAGCACCCGAATCTACCCAAGAAAACCAATCGCTGGTAACATCAGGATGGGCAATGACTACGGTCAATGGCTCCCATGTTGCAGTTGCAATTCCAGATTCTTCTCCGTTAAAATCAGTAGAAACAAATACCTCTAATGGATAATGTCCTGTGTCTGGGTAGGCGTACTCTGTTTGGAAATTTAAAACTTCTCCATCTTGAGCATCCATATCAATGCCAGGTGATATAAGCCAACCAATGTTGGAGGATTCTCCGGTAGCATAAGCACTAAACTCTGCATAACCATTACCCCCATAGACCTGTTCTGTCCATAATTCGGTTCCCGCCTCCGCATAATTGATCCAGTTTGCAATGTTTAAATTTGTGTTGTCAGTAGCGGAATTAAAGGACTCCTCAAAAACAGGATCACATCGGGCTTCATTAAAAAGAACGTCATCTGTTGAATTGAGCATCATAACTCTGTCATCGCCTCCATAACTTTTGGAGATAATGCCAGTGATGGTTCCCCGACCATCAGTTGGTAACGGTTCTTGATTG
>NZDM01000042.1 GCA_002690085.1 Flavobacteriaceae bacterium
TTCTAAATCATCACCTTCTGAAATGTTGAGCAATTGATTGATCAATTCCATATCTTCTGCTCTAAACTTTTGGCGTAGGATTTTCTCTTCAACACCAAAAATCTTGTTGAGTTTTGACATATTAGGCACCAACTTTGCGATGCGATCGGCATCACCCAATGGTAAGTCCAATACTCTGGCGGTATCGCGAATAGAGGACTTGGCAGCCATTTTGCCGTAAGTTATAATTTGGGCTACCTGATTGGATCCGTATTTATTAATGACGTAATCCATGACCTTTACACGACCTTCATCGTCAAAATCAATATCAATATCGGGCATACTGATTCGGTCCGGATTCAAAAAACGCTCAAAAAGCAAATTGTATTTAATGGGGTCTATATTTGTAATCCATAGGCAATAGGCAACAACAGATCCTGCTGCTGATCCTCTACCAGGTCCGACAGAAACGCCTAAACTTCGAGCCTCTCGAATAAAATCTTCAACAATTAGAAAATAACCAGGGTAGCCTGTTTTTTCTATAGTCTTTAGCTCAAAATCAATGCGTTCTTTAAGATCTTCAGAGATTGTTTTATAACGTTTTTTAGCGCCTTCATAGGTGAGATGACGTAGGTAAGCATTTTCACCATGTTTTGTCCCTGATTTGGCGTCATCAGAGTTTATGAATTCTTTTGGAATATCAAATTTTGGAAGCAATACATCTCTAGCAAGTTCGAAAGCTTCAATTTTATCTGAAATAGCCTGCATATTAAGAATGGTCTCAGGCAAATCTTTAAACAGTTCTTTCATCTCCTCAGGGCTTTTAAAATAATATTCCTGGTTGGGTAAGCCGTAACGATAGCCACGGCCGCGACCAACAGGCGTCGCCTGCTTTTCACCGTCTTTAACACATAATAAAATATCATGTGCATTGGCTTCTGTTTGATCTATGTAATAGGTATTATTTGTTGCAACCAATGGGATGTTGTGCTTTTGTGAAAATTGAATCAATACAGGATTGACACGATCTTCGTCTTCTTGACCGTGGCGCATAAGCTCAATATAAAAATCTTCGCCAAACTGTGCTTTCCACCACAACAAGGCTTCTTCTGCCTGTTTCTCCCCAACATTCAAAACTTTTGAAGGCACTTCACCATATAAATTTCCAGACAAAACAATGAGGTCTTGCTTGTAGGTTTCTACAATATTTCGATCAATTCGGGGTAGGTAATAAAATCCATCTGTGAAGGCCAATGAGGACATTTTTACCAAGTTCTGGTACCCCCTTTTATTTTTAGCTAAAAACACAATTTGATAGCCGTTGTCTTTTTGAGATTTGTTGCTGTGGTCGTCGCAAACAAAAAACTCACAACCAATAATGGGCTTAATGGGTTTTTGATCAAATACCTCACCTGAAGCCTCTGCATCTTTTTGGCGCTGTACCAAACTTTTGTTGTGGAGACGGATTTCCTTTACAAAATGAAAGGCGCCCATCATGTTGCCATGATCCGTAAGCGCTACTGAAGTCATTCCAGCGTCTGCAGTTGCCTTTACTAATTTTTTGATACTGATGGTGGATTGTAAAATCGAAAATTGGGAGTGGTTGTGTAAATGAACGACAGGGGCATCAAGCAATACAGCCGGCACGTCTGCTATTTCGGATATGTTTTCAGCAGTATCCGTCTTTTTAGCAACCGCAGCCAATGCTGTAGCGGCCTTTTTTAAATTTATATGCTTCAACCCCAAAGGAGCAATCGTGTACGGGTTTTGTTTTTGAAATTCTTGCAAGTAATCTGTATTTGCTTGTAGTTGCTCGGTTGAATAGGTCCCTCTTCGTAACAATTCTAAAAAACAGCGCGTCGTAGCCTCGACATCCGCTGTTGCATTGTGGGCTTCAGCAAAAGGGGTTTTAAATAAATATTGGTGTAACTCGGTCAAAGTCGGTAACTTAAACTTTCCACCACGCCCCCCAGGCAATTGACATAAGCTTGCGGTGGTCTCGGTACAAGTATCCAAAACTGGAAGACTATTTAATGGCGTTACGACTTGCATACGGTGGTATTCACAACCCATGATATTGAGATCAAAACCTACATTCTGACCCACTACAAATTTAGCCTTGTCAAGCGCTTCATTAAATTTTTCAAGCACTGAAATAAGTGGAACACCCTGAGTTGCCGCCAAGGCTGTTGAGATACCGTGAATTTTCTCGGCATCATAAGGGATGTTAAAACCATCAGGGCGAATTATAAAATCACAATGCTGCAAGCAAACCCCTTGATCGTCATGTAATTGCCAAGCAATCTGGACACATCGCGGCCAATTATCCGTGTCTGTAACAGGTGCTTTCCATCGCTTGGGAAGACCTGTAGTTTCGGTATCAAAAATCAAATACATGGCTAAATCTGTGCTTAAAAATAGAATTCTAAATATAAAATTATTTTAGGTTTATGACTGTTATTTTTTGAGGGATTTATGAACAAAATTTAGCTATTAAAGGCCGCTTTACATCCGTATGAATTATTTAGAATACTAACAATCAATAAGCTATAAAAAATGGGCTTTACAGCAGAAAAAACCATGTTTTTTTCATAAGTTTATTAATCTAACTTAGACCCCAAGTCTACAATCTGCATAAGAACAAACTTAATATAAAGCCAAGTTCAAAATTTTTTTTTGGGGGTGAAGGATTTGTTAGACAACAACTTTAATCATGAATTTAATAGGCCATTATATGCTGGGAGACAGAATAAAATACGAAGTCACAACACTAAAGAATAAAATTTTTATTGAGAATGAACTCTATGAAAACAACAAACTGGTTCTCAAATGCAAAAAAGACTATTGCTATGAGTTGAAAAAGTAAATTTTATAAACAAAAAAGCGTGAAGACACGTTTTGACTATAACTCAGTATATGGCAAATTATAAAATATCCCCTGTGAAAAATTCATGTATTTGGTGCCAGAGTCGTCATAGGAATTGAAATAAAAAGTACCTGTTATGGTCTTACTATCCTCGTTTATAGATTCAATAGTAACTTGACCATCGCCTAAATATACAGGATATTCCTCTCCGTTATTCTGAGTGGAATAAGTTGTATTAACTTCCGAATAAGTAATCGTTGCAAGTTTACCTTCACCTAATTCATAAGACCCAATATTAGCTTCAGGTAAGCTAATGATCATACTGCCATAGCCGTCGCTACCAGAAATATTCAAAATTCCAGTGCTTTGAATGGTGGCAGTACGTGCTGTCGAACGCCAAACATAATCACCATGCCGAAGGCCTTGAAATGTGGGGTTACTGGATTGAATGTCGTCTTGACAACCAATTAAAGAAAAAACGGCAAAAGTTAAAAGAAGATATCTCATATATTACTGAAAAGGAATTTAAATTTTAGGCCTTGTAAACACATCAAAAATATAAAAAATAAATGAATGTTTTAGTATTGAAAAAATATACTATATTTGCCGCTCATTAATAATCAAGGTCGAGAACCTTACAAATTAATTTTATGCCTGTAAAACTAAGATTACAAAGACACGGAAAAAAAGGAAAACCATTTTATTGGATTGTTGCGGCAGATACCCGCTCCAAAAGAGATGGTCGCTTTCTTGAAAAATTAGGATCTTACAACCCAAACGTCAATCCTGCACAAATAGAAATCAATGTCGATAGCGCTGTGCGTTGGTTAGAAAATGGCGCTCAGCCAACTGACACAACACGTGCTATTTTATCACACCAAGGTGTTTTGTTGAAAAAACATTTGGCGGGAGGCGTTAAAAAAGGGGCTTTCACAGAAGAAAAAGCTGAGGAGAAATTCCAAGCTTGGATGACTGAGAAACTATCTAAAATCGACATGAAAAAATCGGACATTCAAAAAGCTAAAGAAGCAGAAGCAGCAAAAGCGCTTGCCGCTGAAAAAGCAGCTAACGATGCACGAATCGCCGCTGCAGTACCGGTCCCAGAAGCAACAACTGAACAAGCCACTGATGAAACTGCAGAAGCTTCTGAAGAAGAAGAATAAAACTATTTATTTTTATATCTTTAAACCTGACTTTTGTCAGGTTTTTTTTGATATTTTATGAAGAAAGAAGAGTGTTTTTACCTAGGTAAAATTGTAAAAAAGTACAGCTTTAAAGGGGAACTTTTAGCAAAGCTGGATAGTGATCAGCCTCAGTTATACGAAAATATTGAAGCGCTCTTTTTAGACATTAACAACCGATTGATTCCTTATTTTGTAATGACTTCAAGACTTCACAAGTCCAATTTATTGCGTTTAAAATTAGAAGATGTGAACACAGAGTCGGATGCGGATGAATTGCTAAGAAAAGAAGTTTACCTCCCGCTTGATCTACTTCCAAAATTAGATGGAAAAGCCTTCTACTACCACGAGGTCATAGGGTTTGAAATATGGGAAAAGTCATTTGGAAAAGTAGGCGTTTTGAAGGGGGTCAATGACCAGTCTGCACAAGCATTGTTCGAGATTGAAAGAAATGGTCACGAAATTTTAATTCCAATTCACGATGAATTTATAATAAATATTGACCGAGACAAGAAAATAATTACTGTCAAGACGCCGCCTGGGCTCATTGATTTGTACATCAAGTAATGGTTTTGGAGGCATTTCAATTCAAACAATTTAGTGTTGCACACGACCGCTGTGCCATGAAAGTAGGAACAGATGCTGTTTTACTCGGGGCATGGGCGCCTGTAAATCCCACAACAAAATCAATATTAGACATTGGAGTAGGCTCTGGAATTTTAGCACTCATGCTTGCGCAACGCAGCAATGCAAACCTTATTGATGGATTGGAAATTGATGCGGAAGCATACGAACAATGTGTGACAAATTTTGAAGAATCTCCTTGGGCAGATCGCTTGTTTTGCTACCATGCCAGTCTAATAGAATATACCAATGAAATGGATATAAAATATGACTTCATCATTTCCAATCCTCCATTTTACAACGAGACTTACACTACCAACGATAAAAGTAGAAATACGGCCCGTTTTGAAGCGGCGATGCCCTTTAATGAACTGCTTAAATCCGTAAGAAAATTACTATCCAAAAATGGAAAATTTTGTGTTGTAGTCCCATTCGAATCAGAAGATAAACTTGTTGAGACAGGAAAAGAAAATAGCCTTTTTTGTGATAAAATACTCAGAGTACGGGGAAAGAAAAACAGTGTTATAAAACGGAGTTTGATGGCGTTTTCATTTAAGAAAAATCCTGTAAAAGTAAAAGAAATATACCTCGAAGTAAAACGCCACGTATATAGCAAAGATTTCATTAATTTAACAAAAGAATTTTATTTAAAATTCTAAGATTCAGTAAATTTGTAAGTAAATTTGTTTGATTAAAGAGCCTATTTAGTTGTTGTTTCAGCTATTCTTTAAAATGACCTAAACATTTCATTTATGAAGCCAGATGTATTTGAAGCACCAGATTACTACAATCTAGACGATTTATTAAGTGAAGAGCACAAACTTGTGAGGGAAGCGGCTCGGGATTGGGTCAAAAGAGACGTGACTCCCATTATTGAAACTTATGCCCAAAAAGCAGAATTTCCAAAACAAATTCTCAGTGGTCTNGCAGAAATAGGTGCTTTTGGNCCNTACATCCCAGAAAAATATGGNGGGGCGGGATTNGATCAAATTGCTTATGGTTTGATCATGCAAGAAATTGAACGAGGTGATTCAGGTGTNAGAAGTACNGCNTCNGTACAGTCATCTCTNGTNATGTACCCCATTTGGAAATACGGCAATGANGCTCAACGTNAAAAATACTTACCAAAATTGGCCTCCGGTGAATTTATGGGTGCCTTTGGACTNACTGANCCTGACCACGGTAGTAATCCAGGNGGAATGACCACTAACTTTAAGGATATGGGNGATCATTTTTTACTNAATGGNGCCAAACTATGGATCTCNAACGCNCCATTTTGTGACATTGCANTTGTTTGGGCAAAAAANGAAGAAGGGCGNATTCATGGCCTTATTGTNGAGCGCTATATGNAAGGGTTTTCAACTCCTGAAACACATAACAAATGGTCGCTCAGAGCCAGTGCGACAGGAGAACTTATTTTTCAAGATGTTAAAGTTCCTAAAGAAAATATTTTACCCAATAAAAGTGGGTTGGGTGCTCCACTTGGATGTTTAGATTCTGCACGCTACGGTATAGCTTGGGGTGCTATTGGCGCTGCAATGGATTGTTACGATACAGCCTTGCGCTATGCTAAAGAACGCATTCAATTTGGAAAGCCCATAGCAGGATTCCAATTGCAACAAAAGAAATTGGCGGAAATGATTACGGAAATCACCAAGGCACAGTTATTAGCTTTTAGACTGGGGCAACTCAAAAATGAAAATAAAGCTAGTACGGCTCAAATATCCATGGCGAAAAGAAACAATGTTGAAATGGCCTTGAAAATTGCCCGTGAGGCACGTCAAATTCTAGGGGGCATGGGAATTACTGGTGACTATAGTATCATGCGCCATATGATGAATTTGGAAAGCGTAGTGACCTATGAAGGGACGCACGACATTCATTTGCTAATTACAGGACTTGACATCACAGGATTAAATGCCTTTAAATAAAACTTCCTTAATTTATTGTGTTGGGACATTGCTCTCAACTGCGCTATTATTGAGATGCGACAACAAAACTGGATTTGGTTACTCAAACACTCAAAGTGATGTCACTTTTGATATATTAGAAGACCTAAATCCCCCTGAAAACTTTAAAATTTTGGCGTTGGGAGACAGCTATACCATTGGTCAAAGCGTCTGCATAAGCTGCCGTTTTCCAGAGCAACTCAAAGATAGTTTGATTGTAAATTTTGACCCACAAGATACTTTTTCGTTAGAAATCATTGCACAAACAGGTTGGACAACAACTAATCTCATTTCGGCAATCGCAACATCGAATCCTTCTTCTGACCATAACTTAGTGACACTATTAATAGGTGTAAACAATCAATACCAAGGCAAGCCATTTGCATTGTATGAAACAGAGTTTATAACATTGGTAAACACTGCCATTACGCTGGCTGATGATGATCCGTCTAATCTCATTGTAGTTTCAATACCTGATTATGCATATACTCCTTTTGGTCAAAACTACAATCCAGAACACATAAGTCAACAGTTGGATGCTTACAACCTTTACGCACAAAATTATTGTGAGGACAACGGCTTATCATATGTTTATATTACTGACATTACACGTCAAGGAATGATAAATCCAGAACTGATTGCCAGTGATAATTTACATCCATCTGGACTGGCATATTCAAAATTTGTGGAGCGAATATTACCTTTGGCAATAGAAAAATTAGACTAAACTCATTCTTCTGGAGCTAGCTCAACTTCTAAGCCATCCATTTCTGTATTGATTTGAATTTGACAACCCAAGCGGCTGTTAGGCTGAACGTTTAGTGCCTCACTGAGCATGGCTTCTTCATCAGCTGTCTTTTCGGGAAGTAGATGTGAACTTTGAACATAACATTGACAAGAAGCACACATGGCCATACCGCCGCAAATTCCAATGGTTCCCTCAGGAACAAGCTCATATAAACGAACAACCTCCATAAGATTAAGGGCCATGTCCGTCGGTGCATCAATTGTATGAAGGATGCCTTGACGATCAGTGATTTTTATAGAGATATCCAATGACATCAGTCAATTGATTTTACGACACTTTTTGTAGCTTCTTTACGAGTGCCATCAAAGCCGTCAATACCAGAAACAGTAGTATATTTAAACACCAAACGTTTACCTGGATTAATGATTTTATAGGCCGCTTGACACATTAAAGTAGCCTCGTGAAAACCACATAAAATAAGTTTCAATTTTCCAGGATAAATATTAACATCGCCAATGGCAAAAATACCTGGAATATTGGTCTGATAATCCA
>NZDM01000043.1 GCA_002690085.1 Flavobacteriaceae bacterium
TAAAAATCTCTTTCTTCATAAGCTCTAAAATTCCACATACTTGCATAGACTTGTTTAACAGATTTTGAAATATGTCCTTCGTCGGGGTATTGGGTCTTGGAAGTATATAAGCCAGCACCACTAAATCCTGGTAAATCTTCATTATTGGTACTAGACCTTACACGAATTGGTGTTCCTGATGGAAACGCATCATACATGGCTTGTAATTCGTCAAGCATCCATTCCGGCATAGGGGCATCCTTTATAGACCTTCTAAAATCACTAAGGCGTTCATTTCTGAAATTAATATCATTTTGAAACGCTGGGTTGTCCATAATTACCTGAGCTTCTTCATAAAAATTGTTATACTGCATGAATTCATCATAAAAGTAAAATGGAATTCCAAAACCATTTGGGATGGTTCCTTCTGGAAATCCAAAACTTCTCATTGTTGCAAGATTTGAACATTTTGCTCCAAATGAAGAGGACATCTCAAATGTTATATCATCCAATGGTGTAATTTCAGTAATGCTTAAATTCCTAATTGGATATTGATTTTCTGTAGGTCTTAAATCTTCATACCAATCATTAACCTCGGCCAGCGTTGCTTCTCTAATTTCGTATTGGTCACTCTCTACCTTGTAATAAATATATCCATTTAAAAGGCTGGCTATTGCATCATTTGATAATGGATTGGCAATGTAGGCGTTTGGAACATTGTCTTGTATGGCTCTTAAATTTACGTGTGACAAAGGAGTTTGAACAACTGAGGTGATGATTCCTCCAACTCTTGGTAAAGAGTTTGGTAGCGCATCATAAAGCACAATATCTCTACTTCCAGGAGTTTCATTTAAATCTTGCATATGTTTGAAAAAGCCATAACCTTCGGCTAAGTGAAGTGGTATATAATTTACTTCAGCAAAAACATCGGTTTCTAAGACTACTTCAATTCTAGATCCTTCAAACTCATCAGCATAATTATTTAAATGATCATCTTCATCGTTTTGTCCAATAAAGTGATTCATATTGTTTTGAAGAAATGGCATACTGGCAACCAATAGTTCATAAGTTCTCTGTGTTTCCTCAAAATCGTAGGCATTTCCAAAAGAAAAATTAAATGAATAAGTACCGATTACCCCGCTTGGCAAAATAACATTCGGATTAAAAACAATTTCTCCAGAACCGTCATCGCCTGTTACTGATGCATCTATACCATTCCAAAAACTGGCATGTATTGTGTAGGTGTTACTATTAATAAAATAAACTTTTGGTTCATCAGTATCCCTATCTAATATTCCAAATTTAACATAAAGTTGATCGTCAAGAAATGGTGCCCAACCTACATTATTTACAGTGGCTAGTTGATTAAATGTCTCAGTGTCAGGTATTGAAGTTGCCCCATCTACAATATCAATTGCGGAGGCATTATTAAATGGGGAATCAGTTGGCATGTTGTTAAACTCCGTGATATCATCAATTCCGTCTTGGTCATAATCATCAGGATTGTCAATATCATGCTCGGTAATAGTATATTTGTCCAATGTATAAGCACCGGCTGCTTCACTAATAATCATGGTGCCATCAACGCCCATTGTCATTGATGTTGCCCAATTAAAGTCATCGCTATGTTGTGCGTGAAGGATATAGTATTTATCAGATTGGCCTTGAATAGACAATTGCACTTGACCAAAATTATTGACGGAGTAGTTGTCAATTTGAACAGGCTGAGCAAAACAAAAATTATTAAGAGAAAAATAGCAAAGGAGCAATAGGGAAAATCTTTTACACATAAAAAGGTTAATATTGGTTAAACAGAGCTAATATACAAATGTTTATCCATCCCCTGATAAATATTAACAAGATTTAACCTTCATAATAAGATCGAGTGAAAATTACGGTTGGAATGCAAATGTCCTTTGTAAAAAGAATCTTTGTGTTTAGTTTAAATCAAATTTAATATGTCATTTGGCAAACAATCACAATATCAAAATGTTTTTTAGCTATTTTATGGACACTTAAAATTGGAATGAATTAAAACTAGCTCACCATTGTCTTTTTTAAACTCTACCTTGTAGATGCGATTGTAAATATCTAAGTCAAAAGCACCAAGCGTTTGATTGACCAAAAGGCCTGCCAAAACAGCTGTCGTGTTACTGTGTCCAACAACCAATGCATTTTGCTTAGATTCTATTAATACTTTAGAGAAATCTTTCAGCTTTTGTGCATTGTATTGTCTTACTTCAAGTTCTTTTGACAGGGCTGTAGGCAAGGCTGTATTTTTTGTTCTGGTGTAGTTAGTACTGTAAATGACATCAAGGTCAATTTCTTTTAGGAAATTGCTTAGATGTTCTGATCTTTTTACGCCACATTCGGTCAGCGGAGGGTCTGATTGATTGTCTGATGTTAAATCTTTTTCGGAATGTCTAACCAAATAAAGTGTAAATATTTCGTCACTTTTTTGGGCATTAATGTCATTATTGGCAGAACAGCCAAAAATTAAAAAAACAGAAATAATTATTAACTTTTTCATTATTTGTTTTAATGGTTAAATATACTTTAAAGTTAATAAAAGTAAAAAAACTAAATGGGTTATTTTGAAGTTTGTATTTACTTTTTACTAAATTCAAAAACTTGTCCACCAATGCTCATTTCAAATCCCGATTTTTTAGCATTAAATTGGATTTCTAAATCTGCTTCTTCAAAGAGAAACTTGCCGTTTCCGTCATTTGTGAGAGGAATCTTTGGTTGCCCTTCTGCGATAGCTACAAGATCTCCATTTTCTTCGACAATTTTAACGCTCATTGGAAATGCAGCTGAACTGAATTCTCCTAAATAAATGCTTAAATCTTCTTTGTTTTCCGCCGCTAATTCGGGGGACCAGCGGTTGTTTGCTGAGTTCACATCTGGGAGCACATAATCGGGGTCAATCACTACCTTTTTCAAAGGTTCTTTGGAGTCATATTTGAAGGACCACTTTTTATTACGCTTCCATATTTCAACTGGAAGTGTATGTCTTGATTTTGTGCCATTTTCAGTTGTAAATTCCAAAGTGACTGGCATCGGCATTTTTTCAAGATTTTCAATCGTTACAATGGCGCCCTTGGCAGGGTCACCATCGACATATTTAATCTTTTTGATTCCTTGGTCTAACCTCCAATTATGAATGAACCATCCACGCCAAAACCAACTCAATTCTTCACCAGTTACATTCTCCATTGTTCGGAAAAAATCATTGGGTGTAGGGTGTTTGTAAGACCAGCGATTGATGTATTCAGTAAAAGCTTCATCAAAGCGTTCTTTACCCAAAACATGCTCTCTTAACATAGTCAAACCAACGCTTGGCTTGTAATAGGCTAAAATACCCAAATTCCTTTCTTTTAAATTGTCTGGCGGGGTGGCTACAGGCTCCATTTTGTCATTGACAAGAAAGCTTGAAAAGCGGTGCATATTGCGTTGTCGCTCTTTGTATTCTCCTCCATTGAAAGCATCTGTGCTTAATGAGTTTATAAAGGTGTTAAAGCCTTCATCCATCCAAGCGTGAAGCCGTTCATTAGATCCCACAATCATTGGAAACCAAATGTGACCAAATTCATGATCTGTAACCCCCCACAAGGATTCATTTTTACTCTTCCAGCTGCAAAATACAATACCAGGGTATTCCATTCCCCCTTGATTTCCAGCTACATTAATAGCTGCGGGGTAGGGGTATTCCGACCATTTTTCAGAATAATGTTCTATCGATGCTTTAGTGTATTCTGTGGATCGGGCCCAGGCATCTCTTGAATTACTTTCAACCGGATAGACCGACATGGCCATTGCTTTTTTACCACTGGGTAGGTTGATGCGTGCCGCATCAAAAATAAAGGCTGAAGATGAGGACCATGCTACATCTCTTGCGTTTTCAATTCTAAACTTCCATGTCAGGCGCTTTTTGGCTTGTGGACGAGAGTCTTGACTGTTAACCTCATTAGCCCCGCGTATGATTACTGTTTCGTCACTGTTGGCTGCTTGTTTTAGATTATTGAGTTGTTTGGCAGTGTAAACTTCTTCAGGATTTAACAGTCCACCTGAGCAAACCACCAAATGATCTTTGGGGACGTTAATATGGATGTCAAATGTTCCATATTCTAAATAAAACTCCCCAGCACCTAGATAAGGTAAGGTATTCCATCCTAAAACATCGTCATAAACACACATTCGGGGATACCACTGTGCCAAGTTGAATATCCGTCCATTTTTAGTTTCCAAAACACCCATTCGGTCCGACCCGTAGTCAGGAGAAGTGAAAGAAAAATCAATATTAATTTTTATTTCACCTCCGTTAGCGGCTAAAGGCTTTGAAAGTTTGATTTTCATGCGGGTGTCTGTAATCTCATAATTGGGATTGACTGATAGGCTCTTTGACTTTAATTTTTTCTTTGATTTCTTTCCAAGTGTTGTGTAATTCAGGCTGACGTTACCTATGTTATAACCACCATCAAATTCCTGACCTTTTGCGCCATTTCGACTGCCATTTAAAGGGATGATTGCATTCCCTCTAGAATCTTTTTTAAATAAGTTTTGGTCTAATTGTATCCAAAGAAAATCTAGTTCATCAGGGCTATTATTCACATATGTTATGGTTTCAGTTCCTGTAATTTTTTTTCTTTGATCGTCAAGGCTTACCTGAATAAAATAGTCAGCACTATTCTGCCAATAGGCATGGCCAGGCTTTCCACTTGCAGATCTAGTTTGACTTCCATTGTTGGTATAGAATCCGTGCCCAAAAGCGGCATTGTAGTCATAAACAGATTTTTCTGTAGTTTGAGCCACACCATAAACACTGGCTATGAGTAGCGCGTAAGTTAATCGATAGAGTAATTTAGTCATTGATGGATTTTTAATTAAAATTGAATGTGAAAGTAGTATTTTTTTTATGATTTAGACGTTGTTAAAATTAAAATGTTACGTCGTGTTTAGTATAAAACAGACTTTTGATTCCAAAGGATTGAAAGGAATATTCCAAGGTATATAATTGCAACAATGAATTTGATAAAAGCCGAGGTTAAAAATCCTAAAAAGGAGCCAAAGGCCGCCTTGATGGCTGTTTCAGAGTCACTTTTATTAAGTAATTCCCCAACAAAAGCGCCCAAAAAAGGACCTATAAGAATCCCGCCTGGAATGGGAGCGATAAACCCAATGATTAAACCAATGGTGGTTCCTATCATTCCATATTTTGATCCCCCAAATTTTTTGGTTCCAATGGCTGGAATAAAATAATCCGTAATCCAAATGATAATAGCAAGAATTAATGTGATAATTAAAAGTTTCTTACTGACCTCTATCAAATTGGAGAAATAAAGTAATAAAAAACCAAACCAACTGGTAATGGGGCCTGGTAAAACTGGCAAAAAACTGCCTATGATCCCTAAGATCATTAGCCCTAATGCCATGATGATTAAAAAAATATCCATAAATTATAATTTTTGTTTGTATTAAGTGATCACTCGTTCATTAAACATTTAATTTGGGTTCAATACAAAGCTACATTTTTTTTAAAATAATGGTCATTCTCTAGGAATTTTAATTCTTAATTATAGAGTAGTCATGTAGGTATTGTTATATATTTGCAAAAATTTATTTGCGTTGAGTAAAGTTAACCTCTGCCATGCATTTGAACAGTCTTTGAAACTTCAAAAACTGAGAAAGCTTATGGCCTTATCTCAAGTAAAGTCTCAGTTTAAAGGTTCCCTTGGTGCCGATTTATCATTCTCAATAGCGGCAGCTTTTACAAATCAAAATCAACCCTTTTTAATCGTTTTTGAATCCAAGGAAATTGCTGCTTTTCATCTCAACGATTTAGAGTTACTCTTACCCAAAGAAGCCGTTCTTTTTTATCCAGGCAGCTACCGTAGACCCTATGAAATTGAGCATACGGACAATGCCAATGTTTTGTTGCGTTCTGAAGTGCTTAACCGTATTAATTCTCAAAGAAAATCAAGTATTATCGTAACTTACCACGAAGCGCTTTTTGAAAAAGTACTATCAAAAAAAGAGCTGAATAAAAACACTTTAAAAATTAGTGTTGGCGATATGTTGAGTCTTGATTTTGTAAATAATGTGCTTTTTGAGTACGAATTCAAGCGGGTAGATTTTGTCACAGAGCCTGGAGAGTTTTCCATACGTGGCGGTATTATAGATGTGTTTTCATTCGCCAATGATACACCCTATCGCATTGAGTTTTTTGGCGATGAGGTAGAAAGCATTCGCACATTTGATATCGCTTCACAACTTTCTCTAAAATCCTACACCAAATTCCAAATAATTCCAAATATTGAACATAAATTAAAGCATGAAAAACGGGTTGGATTTTTGGATTACATTCCGCAAAATACGCTTGTTTGGACTCAAAACCTGCCTGCTTTATTTCAAACCACTAAAGTTCTTTTTGAAAAAGCGAAATCAGCCTATAAATTGTTGTCTGGTTCCATCCAATACAAAGATCCGGGTGCCCTTTTTTGCACTACAGATAATTTTAAACAATCTCTACAGAATTTTTCGATCTTTGAGGTTGGATCAGAGACATTTTACAATACTGAGGCAGAAAATATTCTGGAAGTCAATGTCGGTCCTCAACCTACATTCAACAAGCAATTTAAACTTTTAATCGATGACCTGAATCAAAAACATGCCTTAGGCTTTAAAAACTATATTTGTTGTGCAAATGCCCAGCAAGCCCAACGCTTTCACGATATTTTTCAGGATCACGAATCGGTAGTTCATTATAAAACTTTGGTTCTTTCACTACACCAAGGCTTTGTCAATCATGATTTAAAAATAGTATGTTATACCGATCATGAAATTTTTGAACGCTATCACAAATTCAAGCTTAAAAATGGATTTGCCAAGAAGCAAGCCATCTCGTTGAGAGAAATAAACAGTTTAGAGGTTGGGGATTATGTCACCCATATCGACCATGGTATTGGGAAGTTTGGAGGACTTAAAAAGATTGATATTGAGGGCAAATCTCAAGAGGCCATAAAGTTGTTTTATGGTGATCGCGATATTTTATATTTGAGCATCCATTCATTGCACAAAATCACCAAGTTTAATGGCAAGGATGGCAAATCTCCCAAAATTTATAAGTTGGGGAGTAAGGCCTGGAAGACTTTAAAACAAAAAACCAAATCAAGGGTTAAGGAAGTTGCCTTTAACTTGATAAAATTATATGCCAAACGCAAATTGCAAAAAGGCTTTCAATACCGCCCTGACAGTGCCATGCAATTGGAGCTGGAATCTTCTTTTATTTATGAAGACACACCCGATCAAATAACATCCACCGCAGCGATCAAAGCAGATATGGAAAGCGAACGCCCCATGGACCGTTTGGTTTGCGGCGATGTTGGTTTTGGTAAAACGGAGGTTGCCATCCGAGCCGCATTCAAAGCAGTTGATAATGGAAAGCAGGTTGCTGTTTTGGTTCCAACTACCATTTTAGCCTTTCAACATGCGAAGACTTTTGGTGAGCGCTTGAAAGAATTTCCTGTTACGGTTGAATATTTAAACCGTTTTAAAACAGCCAAACAAAAACGCGAAACACTAGAGCAGTTAAGCTCAGGCGCTGTAGACATTCTAATCGGGACCCATCAACTGGTCAACAAATCAGTGCAATTCAAAGACTTAGGACTGCTTATTGTTGATGAAGAACAAAAATTTGGAGTAGCTGTTAAGGACAAACTCAAAACCCTGAAAGAAAATGTAGATGTTCTTACCTTAACTGCAACGCCTATTCCTCGGACTTTGCAATTCAGCCTCATGGCTGCCCGAGATTTATCTGTTATTACCACGGCACCACCCAATCGATATCCCATTGAAAGTCATGTAATAAGACTGAGTGAAACCATTATTAGAGATGCTATTAGTTATGAGATTCAGCGTGCTGGGCAAGTCTTTTTTATTCACAATCGTATCGAAAATATTCGGGAGGTAGCCGGTATGATTCAGCGCTTGGTGCCAGATGCTAAAATTGCAGTTGGCCATGGGCAATTGGAGGGCAAAAAATTAGAGCAACTCATGCTTAATTTTATGGAGGGAGCGTTTGATGTCTTGGTGAGCACTACAATTGTTGAAAGTGGGCTGGACGTTCCCAACGCCAATACTATTTTTATAAATAATGCCAATAATTTTGGCCTGAGTGATTTGCATCAAATGCGCGGTCGGGTGGGTCGAAGCAACAAAAAAGCGTTTTGTTATTTTATCACCCCAGACCACCATGCCATGACCAATGATGCCCGCAAGCGAATTTCCGCTTTGGAACAATATACCGCACTTGGTAGTGGCTTTAACATTGCAATGAAAGACCTTGAGATTCGAGGCGCTGGAGATTTATTGGGCGGGGAACAAAGTGGATTTATCAACGACATTGGATTTGAAACCTATCAAAAAATTCTCAATGAAGCCATTGATGAACTCAAAGAAAATGAATTTGAACATTTGTTCAGTAAAGATTCTGAGTCTAAAATCTATGTCAAAGAGTTGACAATTGACACGGATTTTTCATTGCTTTTTCCTGATGATTATGTAAACAATATTTCGGAGCGTTTACGTCTCTATACAAAACTCAATGGCTTAAAAACACCAGAGAAACTTAAAACCTATAAATTAGAGTTGGTAGATCGTTTTGGGCCATTGCCTACGGAAGTTGTGGATCTANTGGACAGCGTAAAAATGAAATGGTTNGGNATNGCATTGGGTCTTGAGAAAATNTTAATGAAGCAGCATAAGTTAGTCGGTTATTTCATTNNCGACCAAAATAGTTNCTTTTTTGATTCGCCACAATTTTCAAAAATTNTAAACTATGTTCAAAAGCATCNAAAGATTTGCTCATTAAANGAGAAACAAACACGAGCNGGACTTCGTTTATTNTTNACTTTCAACGANGTAANCTCTGTCCAAAANGGGTTANAATNTTTAGAGGCTGTAGTGGNTTAATTTAGAAAATATTGAGATTCAATAATTTCTTAAAAATGATAAAATGCATTTTTGAGATGTTTTATCTCAAAGCCATTCCCGACTTTAATTAGGCTGACAATGTCAAATCGGACCTCCACTTCTAATTGATTTTCTTTAACATAAAAATCGATTGCCTCCAAAATGCGCTGCTGTTGCTGTTTTAAAAATGTTTGCGGAGCTCCGAAGAATCCAGTAGATCGTGTTTTTATTTCCACTGCAATCAATAGATTATCTTTAAGCGCAATAATATCAACCTCTGATTTTCTATGGCGGTATTTTTTTTGCTTTAAAAACGCCGCAGCTCTGGCCTCGCCTTGGCGACCCAGTTTTGTAGGAAGTATTCATGTTTAGTAGGTTTTAAAAGCGTATTACAGTTTCAGATTTGGTAATATTAAGATCAATGGACCTCCCAAAAATTAAAGCACGATTTTCAGGCTTATGACCTGCGGGAACTCCAAAGGCAACAGGGAAATCATAGGGGTCTAAAATATTCATGATTAATTCTTCTATGCCAGTTCCCCAAGCAGGTGAATTGGCTTTAATATCCATCATGTCGCCCACAATAACCCCATTACAATAGTCAAAATAACCGGCGCGCTTCAGGCTTTGCAACATGCGGTCAATGTGGTATTTATATTCTCCAATTTCTTCAATGAATAAAATTTTATTGCGCGTATCTAATTGCGATGCACTTCCAAGTTGTGCCGTCAAAAGCGTGAGGTTGCCACCAGTCAAAACACCTTTTGCGCTGCCCATTCGATTGGATTTATTTGGTTCAATACTGTGCTTTGACAAGGTCCCAAATAGGCCAGCTTTTAAGGATGTGATCGACGCTGTGATGGCCTTGGCATCTTCTTCCATGTTAACAGGCATCATGGCGTGAAGCGTTTCATATCCTAAATTTTGAAGCTGATTGTGCAGAGCGGTAACATCGGAGTAACCAACCAGCCATTTGGGATTTTTTTTAAAGGTTTCAAAATTCAATTCGTCCATGATTCGCATGCTGCCATAGCCACCGCGGGCACACCAAATCGCTTTCACATCGGGCTTGTCTAAGGCCCATTGTAAGTCTTTTAGGCGTTGTGCATCAGTACCGGCGAAATGATAACTTTCTGAAAACAAATGAGGGCCTAAAACTGGAACTAGCCCCCAGTTTTTTAAAAGTATTTGGGCGGCTTCAATAGTTTTTTTTCTGCTCTTTAAAATCCCTGCGGGTGCTACAATGGCAATTGTGTCTCCAACTTGAAGTATCGCTGGGCGAATGTATTTTTTTGACGCCATAGTTTGAGGAGTTTTAAAAGTAATTTTTGAAGATTTACTATACGTACAACTCATGAAAAGCAGCACGTAAAATAAAGATTTAAAATGCATTTCAAAGGGCTTTATGTAAAGATATAAAATTCTCTTGGGTTCTGTTCAGATTGCTGCTTTATTTGTGTATTTTTGTTATTACAATCTGAAAAATGTCAAAACGTTACACACTCACAGCAGCTTTGCCTTACACCAATGGCCCCATTCACATTGGTCATTTAGCTGGCGTTTACATTCCTGCGGATATTTATGCGCGTTACCTGCGATTGCAGGGATATGATGTAGCCTTTATATGTGGTAGCGACGAGCATGGTGTCCCCATTACCCTAAAAGCCAAAAAAGAGGGAATAAGCCCTCAAGATGTAGTCGACCGCTATCACAAGGTTATTAATGATTCATTCAATGAATTTGGAATTTCATTTGATAATTATTCTAGGACTTCTGCTGCAATTCACCACGAAACGGCTTCTAATTTTTTTAAAACACTTCACGAAAAAAAGGCTTTTATCGAAGAAACTTCAGATCAACTCTACGATGCAGATGCTCAGCAGTTTTTAGCCGATCGATTTGTGACAGGAACTTGTCCAAAATGCGGGAATACGGAAAGTTATGGAGATCAGTGTGAAGCTTGTGGAACTAGCCACAATGCCACAGATTTGATTGCGCCAAAATCAGTTATTTCTGGTAAAAAGCCTGAGTTGAAATCTACCAAACACTGGTATTTACCGCTCGACCAACACCAGGAATTTTTAAAAAACTGGATTGGGATTGAGCACAAAAATGATTGGAAGCCCAATGTATATGGACAATGCCTCTCATGGATCAATGATGGTTTGCGGCCTCGTGCTGTAACCCGAGATTTAAATTGGGGAATTCCTGTTCCTGTCAAAGGTGCTGAGGGAAAAGTATTGTATGTATGGTTTGATGCCCCAATTGGCTATATTTCCTCAACCAAAGAATGGGCTCAATCTAATGGAAAAGACTGGGAACCTTACTGGAAAGACAAAGATACCACTTTATTACATTTTATAGGAAAAGACAACATTGTGTTTCATTGTATTATTTTTCCAGCGATGCTGAAAGCAGAGGGTAGTTATATTTTACCTCAGAATGTGCCTGCAAATGAATTTTTGAACTTAGAAGGAAAAAAACTATCCACTTCAAAAAACTGGGCCGTTTGGTTACCTGATTACCTTAAAGACTTTCCCAACCAACAGGACGTACTTCGCTATGTGCTTACAGCAACAGCTCCAGAAACCAAGGACAATGATTTTACTTGGAAGGATTTTCAGTCGCGAAACAATAATGAGTTGGTCGCTATTTATGGTAATTTCATCAATCGTGTTCTGGTTCTGACGCATAAATATTATGAAGGAAAGGTTCCTGAGTCAGGTGATTTGATTACTGCGGATACTACTGTTTTGAAATTGCTTAGAAATACTCCAAAATTACTGCAAACATCGCTTGATCGTTTCCGCTTCCGTGAGGCCAGTCAACTATTGATGAATTTGGCTCGTGTTGGAAATAAATATTTGGCCGATCAGGAGCCTTGGAAAGTCATTAAAACTGATCCGGAGCGAGTTCAAAGCATTATGAATACCGCCCTACAGATTGCCGCTGGTCTGTCAGTGCTTTCTGAACCTTTTTTACCTTTTACGGCTAAAAAGTTACAGGGCATGCTTCAATTCAACACCAAACCGTCATGGGGAGCTATTCAACAAGGGCAAACTCTTCTAGTAGCCCAACATTGCATTGGAAAAGCCACTTTGTTGTTCACCAAAATTGAAGATACTCAAATTGAAGCTCAGCTCCAAAAACTAAAGGACAGCAAGGCAGAAAACAACAATGAGCTTCATGTTGAAGCTCAAAAGCCAAATATCCCATTTACAGATTTTTCTAAAATGGACCTTCGTGTTGGGACTGTTGTCGCAGCTGAAAAAATGCCTAAAAGCAAAAAACTATTGGTTTTAAAAGTAGATATTGGAGATGAGGTTCGTACAATTGTTTCTGGAATTGCAATGGATTACGCGGCAAGTGAAGTCTTAGGCCAAAAGGTTACAGTTCTCTGTAATTTGAAGCCACGTGCTTTACGGGGTGTTGAAAGTCAAGGGATGATTTTGATGTCAAAATCAGAAAGCGGCACTTTAACTTTTATAGAGCCAGACTCAGGGCTTGACACCATTTCGGGAATGAGTATCAGCTAAAGACTTCAAAAGTAGAATAAACAATTAAATAAATTCTCCTGCAGCACAATATATCGTGTGACATCAGGGTTCGGCACAAGACTAGTTAGCGTAGGCAAGAGAATACATGAGAACCGCTGCTGGCTTAATGTTGGTTTAGGACTAACCCTAAGCTATTCTGTAAGAGTTTCAAAGACGGTTTATCATGCAGATTCTATTGTTTTTCTTTTATATGTGCTTAGCCCTCCCATTTATGGGTGGGCTTTTTTATGTTTTTAATCAAACAAGCTCAACTAGCTTATTTTTATAATTATCAAAAAAATGTTTTATTTTTTTATACCCCTAAAAATTATGGGGTTAAAATTATTAAATACATAAAAATATAAAAAAATACCCTATTATTTTATGGGTATTTGATATAAAAAATATATTTTTACACTCATAACAGCCTTAACATGATAATTTTCAACTCTATCTTTTATAAAATAATTATGGTCAATACATTTTTAAACACTTTTGGGAATTCAAAATTAAATACAAACAAATTATGAAGAAAGTAGAAGCAATCATTCGAAAATCTAAATTTTCAGTGGTAAAAAAAGCCCTCCAACAGGTTGGGGTGAATTTTTTTTCTTACTGGGATGTAACCGGTATTGGAAATGAAAAAGAGGGCCACGTATATCGTGGTGTATCTTATAGCACTAGTGACATTCAACGTCGATTTTTATCAATTGTGGTAAATGACAATTTTCTGGAGCCTACTATTAAAGCCATTTTAGAATCTGGATCCACAGGAGAACTTGGGGACGGTAAAATATTTGTATTCGATATTCAAGAAGCTTACCGAATAAGAACTGGAGAGAGTGGAGGAAATACTTTAAACTAACTAATACATTAAAATTAAGATATAAATTATGGAATTAACAACGAACAACGTATGGATGATGATTTGTACGGCGCTTGTGTTTTTTATGCACATGGGATTTGCTTTTTTAGAAATTGGCTTGACTCGAAAAAAAAATACAATTAATATTTTATTTAAAAATATATTCATCATTACTACGGGGCTTTTATTGTATGGTATTGTGGGCTTTAATTTAATGTACCCAGGTTTTGCTGAAGGGGCCTTAGGTGTTTTTGGTTTTGCAGGCTTTGGGCTACAAGCTCCTATCTTAGAAGGCGCTTTAGATTTGGCCTACAGTGAAGGCTACACTTATTGGACTGATTTTCTGTTTCAGGGCATGTTTGCGGCCACGGCTGCTACAATTGTCTCGGGTGCTGTAGCGGAGCGTATGAAAATTTTTCCATTCATGATTTTTACAGTTATTTATGTTGGATTTGTTTATCCAATCCTAGGGTCTTGGAAGTGGGGTGGCGGTTTTTTACAACAACTTGAAACGCCTTTTTATGATTTTGCAGGATCTACTTTAGTCCATTCTGTTGGGGGGTGGGCAGCCCTTGTGGCAGTCATTCTCCTGGGCGCTAGAATTGGTAAAATAAAAGAGGGTAAAGTTCAAGCCATTCCAGGTCATAACATTCCCTTAGCCACCGCAGGTGTTTTGATTCTTTGGTTAGGATGGTTTGGGTTCAATGGCGGGTCTGTACTTTCGGCCGATCCTGAGTTAACATCATTGACTTTAGTAACAACTTCGATTGCAGCGGCAGCAGGAGGGGTTTTTGCAGCTATTGTTTCGACAATAGTTTTTAAGAATTTAGATTTAACAATGTTTTTAAATGGTATTTTAGGTGGGCTTGTCGGAATAACCGCTGGTGCTGACCAAATGAGCCCAGCTGATGCTGTATTAATTGGTGCTATTGCGGGCTTGTTAATCGTAGCTGCTGTTTCGTTTTTTGACCGCTTAAAGTTAGATGATCCTGTTGGTGCCATTGCCGTTCACTTGGTCTGTGGTATTTGGGGAACATTGGCTGTAGGCCTTTTCGGCGTACTTGCATCGGTAGATCAATTTTTGAGTCAACTTACAGGTGTTGCAGCCTATGCGATAGCTTGTGTTTTGGTATCGTTTTTGATCCTAGGAACCTTAAAAGTTACTTTGGGAATTCGTGTTGGTGAGAAAGAAGAATTGGAAGGCTTAGACATACACGAACATGGCATGAGTGCTTACTCTAATTAATGTTTTATTTTTTTTGAATTTGTTTAGTTTTGAAAAGCACCCTTTTGGGGTGCTTTTTTATTAATTCAATTAAAAAAATATTTTAAATTTGGTTTTTCAATTAAACCTGTAAATTTAATATAATGGCTAGTAGTAGGACAACGTTGAAAGAATTAGCTTCTATACTAGGACTTTCTATTTCAACAATTTCTAAAGCACTTAATGACAGTCACGAAATAAGCGATGCGACCAAAAAGCGCATTGTCAAAACAGCAAGGTTGTACAACTATAGGCCCAATAAAATTGCATTGGGATTAAAATCAGGACGTACCAATACCATTGCTGTAATCATTCCTTCTGTTCAGAATAGTTTTTTTGCGAGAGCATTGTACGGCATAGAAAGTGTAATTTCTAATTCAGATTATACTGCTATAGTTTGTATTACTAAAGAGTCTCATGAAAAAGAAGTGGCTAATTTTGACATGTTGAGCAATGGTGTTGTCGACGGATTTATTGTAGCTGTTTCTGAAGAAACTCAAAAATTAAAAAACTTTACTCATTACGAGGATGCGATGAGTCAGGGAAAGAGCATTGTCATGTTCGATCGTGTGATCGATTCCATTCCTTGTACCAAAATAAAAACCAATGATTATATAGCAATTTCAGAAGCTACAAATAATCTCATCGGATCAAAACGAAATCAGATTATTTTAGTTTCCGCAATTAATAACCTAAACGTTGGAAAACAAAGAACAAAGGGGTACCAAAAAGCGATGGAACATGCAGGCCTTTCCTCAGTTGTTTTAGAAGCAAACCTGGATCAAATTGAAAATGTACTAAAAGATTACGCAGAGAACAAACCTTTTGATGCTGTAATAGCCTTGGATACTGATGCCTCTTTTGCAGTCTATAAGGTAGCCAGTGAATTAGGAAAAAATATCCCAAGCGATATTGCGGTCATTGGATATATGAGCGAGCGCATAGCGCCTTATTTAACTCCAGAGCTCACAACCATTAATCAACACAGTTATACCATGGGTGAAACTGCTGCAAAAATGTTATTAGCACAACTTGAAAGTAAACAAAATACGGATCAAACGATTTTGATTGATTCAACACTGTCTCATCGCGTTTCGTCTTAAATTTCTATTAAAACAAAAAACCCAAATTTCGTGGGTTTTTTGTTTTTTATTTACAGCAGTAATAATTCTATTACATTTTTTTAAAAGTTAAATTGCTTAATTTTGAAAAAGCACCCTCTCAGGGCGCTTTTTTTATGGCTTCATTAAAAAAAATCTTTTAAATTTGGCTTTTTAATTATAGACTATGAAATTTAAAATTACGCTTCTTTATGTTTGTTTGCTTTATTCCTTTCCCTTGTGTGTTGCACAAACCGATTCAGACTTTATCGATCACTACAAAATGTATTATGCACAAATGCAAAAACAAGGAGATGTCCAGGGCATTATAAATGCGATGACACATCTCTTGGTTTTAGAGCCCAATGTCGCCAGAAAGGACACGCTTGCAGCTTACTACATGAATGAAGGAAAATATTTACAGGCATTGAACCTTTTGGGGATTGAAAAAGACACATTAGATAGTAATATGGCATTAGAAGTTAAGGCTGTTTCTTTAAAATCATTAAATGAGCCCGCACGCGCAATTGAGCAGTATGAGCTTTTGTTTAAACGGTTACCCACTGCGAGTTTGGCTTATGAGTTAGCAGATTTAAAAATATCAACCAATGATATTATGGGAGCCAACCTAAACATCACCTATGGTATTGCAAACAGTACGCAGCAGATGATGAAGCCTTATTACGAAACTCAAACACCTTATCAAGTGCCCCTTAGGGTTGGATTTATGTATTTAAAGGCCATTTCTAAATTCAGAGAAAATCCGGAGACAAATCACGAGGCCGCGATTGAATTATTAGATGCTACTTTGGCTGTAGCACCTAATTTTAATTTAGCAACTTTGGCTAAAAATGCCATTGCTAGTCAAAAACCCGAAGCCGTTATAGATTAAGATATTATGTCTCTTTAAAAAAAACCACAGTTTTGTGGTTTTTTTATTTTAAACACATATTAATTCTTTATTCAATAAACTAAGATTTATTTCAAAAGAATTTTTTTAGTTATGTGCATATTATTGGATTCTATTTCTAGAAGGTAAATTCCCTTGGAGAATCCACTCAAATCTAGTTTGTAATTTGAATTATCATTCGAGTCTTTAAATAATAGCTTAGTTGTGATGTCGCGAACGTATATATCATACCTGCCAATATTGTTTAAACGGATGTTAAAAATATTTGATGAGGGGTTCGGATATACTACAAATTTTATTAAATTTTCATCGTTTGTACTTAGCGTCGTTCCATCAATTACAAAATCATCAACTAAAACCCCTTCTTCTGTAACATATTGGTCTGTGTGCAAAACGAATCTAAAAATGATATTATCATTGGTTCCGAGTTCTGTCAAATCATACGCATATTCTGTCAAATTAAGATTCGTTCCTGTCCATTGCGCACCAATACAATTATAGCAATCGTCATTAATACCATCTCCAGAAAATCTTGAGCTGTTGTACCAATTGGGATCATCTGCACTCCCTAAGACATTCCAGTTTTGGCCTAAATCTGTTGAGTATTGCATGTATAGCAAATCCCAATCGAATTCAATAACAAAAGCCATATTGAATTTTAAAACAGGGTTTTCAATTGAGGTTAAATCAAAGCAAGGGGAGTAGAGAAAGCTTTTTGTGTTGTTGGAATAATTACCATTCAAATTAGTGGCATAAGCTTGGCTTCCAGAAGTTGTAGAGTTTAATTGATTTCCTTCTGGTATTCCACGTTCCCAAAGTTCTTCAGAGTTTGAAACAACTAGTAAATCTTCGCTTTCTGATTCGAATGTATACACAGTTTGAGTTTCACCAGGTTTATTAGCCCTTATGAAAGTATTTCCATCATTATTGGTGGCATAGGTGTCGTTTTCTATGTCAACACTTACGTTAAGGACTTGTGCTCCAAATGGGATGTTTAAACTTTCTATATCTATCACTTCTTGCTCAAGAGAAGCAATAGAGCCATTCCATGTCTGAGATAAGCTCGGCTCGTTATCAATGTTATATGATATTTCAATTTGTGTAATTAAATTTTGGCCATTATTTTTTACAATAATTTGAGGCGTAATACTCCCGCAAGAAATAACATCAGTTGAAGGGCTTTGAATAGCCAATAATTTGATGTCATTTTCAGCCAATGCATTGCTCCCCATAGTACTCATCCAAACACCTCTGCCATAAGTTGAAGCAATAATTTGATTGTCAGGAGTGTTAATACTAAGATCAGTCACTGATGTATTGGGAAGGTTGTTTTCAAAGGCAAACCAATCATTTGTGTTATCATCATAACGGAATACCCCTAAACTTGTACCTAGGTACAAGATGTTTTGTGGTGTGTCTGGTTGGTGCTTCACGATGTTTTTAACAACTGAGGGTAAATTACCAGAAATATCAGAAAAAGAGTTACCTTGGTCTAATGATTGATATACTTTACCAGAGCTACCACGGGTGGTAACATATAATTTATTATTGTCATTATTATTTACTTCAATCGAGGTTACATTATTTGGAAAACTACCAAGATTTGTAAAATTTACCCCGCGGTCTATACTTTTATAAAATACTTCGTTTGTAGCTAAATAAATGATATCGCTGTTTATTGGGTCTAATTCAAGTACATCTATGTTGGTGCCAAAGCTTGATGAAATAGCTGTAAAATTTTCATTTTCAAATTGATACAAACGGTTATAACCAGCAAAAACTTCACCTTCGCTGTTTATATTGAGTGGAGTTATCCAATTTCCGTTAGTTGGTCCACTGTATCCTGTAGTATTAAACATTCCAGAATTTTCATTAACAAAAAGGGTTTGACCTAATTGCATAAATCCATAATAGAGGTTATCATTATTGGGGTCAATAACACTTTCCATACCATCACCACCGTGGTAATTATTCCATTGATTAAAGTAAGCAAATCCACCATTGTCTTGGGTACCCCCTGCAAATTTATTCGCATTTTGCTTGGACACGGAAACTCTGTAAAATTGCCCAATGGCCATGTCAGCTGTCATATCATAAAAAGTACTCCCCTGGTCAGAGGATTTAAAAAATCCTCCATCTGAACCTACGTATAATTCGTTGTTGTAAAATTTTAAAAAATGAATATCAGCGTGAGTATAAGTCTCATTCCTTGTAAACCAATCATTTAATTTTATAAAATTATTACCGCCGTCACTAGATTTCCATATATTTAAAACTCCGGAATAAATCTCATTTTCGTTGGTGTCTGAGACAGCAAAAGCCAAGTCGAACCATGCTTGAGAGCTTTCATATATATCCGTTGTGTTATTCATTTTCACAAAAGAGTTACCCTCATTATAAGACTTATATAGACCTTCGAATTGATAGTTGTTTGTACTCGCTAATATATAGACTAGGTCGCTATTCGCTTTAGTGACATCCATTACCATACGGGCTGAATTTTGAGGTAGCCCCAAGCTATTACTTGTAAAGCTATTACCTCCATCTGTAGATTTAAAAAATGTTGAGTCCGTGATGGCATAAACAGTTGAAGTATCATCTGGTTTTTGTTTTACTCCCTGAAATGCCCCGCTTTGAGCCAAACTCCAAGTATTTCCACCATTACTGGTTTTGAACAATCCATTGTTTGTTGCAGCCCATAGGGTGTTAGGGTCTGATTGATCCATTTCAAGCTCATAAATTCTGCTTGGCGAATTGTTTGGATTCATTGCAGTTTGATTCCATGAATAACCACCATTGTATGACTTCCAAATGCCAACGCTGTAGGAATCTCCTGCATCATCATCACCAGTTGCAATATAAACGATATCAGGGTTGCTATGGTCAATTGCAATGCTAGACACACCAATCTGTGGCAGCATATCTGATAACGGAACATAAGTAAGGCCTCCGTCTATGGATTTCCAAATACCACCAGAAGGGGTTCCAACATATACAATATCGGGATTTGTTGGATGTGGTGTTATGCAATTGACACGACCGAGGTTCAGATAGGATCTAGATCGGTTTATAAAATCTGTTGGACCAACAGAAATCCAGTTACTTTCATCCGTGGTGGATTGCGTTGAGGTTCTCATTTGTCTAGAATTGGTCTTTTCCAACCAGGTATTCCAAAGTTGTTGAAGTGAAGGTAAATAGCCAGATTCGTCTACGTAATTTTGCCAGTAAGCTTCCCATCTTTTAAATGGCTTGTAACCACTACCTTTGGCATTTTTGTCTCGTGTTTCCCAATATGTGTTTCCAGCATCCACAATGTTTTCGAAGAGAATTTTCTCATCTAATGGAATCTCTAACTCTTTGACCCAAGGAGCGCTAGGGTTGATTTGTGCTAATGATATTGAAGCTGTTGTAAGAAAAAGAAGTTTTATGAAAAGTTTCAATTAACGTATTATTTAGTGATTGATTGTATATTTTTTTCGTGTGTTTTATTGATTTGGTGGATGAGGATGTTGTACGCGTTAAGCGTGTTGTTTTTGGTTTTTTTAATTTGTTTGGACCCTTTTGGGTGCTTTAAAGAAGCTTCACAGAATTTATAGGCATTTGTCTCTAAAACTTTGATGCGTGCCCAAATGTTATTTGTATTTAACAATTTGGGCATATTAATGTCAAGATTTATAAAAAGTTGCTTGATATCTTTTTTTTGAAGTTCTAAAATAGATGGAATATCCCCTTCCATTTTTATAATTTCATTTTTTAAGACGTGTAAAGCCGTCCAGTCCTCTATAACTTTTAGAGTTGAGGTATTAACTTCTTGTAAGGGCACTGTTTTTAAATCAAGATCAATAGCCCCGGTTGAAGATTTCATAACTTCTACAGCAGATGTGTCTTCATTGATATTAGAATTTGTCTCACATTTAGTTAAAAATGTAAAAAGTAATATGTGAGCAAGTATAGTCAACAATTTTCTAAACATCTAAGCTAAACTTGAAGGTATTCGTAGATTTTACAAATATGAGGAAATTAAAGATTAATTTTTTATAATTAATTGTTAATTTTCAAAATCTAAATAGTTAAAACTTTTAATAAAAAAACCCATTCAAATGAATGGGCTTGTGTGGTACCTCCAGGAATCGAACCAGGGACACACGGATTTTCAGTCCGTTGCTCTACCAACTGAGCTAAGGTAC
>NZDM01000044.1 GCA_002690085.1 Flavobacteriaceae bacterium
AATTTTTGAAGATTTTGTTTTCTAAAATTTACCAGACAAAAGTAAATAACCCACAGCGTTTTACCAATATTTTTTAAAGCTGATTTTAAACTCATAGGGAAAACCGTGTTTTTACTCATTTGCCAACAAATGCCGCATCAATGAGATAAATGAAAGGGATGTTTTGGCCTTATACAATGCGAATGCCTATTGATTTATGTTGGTCAACAAGTAAAAATACAGCTATAAAACCACCCAAATTCTTTGGTATAATGGAAAATCGCATTGGATTTGCAAAAGCTAAACCTTTGAAGATTTACTGATAAATCAGGTTAAATTAGAGTTCTAGGAACCTCTTTTAGGGATATATTAACATAATAATTAGGCTAATTGATATATATAACATTACCTTTGGCTTTTTAAATTAAAATATATAAAGTGAAAAACGGAACAGTAAAATTCTTCAATGCATCCAAAGGATTTGGATTCATTACTGAAGAAGATTCAGACACAGAGCACTTCGTGCACGTTACTGGATTGATTGATGAGATCAATGAAGGTGACGCCGTTGAGTTTGAATTAAAAGAAGGTAGAAAAGGCATGAATGCAGTAAATGTTAGAGTTCTCTAATATTTAAGAAAACATTATTTTTTTACAAAAAAACCTTTCCAAATGGAGAGGTTTTTTTATGGGTTTATTCCAAACCCTCTACATAGGACTGCAAGTATGAAAAAGCTGGGGTGAGTTGCCCATTTTCGGTCATTTTTGCACGGGCAAGCAGTTCATCCGCATCGCCATTAAAAAAGGCGGGGAGAATGGTTTCTGCAAATGTAGCGCCAAAACCTTCGCTGGCATCTCGAGGCAATTCACAAGGCAAGTTATCAACTGCCATGACAGCGATGGCCGCTGGATTTTTAAAATCTGTTTCGGACTCAGATTGTGGGTCATAGCCATACATTGGATTTTCTATAGTCGAGGGACGAATGGTGCAAGCCACCGGCCCGTCAATGTCACAAGAGATATCGGCCACCACTTTGAGTTTAAAATTAGGTGCTTTGGCATCGGATCTGCTAAAAAAATAAGGCGAGTCTTTGCCATAAAAATGACCAGCGATAAACACATCGGCCACTTCAGTAAATCTAGAAAAGGTGGATTTGTATGCAGAAGCATTGGCAAAAAAATCAGCTTTAGAGGCATGGCAACCATCTTTTCGATCGACATAATCCAAAACATCTAATTGGATGTAAACAGGTCCATCAAATGATTCCGTTAAAAATGCCGTAACACTCACTTGTTTGATTTGCATTGCATCCAAAACTTCTTTGGCCCCCTGCCCGACCCTACCAGTACCAGTTAAAACAATTTTTAAGGGCGGTAATTTTATACTTTTAAGGGCGGCATCCAATTCGGAACGCCCCTTAAGGTCTGTGGCCTTTGGAAGTTCAAAACAATTAAATTTTTTGCCCAGGGTACGAATGCCATTATAGGCGCCCACCACACCAGCATAGTAGCCAAAACCAATGAGGCGGTTTTTGTTGGCATCTACCAGAGTTTCATGGTCATAAAGGGTGATGTTTTTAGCCAAAACAGCCTGCAGTAATTTGCGGTTGTAAGGCTGTTTTTTAATGGTATGGCTAAAAAAGAAATAACTTTTATTAGGAATGAGTGCATCAATGGGCACTTCTTTGACACCAATCATCACATCGGCCTGGCTGATATCGCTTTTCACTTCTAGTCCTTGGGCTTGGTATTCGGCGTCTGAAAACGCACGAATATCTGAGGATTCTACGATCACCTCAGCTTCTGGATGATTATTTAACAGGGTTTTACAAGCGGTTGGTGTGAGTACCACCCGGCGATCTGGGGGTGATTTTCGTTCTTTAATCACAGCAAATGTGTTGGCCATAGCAGAAATAATATGTACTAAAATAGCGGGATTTTAATGGGTACACAAGTTTTTTTGTAACTTTGCCCTCCTTCTCTGAAGGAAATATTACAATACGGGGTCGACTGGTATTGACAGCAGGATCTATGGAATTGTAAGCACGTCGTGTCATGGTATTGAAACACGTTAAAGGCCATACCAACATTTAAACGGCGAGAATAACTACGCTTTAGCTGCTTAATCCGAATTATAGTAGGATGAGCCTCGGCACACAAGGTGTGCAAGCTTTATGTCTCCTGAAAGCCTTGATTCATGGCGTTCAATTTTGAGACATCGTAAATATGGATCTAGAAATTCTAAGGCTTTGGTAGGATTTTGAAATTAAAGAAGCTAAGATTTAAATGGGCGGTTTTTAGTCAGTTTATTTCCGACAATTAATTAAAAACTAAACGTGTAGAAAGCACTTTTTTAGCTTGTTTGGACGAGGGTTCGATTCCCTCCGACTCCACCACACGGGACAAACTCATATTTTTTGAGATTTGTCCCTTTTTATTTTCATTTAACTCCTTGTCTATCTGCAAGATATACCACAACACATCATTGATTCTTGTAGTTCGACATTATTTTCCGTCAAATTCTATTTTTTCTGCAAAAATCGAACTTATCAACTTCATTTTATGCTTAGTAGGATAGATTAATTTTTTAATTATTATTTTTAGAGTTCAATATTTTAACCTTTTTACGCCTATGAGATCCTGCTATTTACTGTTAATCATTGGTTTAATTTCCATTAAACTACAAAGTCAAAATAGAATTGAATTTTTCAAAACAGTTCCTATTATTGATACTGATACGCCAAATTGGGCCAAATTAATGTATTCTGACAATCCGAATGTTGGTGAGGTCGAAGATTTATACAGCGCTTACTACAAGAATAATAAATTTGTAAAAACAATTCACACCCAAAATCATAAGCACTGGATAAAGATAGTTGAACCCATGTTAGATGATAATGGTTTTATTAAGCAACTAAATCAGTCAGAAGAAGAAAATAAATTTGAGTCGCTTAAAAAAAAACGTGAATCACAAATTGGATTTAGAGTTCCAGAATCTGATGCTGGTTGGGTTGCCATGGGACCATTCGAAACTTTTGGAACCAACCCAGCTATACCTATTTCATGGCATAAAAATGTTTATGCTATTGACCAGTCATTATCAGATCCTAATGTTCTTATTTGCGGAACTGAAGCAGGTGGGGTTTATAAATCTACAGATAAGGCCAATAATTGGACACTAATTTCATTGGGGGAGGTTTTCGCTGGAGGTAATGCAGCAGTTAAAATTCATCCTACCAATTCAAATAATTATTTAGTTTCTTCTAATAATAGAATTTACCAATCTATTGATGGTGGAGTAACATGGTTAGAACGCCATTTCACAAATGGAACTGGCCATGAATTTGCATATTCTCCATCGAACAACAACATAATATTTCATGCCTCATCATCAGGTTTATTTAAAACTATTAATGGGGGTTCAAATTGGACACAAATTTACTACAATAGTTGTTGGGACATTGATTTTCATCCCAACAATCCCAATATTGTTTATTTACTAATGTCTAACCCTACTGCAAAGCGCAGTGAACTTTTTAGAAGTGATAATAATGGTAATACATGGACTCTAAAAGACAATGGATGGTATGTGCCTTTTGATTTTATTAATTCAAATGACCAAGGTGGTAAAATTGCTGTGACAGCTGCATCTCCAGATCTAGTTTATGTATGTCTTATTGGAGAATCAAAAACTGATGATAATGGTTGGATAGGTGTCTACAAAAGCAATGACAAAGGGGATAATTGGAGCAATCCAAGCGGACAAAATGGAGGTCCCTATGGAGAAATAAATGGGGATGATGTATGGAATGTGGCAGCCTACAGTGATGGTTACCACCAAGGCTTCTACAACTTTGATATGGAAGCAAGCAATGTTGACGCCAATAAAATATGGATCGCTTCCATCCGATTAACAGAATCCAGCGATGGCGGACAAACTTTCCAATCCATTGGCGCGGCAAACTCAACGCGTTTGAATTATATCCATGCGGATGTTCAAGACATTGAGGTGAATGGAGATGATATTTGGATTGCAACAGATGGTGGGATTGACTATTCAGATGATGAATTAATGACACACCAAGCGTTAAATCGTGGAATTCAAGCTGCTGACTTTTGGGGTTTTAACACAGGATGGAATGAAGATACTTTTACAGGTGGTAAATATCACGATGGAACAAGCGGGTGGTTCGAAAATTATGGCTTAGGAAAAACCTACAATATTGGAGGGGTTGAAGAAGCTTCAGGCTATGTGCATCCTGTAGAGAGTAGGAAATTAATGTTTCGAACGCACTACGCTAGCGATAACACTTCTGTAAAAACAATCCCTGAAATTTTTGGGAATGAAGTAATCAATCACCCCTCTCTTCCCATTCGGCCAAACGAATCTTATTTACCCGCTGAACGAAGCGGTATCTATTTTGATCCAAGATATGCAAATCATATATATGTTGGTCTTGGAAATTCGGTTTATAAATCCACAAATGGAGGCACTAACTTTGATGTAATTTACTCTTTCCCAAGTGGTTTGGTTTTTGAAATGGAAATATCAAGAAGCAATCCAAATGTTATCTACGCAGTATTAAATCCATCAGGTGGGTACTGGGATCCATGTGAAATTTGGAAATCTACAGATGAAGGAATCTCATGGAATAAAACAATTACTGACCCTGGTGGAAATCGCAGGCGTTTTAGAATTTCTATTCATCCTGAAGATGAAAATAAACTGTGGGTAGCTACCCCAAGAGGTCAAGAGGGCTCAAAAGTTTACTACACTGAAAATGGAGGTGTTACATGGCAAAATAAAACAACTTCAACTCTTAACGGTGAAGATGTTGCTGATATTCTATACCAAGGAGGCACCAATAATGTGGTTTATTTAGCCACGCGTTATGGGGTATTTTATTGGGATGAAAACTCAGCGGATTGGATAAATTATTCCGCAGACTTACCATTGGTAACAAAATCATTACAAATTAATCCTTTTTATCGCGATTCAGAATTACGCTTAGGCACCAACGGACGTGGTGTTTGGGGAAGAAAAATGCAAAAGACAGACTTTTTACCAATTGCACAACCAATCACCTATTCTGATCGTGTAGAATGTCTTATGGATCCAGTACAATTTGATTGCTATTCTATATTAAATCATGAAGGGGCTTCTTGGGAATGGACAATAACACCCCAACCGCAATCAATTTCTTCTAATACGGCTAGAAATCCAATTGTAGTTTTTGGAAATGAAGGCAATTATGATGTAAGTCTTAGAGTTACTGATGGATTTGGTAATTCAGATACAAAAACAATAACAGACATGATATCGGTTGTAGATGACTGCCCTGCTTGTGAATCTTTTGGAAACATGTCATGGGATACAGCCATTACTCTTGTTAATTTCAATGGTATATTTAACGGTACTGGAAAAACAAGCCCCTATTCTGACTTCACAGAAACTTTTTCATCTACAGTTCAAATTGGAAATGATTATAATCTGAGTGTAAATCTAGACACTGATGGAAATTATAGTGTTTACTCCACTGCTTGGATTGATTGGAATCAAGATGATGATTTTGATGACGAAGGCGAAACCTACAATTTAGGATTTGCAACAAACACAACTAATGGTATTACGAGTTTATCTCCACTTTCAATTACTGTACCCAATAATGCACAAGAAGGGGAAACAGTATTGAGAGTAGCAGCGAAATTTGGTGCTTATCCTGATCAATGTGAGACTGACTTTGATGGTGAAGTTGAAGATTATACCATTTTTGTTGCACCTTCTTTGGGAATCGTTCATAACAATTTCCAAATCACTCCTTTAATATATCCAAATCCAACAAGTGGAAATTTATCAATTGACATGCAAAAAAACTTTGAAAAAGTCAATATAACAATCACAGATTTAAATGGTAAGCAAATTCAATCCAGTTCATATTACAACACCCAGTTATTAAAAATTACTCTAAATGAAGCAGCAGGTTTGTATTTGGTCAATATTAAATCAGAAAATTCTGGAGCAGTTTTTAAATTATTGATTGAGTAATAAAACGTTAATAAATAATATGATTAATAATGAATTGTTATTTATTTTATGTTTTTTTTAATAATATTTATTTTTATTTATTAAATTGTTAATTATTAATTAATTACTTTCAATAAAATGGAAACAAAACTTATTTATTTAATGTCAATTATATTCTCTTTAGGAGTTTATAATTGTAACGAGGCTGATGGTGGATCTTCTCAATCTCCTCCTAATGCAAGTACTTTTACAAGCATTGAAGATTTGAGAAATTCATTAAAACCTGACCCACATGTTGAAACGATAGATCCTTCTGCAAGTTTTTCAATATCGGGTCCTGATGGTACAACTATTACATGCACAGGGAACTCCATATTAGACAGTGGTGGTAATCAGGTTACTGACAATGTTATAATTTCTCTGTATGAATTCAACACTGTCGATGAAATGATTCTAGCGAAAGCTCCCACGACTTCAAATGGTAACCTCTTAGTTACAGGTGGAAGTTTTGAGGTCACAGCAGAAAATGCCACAACTGGTGAAGAATTACAATTCACAAGTTGGGGATGTCAATGTTCTTTGAATATACAAACTAACCCATCAACAACCCATCAAAACCAGATGATATTATTTGATGGCAACACGAATAATGTTGATAATAACGGTTTAGAAGTAGTTGATTGGGATCCAGCCAACGCAGATGGAGGTACTGGTGCTCAGGGAGTTTTTACGGCATTTGGAATTGATATGGGTTTTTCAAATTGTGATGTATTATATGATATGGCTGGTCAAAATGGAACTCAATTTGAAGTAACAGTAAGTGGTGTAACAGATTATACTAGCAATGTAGAAGTTTGGTTAATTATTGATGATTTTCCATCAGTTGTAATGTTGACTTCTGTTAACTCTACTCCTGCTCTTCAAACCTATGTTGGTTCAATTCCAACTGGACTTAATGGAACTTTAATAGGTATTCACATTGATGATGATAACTTCTTGAGATTTGGATCTTTACCGATTACAGTAGCCGGAGATGACTCATTCAACATAGATGTTGATTACGGTACAGAGGCAGAATTTGCAGCCTTGGTTGAATCACTAGTAGTAAACTAGTCTTTGACTATTTTAAAATTGTGAGTGCTTGAATCGTCAAATACTTTTAATAGGTAAATTCCAGTACTTAAGGAATTTAGTTTTAGAGTATTTTCTTTATGAGCACTCATTATTTTTTTTCCGTGTATATCGAAAATTTCAATATCATATAATTCATTAATACCATCAATTACTAAGACATTGGAAACGGGATTTGGGTATATTTTAACTAAATTGATTGCAAAATCATCAGTGCTGAATGTGCAATTTGATGAAATTTGATCTCCAACGAAATTCCAACCGAAATTGTCTATCAAAGATTGTCTCTCATTGTAACTATTACAATAGATCAAATTTTCTGCT
>NZDM01000045.1 GCA_002690085.1 Flavobacteriaceae bacterium
GCTACTGTTACTGCTCTTGCCAATGCCAGAAACATTGGTGGTGTAAGCTTTGATGGCACAGCTAATATTGATCTTCCTGGCGTCAATACCGCTGGTAATCAAGACACTACTGGCAACGCTGATACTGCTACTAAGACAAAAGGGCTCCTTGATATTGCAACTAGCAGTTCGGCTCGACAGCAAAAAATAAATAGCACTAGTGCAGTACAAGGAGAAATGTTTCTTGAGGCACACACGTCTGTTCATAAACTATGGATTTGCACTAAGGCAGCAACAGGTGGGAACTCTGGTGAATGGAAATATACAGGACTCATAGCTTAGAGACTTTTTATCAACTATATAAAATGATAAAAAATCTGATTATAGCATTACTATTTGCACCACATCCAAAGAAACATAATTTAGGAAATCATATAATTATGAAGTATGAAGATACATCAGAAGGGCCACCGGGAATAACAGATAAAAGATATAATTTTGGAAAAAATAAATGGATGAATGATAGATTATTTGAACTCCAAAGCGCACGTATAAGTATTATTGATAAAGAGGAAATTGCAAAAGATGTATTAGACTTATTAGATATTGATGATATAACTAGAATGGGATTTAATTTAATGGCCGGAGGTTTAACAGGGGATTGGGATTTTACGCATTTTGATCACCAAAGTTAATGTTATATTAAAGTATATGGAACGTTATGGAAATATAAAAGGTGGAAAAGTGATAGGAGTAGGTTCATTCGGTTGTGTTTTTTCACCGCCATTACCATGCAAAGAAGGACAGAAACAACCAACCAAAGATATGGTATCCAAATTGATGGAAAGTGATGATGCTGAAAAAGAAATGTCCGAGATTGACCGCGTTACAGAGCGACTAGGCCAAATACCAAATGCAGGAAGGTATTTTGGTGGTTTTGATACATACATTTGTCAAGCTGATAGTATAACACCGGACGATGTGCGAGGTTTTAATTGTCATGTTGGAGATGTTACAAAATTAATTAATGATACTAGATCGCCGTTAGAATTACCTGAACTTAGCATATTACAACAAAAAGATCTTGGTAAAACAGTGCATGATTACCTTACAACAGTTGATTCTCAAGAAAATCTGAAGAGTTTTCTTCAAAATATGGTAAATCTTTTAAATAATGGTATTATTCCTATGAATAATTTGGGTATTTATCATCTAGATATTAAGTCCGATAATGTATTAGTAAATGATAATTTACCTGTTTTAATTGATTGGGGTCTTAGTTATATGACAGATGATAGTAAGCCTATTGTAAATGCTTTTACACGTGGAAAAATATTTAATCCAGAAGTCACAAATGTGCCTATGACTGCATTTTGTATGTTTAATGAACCATTGGTTGCTCGTGCTTTTTATAAGACAGCTGATAATGTAGGTGGTATGCTTGATTTTCATGGTTTATCGGGTGCAAGTACTGTAAGATCTATCATTCATAAATTGTATACTAGTCCTACAGAAAGTGAATCGCAGCACTTGAGGTATTTACTTGGAGGAATTATCAATCCAGTTATAGAAGTAATGAAACAAGATTATGAGAGTCAAGAAAAACAATATCCATTTACTGGTAGCGAAATGCTTCTTTCACATTATTTATCAGTTCAAAGAGATTTGTATTTCAAAGATGGAGTAGTAAATCATAATCAATTATATCAGGATTTTTTTTACAATGTAGATATTTGGGGTTGGGTAATGACATTTGTACCACTTTTAAAATCTAGTATAAGTGGGTCAAATGGTTCCTTGAGTAAGTTTTTACCAGATTCCAAAAGAAGAAGTATTCGTTTAATGTGTGCTAAAATGGTTGAATATTTATTTGTATGTGATACAGGAAAGTACGATGTAGGTGTAATTATCGCATTTGTAGAAAATGTAATTGAAATATTATAATAATAATTATGTATAATGAATACAACAGTTGGTTATGTAGTAGGTGTTTTTGATAAATATCATCATGGTCACCAATTTTTATTAGAGAGATGCAAAAAACAGTGTGATTCTCTAATTGTCGGTGTTCATACTGATGTTTTTGTAGAAAGTTATAAACGGAAACCATTTGATAACGAAGAAAAAAGGTATGAAAATATAAAGAATAGTCAATTGGCAGATGAAATTGTTATTATCGGAGATGATCATGGTTCGTTAATTAGAAAATATAAGGTAACAAAAATGTTCCATGGAGACGATTGGGAAATAAATAGTTATAAAAAACAAATTAAATATTATGAAGATGGGCTAGATAAATTAGGCGTTGAGTTAATCTTGTTACCATACACAAAAGGTATATCAACTACAATGCAAATTACAAATAAAATGCCAAATATGGCGAACTACAAAGAATACTTATTTGATCTAGATAACACATTATTATTGAACCATAAAGCTATGCCATTTGCAATAGAATTAATTAAAAAAATCAGATTATTAAAAAAGAAAATTAAGGTTGTTACTAACAATAATAGGTACTCACCAAAGGAGATATCAGATTCGTTGAATATAGCGGGAATACAAATAGAAGAAGAAGAGATATATTCATCTCTCAGACATGCACAATCCTATATAATGAAGCATTATTCGGGTAAAAAAGTATATGTTTGGGGAACAGAAAGTGCAAATAATTGGTTGTCAAAAAATAATATTAAAATTGATCTAATTGAAAATGCAGAGGTAATTGTTGTATTATATAAGAACGATTATTGCTACAATGATTTGGTTAAACTTGTTACAAAATGTAATGACGTACCATATATAATTGGAAATATTGATTATACTTATCCTGATAATACATTAAAATTACCAGATACCGGATGTATTGAAAGTATAATTAAAAATTGTACAGGAAAAGATCCAATATTAGTATGTGGAAAAACAAACCCTAGTATGATAGAGGTGCATCCAAATAGTTTAATGATAGGCGATAGTTTACGCACTGATAAAGTATTTGCTGATAATGCAAATATAGATTTTTTTCATTTACATGAAAATGGAGATATAAGTAACTTAGGTGTGGTGTGTGATTATATAGATAATACATTTTGTAAAGAGAAATAGGATCATATTATAAAAATAAATAATATGATTTCAACTTACTAATGTAATTTCATAGATATTCCTTTAATATGTGATGCTCTCATAGGAAATAAATTGTTTATAGAATTAGTTATACTTTGTCGATTTTGTTGAAAATGGGAAGAAATATTGTATATTTTTTTATTTAATTGTTTATTTTGTAAAATCTTAGCATTTGATGGATCAGCAAGACGCAATGCATTTTTACTTAGTTTATCAATAGGAAGACATTGCTCTAATATTTGTTCTCGTGTTGTTATAAGGTTATTATTTGAATTATGAATAATATTAAAAAATGCTTTATCACAACTGCGAAGTTTTCCATAAATCTTATAATGTATAGTTGGTCTGTAAAGAATGATATCTCCTGCAAAAAAAACTAATTTTGCAGGTATGGAACATTTACCATCTTTAGTTAAGCTATCTATAACAGATAATACATCTGGTAATAGCTTGAAATAATTTTTACAATTAATTGGAAAAATGTTTGATGAATCATAACTGGGTAGATTTATATCTTTCCATGATTTACATTTTGATTCTGTAGCTTTTATATTAATATATTCCATTGCCTTATCTTCTAACCTGTAAAATGCTTCCAAATATGGTTTAGATTCTTGATTATTTAATTTAATATTAATTGAATCTCTAAAATGACTTATAATATGAATATGTTCTACTGGAGATGGTTGATATCCCCTATTCATAAATGCTAGAAACTCATTAGAAAAAGCAATAGGTGGTAAATAAACATTGTAATTTTTAATATTGGCTTTTATTGCTGGAAATATTAAAGATGAAGATTCTCCTTCATTTCTAGGTACTGGCCATGTAACACTTGCATTTCCAATTGCTTCCGAGTAATATTGTCTTTGTCCTCTTGGCCACCGAATAGTTCCATCACTTATATCTACAAAAAATACATCTAGTTGGGCTAATGCCCATGCTTGATTTTTTTCTTCATTGTCTTTTGAATAGGGCGTTATAGGTAATCGGATAAACATATTCATTCCAAATATAGTATGGCCGTGTGCATATCCACACTTGAATGCTTCTCCAAAGATATTTTTTAATTTTTTCAAAGCAGCATGTAATCTTGTGATATTAGCACTATCGTTTGGAATAATAATATCCCAGTCATCCATATGTGGTTGTTCATGGGCATATCTAAGAAGACCAATTAATGAACCAAAATAGATACAGTGAATGACACCTGCTTTTTCAATTTCTTCTAAAAATATTTTTACAAACTCCCAGCCAATGGTCGATCTTCTTGTTAATCTTTTATTTGTGTGTTTAAAAGCATAGACATCTGATAAAGATAAATTATTTGGATCTGCATCAATGTTTTTAATTAACATATTATACACTTTGTCGCTTGTATACATTTATAATAGGAGTCTATTATTTATCTATTATTCTAATTATCGTTATCATATTATCAATGTCTTGATAAAATGATATATGGTTTAGTGGAGGCGTTAAGCAACTTAGTTGCTGTAGGCAAGACCACCCATGCCCGACATTACGCGGAGCACATTGTAGTTGGTAGCGTAGACGCGGACCTTGGCGGTCTTGGTACCCTCAACAGTGGCGTTGGAAAGCACAAGCTGAAGGGTGGCGTTATCAATACGCGAGAAGTTGCAAGAGCCAGATGGCTGGTGCTCCTCAGGGCGAAGTGCGAAGGAGTACACGTTAATGCCAGTGTCTGGGTTGCGAGTGTGGTGCTGGTATGGCTGCACAAGGTCGAAGTAGGTACCCTCACGCTCAGAGAAGCGGTCCTGGCCGTTAAGCTGAAGCTTAGCAGTCACGACAGGGTTCTCACCCCAGCAGTGCATGTCAAGAGCGGTTTCAGCAAGAACGAAGGATCCAGCATCGGAAACACCAGACATGATGCCACTGTTAGCTGGGTTGCCTGCAGGTCCACCGAATCCAGGGTTGCTGTACTGGGAACCGCCGTTAGGGGCCATAGTAGCAAGGTTGCTGGTAGCCCAGAAATTGTCACCGTCAACATCAGCTGCACCAGCGTCAACAAATAGACCGGAGCCGTTAATGTAGCTAGCAGCATCCTGGCCAATAGCACCAGGTCCAGAGAATGCATGAAGAGCATTAGGAAGAGCATCGACAGCATCGGAGTAGTTGAATGGCTGAGCACCAAGGGTCTTGAAAAGAACAGAGTTGCAGTCAAGGGATGCGCAGTAGTCAACGTTAGCATCAGGCTGAACAACCCACACAAGCTCCTTGCAAGGGTGGTTGAAGTTCAACTTGATCTTGTTGCTGGAAGAACCGACAGACTCGTCACCAGTGAACTGAAGCTGCTCAATGAGGTACTCGTGAGGGTTCTGTGCCATGCGTCGGCGCTCATCAGTGTCAAGGAACACGTAATCAACGTAGAGCGAAGCGGCAACAAGAGACTGGTTGTAAGCGTTGGTAGCCTTCTGGCTGGAACCAGCACCGCTGGTACCACACTCAAGAGAGTTGACAGCCCACAAGCACTCATCGATAGGTCGGATATCAAGGTTGACACGGACCTCGTGGTACTGAAGAGCGATCAAAGGAAGAGCGAGACCTGGGTTACGGCAGTACCAGAACTGGAATGGCACGTAAAGGGTGGTCTCAGGAAGAGCATTGCGAGGAGCGCACACCTGGCGGGGTGCGTTGGAATCGCAAGGTCCATCAACATCAGCGAAAGAAGGATCAGTGATGTAGGTAAGCTGGGTGGTATTACCAACCATCTTGTAGTAGCCACGCTCCTGCTCCTTGGAAAGAGTTAGCTGGTTCCAGATGTGCATCCAGTCACCGTATTGGCGATCGATGCGCTGGCCACCAATCTCAACCTCAACCTGGGCAATAAGCTGCTCACCAGGGAAATCAAGCCAGCGAGCGAAGTTGGCAAGAGAAGTACCGATCTCAGGAAGAGTTACCTGAAGATAGGTGCGGTAGGCAAGATCACCGTTACGTGCAAGGGTGCAAGTAACACGGCGACCGAAATCAGCCTGGCCGTTGAAAGTCTGTTCAATAGACTCCATAGCAAAGTTTGTGTAGCGACGGTAGGTCACCTTCCAGAAAGTAATCTGAGGATTGCCCGTAAGATAAACATCCTGGGCGCCATAAGCGACAAGTTGCATTAATCCACCTCCCATGGTATTATACTATTGCTAAAGAAAATAATTTTGGAGAAATATACCGAAATTATCTATCTAAC
>NZDM01000046.1 GCA_002690085.1 Flavobacteriaceae bacterium
CAACCGCTGGAGCCGAAATCCAGTGCTCTATCCAATTGAGCTACGCAGCCATTATATATTAGGACATTAAATGTTTTTTGACCAATGTAGAAATTGTTTTTCCATCGGTTTTTCCAGCCAGTTCTTTACTAAGTGAGCCCATAACTTTCCCCATATCTTTCATGCCTTCTGCACCTAGTTTTTGAATGGCACTCAAAACCGCTTTTTCAACAGCTTCCTCGGAAAGCATTTCGGGTAAAAATTTACTAATGATGTCCGCTTCTGACATTTCTGGAGCAGCCAAGTCTGGACGGTTCTGTTGGGTGAAAATTTCCGCACTGTCGCGACGTTGTTTGACCAACTTCTGAAGCAGTTTTACCTCATCCGCTTCAGACATACTGCCATTTGAACCACTTTCGGTTTGGGCCAAAAGAATAGCTGATTTTACAGATCTCAAGGCCGTAAGCGCCAAAGTGTCTTTTGATTTCATCGCGGCCTTCAGGGCCGTCATAATAGAATCTTGTAAGCTCATTGTTAATTATTTTTGGTTTACGAATATAGTTAAATATTCATTTACAGATCATAACGCATAAAAAAAACCTGAAAAAATTTTCAGGTTTTTTTCGGATTTTTGGAAATCCTCGACTAATCCACGTTATCGTGTAAAAAAGAATTATTGGAGCGTACTTGTATGTCTTCATTTTCGTCTGACGTAACGGAAGTTCTTGAAACTTGATTTTCAAAATCTTCCGGGCCATCACTCAATTCAATTCCCTGGCGTTTATAAGCCGGCTCGTTTTCAAATTCTTCAATTTTAGAAGCATTAAATTTATAATTGAAGGCTTTCATTTTTTGACGGCGGTCATCAGCGCGATCTCTTAAGGTTTTAGAGATTGGACTCTCAAAAGGGTTGGTGTTATCTTTGGGCTCAGGAGTGACTTTACGCTCTTTTACAGTCACTTTGGTAAGCACCATTTCTTCCTCCACCTCAACCTCTGGAATATCTGTTGTCGTTTCAAGCGATGGATCAAATTTTTTATTTGTTTGTTGAATAATAATGTGATCATCAAGGGTGTAGGTCTCTTCACCAACCCCCACTACTTCTGAAACAGCAACCAGTTCAATAAAATCATCAACTTCAATATTATTGACATTGTCTTCCAATTGAAAGATTTCAACACCTTCCTCCAAGGGGTTTATTGTATTGGAAATTGGCAAATCAAATGTCAAACTTGTCTGCTCATCGTTTGCAATCGCATCTGAAACTTCGGCTTCCGGTTCAATTGTATTTATAATGAACTCTTCATCATCCGAATTGTAAAGTACGTCCTCAAAATCAACTTCGATTCCTTTGAGCAACTCTGTCGTTGGAATCAAATCCATAAGCTGTTCTGAGTCTTCAAGTGATAGCTCTTCAGTATCATTTTCTAAATCATAAACAATTGAAGTTTCATCTTCACCATCTAAAATTTCCTTTTGAGGGGATTCAAAGTCCAGAGTTGTTAAATCATGTTCCATGGTTTGTTCATCTTCTAGAGCATGCACTACTTTTGAAGGCTCAACATTTGTAATTTCATTTTGCTGGTGGGCATCAAACCCTGTTGCGATGATGGTTACAGAAATGGCTTCCCCGTGGGCCTGATCCTCACCAACCCCCATAATAATATTAGCTCCATGTCCTGCCTCGGCTTGAATGTGATCGTTGATTTCACCGATTTCATCAATGGTTATTTCTTTAGAACCAGAAACAATTAAGAGCAGTACATTTTTGGCTCCCGTAATTTTGTTGTCATTTAACAAAGGTGAATCCAAAGCATTTGTAATGGCCTTTTTTGCACGATTTTCTCCAAAAGCGGTAGACGCCCCCATAATGGCGGTTCCACTAGAACTCAGTACTGTTTTGGCGTCCCTTAAATCAATGTTTTGGGTGTAATGGTGTGTGATGACTTCAGCAATTCCACGAGCAGCTGTGGAAAGCACTTCATCAGCCTTTGAAAACCCAGCTTTAAAGCCAAGGTTTCCATAAACTTCACGTAACTTATTGTTGTTTATAATAACCAAAGAATCCACGGTTTTTCTAAACTTCTCAATGCCTTTGTGTGCTTGATTGATTCTTATTTTCCCTTCAAACTGAAAAGGCATGGTGACAATTCCAACCGTTAAAATGTCCATATCCATGGCCATTTTCGCAATGATTGGTGCAGCCCCGGTTCCGGTACCCCCACCCATACCAGCAGTAATAAAAACCATTTTGGTATTGGTTGTTAACATGGTGCGGATGTCCTCTAAACTCTCTATAGCTGCTTTTTCACCTATCTCAGGATTTGCACCTGCACCAAGACCCTCTGTAAGATTGACACCCAACTGTATTTTATTGGGTACACCGCTATTATTTAGGGCTTGAGAATCGGTATTACAAATGACAAAATCGACGCCATTGATGCCTTGTTTAAACATGTGATTGATCGCATTGCTGCCGCCCCCTCCTACGCCAATTACTTTAATGACGTTTGATTGGTTTTTTGGTAAATCGAAGTGGATTCCAAAATCGTTACTACTGCTCATATTTTTTAATTTAATTGTTGGTTATTCTGCATTTTCTAAAAATTCTTTTACGCGCTCGGTTAGTTTCTCCAAAAATCCTTTGGAACGTACCGGAGGCGGATCTTTTGGTGTCTCAGGTGATTCTTTATCTGAATCAGGGCTTGACTCTGCCACAGGTTGTTGTTTATCTTGACGTTGTAAACCATCTAAAACCAACCCAACAGCAGTCGCATACAATGGACTTGTAATATCACTATCACTGTCACCTGCCAAATGTTCATTGGGGTAACCCACACGGGTGTCCATTCCAGTTATGTATTCCACCAATTGCTTTAAATGGTTGAGTTGACTGCCGCCTCCTGTCAGTACAATTCCTGCAATTAATTTTTTCTTTTGCTCTTCGTGGCCATAATTTTTAATTTCCACATACACTTGTTCAATAATCTCCACCACTCTGGCATGAATGATTTTAGATAAATTCTTAAGCGTTATCTCTTTGGGATCTCTACCGCGAAGGCCAGGAATGGAAACAATTTCGTTGTCTTTATTCTCGCCTGGCCAAGCCGAACCAAATTTTATTTTTAAAAGCTCTGCTTGTTTTTCAATAATGGAACAACCTTCTTTAATGTCTTCAGTGATAACATTACCCCCAAAAGGGATGACCGCTGTATGTCGGATTATGCCATCTTTAAAAACCGCTAAATCGGTGGTTCCGCCACCAATATCAATCAACGCAACCCCCGCTTCTTTTTCTTCTTGACTGAGAACTGCTTTGGCAGAAGCCAAAGGTTCCAAGGTAATGCCTTCCAAGCTTAAACCCGCCGTTTGAATGCAACGGCCAATGTTACGAATAGATGAAACTTGTCCTACAACTACATGAAAGTTTGCTTCGAGTCTTTCCCCATACATTCCTATTGGTTCTTTAATTTCTGCCTGCCCGTCCACTTTAAAATCCTGAGGCAGGACATGAATGATTTCTTCACCTGGCAACATCACTAATTTATGAACTTGATTGATCAAGCGATCAATGTCATCTTCATCAATGACTTGTTCTGCATTGGCCCTTGTTATATAATCGCTGTGTTGTAAACTTCGGATGTGTTGCCCAGCAATGCCAACGGTCACGCCTGAAATTTTAATATCGGTTGCAGCTTCTGCTTGGGAAACGGCTTGCTGAATGGATTGAATGGTCTGGGTGATGTTATTTACCACCCCCCGGTGAACCCCTAGACTTTTTGATTTCCCTACACCAACTGTTTCTAATTTACCATACTGATTTTTTCGCCCAATCATGGCTACAATTTTTGTGGTTCCAATGTCTAAGCCTACGGCTGTATTTTGAGTTTCCATATTTTTATTTATTTAATCCCAACAACTTGTTGGTTGAATTTTAAATTGACGCGTTTATAGCGTTTTAGTAAACTGTCCTTTTTAGCCTTTTGGTAAAAGGCCTTAAAGTTTGTTATTTTCTGATCCAAGCGATCAAGGTCTCCAATAAGAATTTCAAACGTGCAATCTCTTGTGCGCATTGAAATTTGATCTTGAGCATCAATCATGAGATCGGTGGTGTATAATTTTAAAAAGGGGTCGTTTTCAACGGCCATTATCATCTTATAAATAATTTCAAGATTAGATTCTGTCACCTTTCCGTGTACCAATAAAACACGGGCAGTGTAAGCGTCTGATAGTGGCATTGGCTTTCCTTGTCGGTCAATGTAAAACGAAGGATCAGAAACGACTCTGGCCAAGGGTTTGCGTTGCTCAATATCAATCTTCAGGCCTCCATCAACTGTTAAAAATACCTCTGCTGTTTCAATCATTTCATGAGAAGAAATAGTTGATTCTAAAGCTTTTAAATCCAAAACATCTTTCGTGACACATTGTATATATTCTTGGTTTTGTATCAGCATGTTATCAACGTTTGATGCAGCGATAAAAAGAGGATTTTCTCCATTAAAATGAATGTTTATGCTGGCTGGTGTTCTAGCGTTGTTTCGTACCGATGAAAATGCAAATAAAAACACCACTAGCAGTAGCATAAAGATTCCTTTGATATAATTCAAATATTTACGCATACATCAAATTTTTAGTGAGGGGTTCAACTTCCTGACCAATGTCGCCAGCACCCATGGTAATTAAAACTGGGTTGCCTATGGATGTGATGGCTTTTACCAAAGCTGATTTTTGAACCAACTGTTTTGTTTCGGTAGTGATTTTTTGCAATAACAAATCCGAAGTAACTCCAGCGATAGGTGCTTCACGTGCTGGGTATATATCCAACAATAAAACCGCATCAAATTTTGAAAGTGAAACTGCAAAATCTTCAGCAAAATCTAAAGTTCTACTGTACAAATGAGGCTGAAAAACAGCGGTTACTTTTTTCTGTGGATACATTTCACTGACTGCCTCCCAAACCGCATCTATTTCCTTGGGGTGGTGGGCATAATCATCAATAAAAACAAAAGATTCACTTTTAATTCTATAGGAAAAACGGCGTTCTACACCCTTGTAACTTTTTAAGGCTGCGTTTAATTTTAAAGGTGTACAACCACAAGCTAGGGCCATAGCGAGTGCGGCTATGGCATTAGAAAGATTGTGTTTTCCAGGCATGAAAAATTTAAGATTTTCAATGGTCTGTTCTGGAGTTTTAAGGTCAAACACATAACCCCCATTTCTAATTGTAACATTGATGGCTGAAAAATCTGCGGGGGCCTCTACCGCATATGTAATACCTGGTATGGGTACACTCGCGTGAACAAATAATTTATCTGAAGATGGCAAAAGATTTGAAAATGCTTGAAATGCGTCTATCAGATTGGCTTTTGTACCATAAATGTCCAAATGATCTGCATCAATTGAAGTAATACAAGCCAAATAAGGTTTTAGTGACAGAAATGAACGGTCAAATTCATCAGCTTCAACCACGGTAATCGCACTTCCATTTTGAATTAAATTAGATTTATAATTTTCAGAAATACCACCGAAAAATGCGGTAACTTTTTGATCACATTCAAACATCAAATGCCCTAAAATACTGGTTGTTGTTGTTTTGCCATGGGTTCCACTAACGGCCAAGCACTTGGTACTGTTTGTGATTAATCCAAGTGCTTCAGCACGTTTGATGACTTTAAAATCTCTTGTTTTAAAGGTATTTAATAGAGTGTTTGTTTTGGGAATTGCAGGTGTGGTAATGACCAATGTTTTCTCTGGATTTAAATAGGTCGCATCAATGGATTCAAAAGTATCGTTGAACGCTATTTTAATACCCAAAGATTCTAATGATGTCGTGATGGCACTGGCTGTTTTATCGTAGCCCGAAACCTGTTTTTGTTGCGCATGAAAATACTTTGCAAGGGCACTCATTCCGATGCCTCCGATACCGATAAAGTATATATTTTCAAAGGATTTTATATTCATGTGCATAAAAGTGTTTCAACTTCGTTTACAATGGCTTCTGTAGCAGAAACTTTTGCTAATTTTCGGATGTTGTTTTTTAATTTAGTCTGAAGTGTTTCTGACTCCAAAAGTTCTGAAAATTTGGATTCAAATTTTTCATTCAATTTTGATTCTTCAATTAAAATGGCAGCTTCATTTTGAGAAATTGCTTGGGCATTTTTAGTTTGGTGGTCTTCAGCAACATTTGGTGAAGGAATGAAAACCACAGGCTTGCCCACCACGCACAATTCAGAAACAGAACTCGCACCCGCTCTTGATATAATGAAATCAGCCGCTGCATAAGCATAATCCATTTGTTTTATAAATGGTACCACTTGAACTTTTGGCACAGATTCATAATGCTTGTAATCCTCAAAATACAAAGCACCACATTGCCAAATAACTTGAACGTTTTGTGCATTAAAGTATGGTAGTTTTTCTGCAATCAGTTGATTAATGCTACGCGCCCCCAAACTTCCACCCAAAACCAAAAGGGTTTTTCGATCTGGAATCAATTTAAAAAAGTCTTTTGCAGCAGCAGTTTTTGGGGTCAAATTCAATAAATCTTGACGCACTGGATTGCCTGTAATTTTAATTTTATCTTTTGGGAAAAACCTAGATAGGCCCTCATAGGCAACACAAATGGTGTTTGCTTTTTTGCTCAAAAGTTTGTTGGTAATTCCAGGAAAGGAATTCTGTTCCTGAATAAGGGTGGGAATGCCAAACATAGCGGCCATATACAATAATGGACCACTGGCAAAACCACCGGTTCCAATTACTGTATTGGGTCTAAACTTCTTTAATATTAAAATGGATTGTAACATACTTACAATTAATTTTAATGGAAATAACAAGTTTCTGAATTTTTGATTTCTATGAAACCCTGAAATCCATAACCCGACAATAGAGAAGCCCGCGGCGGGAACTTTTTCCATTTCCATTTTTCCCTTCGCTCCTACAAATAAAAACTTCATATCTGGAAAACGTAATTTAAGCCCATTGGCAATGGCAAGTGCAGGATAAATATGTCCCCCTGTACCGCCGCCTGATATGATGACTCTTTGGTTTCTCATGATAAAGTTTCGCTTAAAATTTCTAAAGGATGTTGTGCTTCTCCTTGTTCATTCCTAATCTCTTCTCTTTTAGCACTGACACTTAAAACAATTCCAATAGCCAAACAAGTTACCCATATGGAAGTACCTCCACTGCTAATTAGCGGCAGTGTTTGACCAGTTACTGGAAACAACTCAACAGCAACGCCCATATTTATAAGAGCCTGAAAAACAATGGGTAAACCAGCACCAATCGACAACAACTTGCCAAAAACAGAATCGGCCTTCTGTGCGACAATGACAATCCTAAACAGTAATAAAAGATAAAGCGCGAGTAAAAAGAGTCCTCCTAACAACCCATATTCCTCAATAATAATGGCAAAAATAAAATCTGATGAGGATTGGGGTAAAAAGTTTTTTTGGACACTTTTTCCAGGGCCAAGCCCGTAAATTCTGCCAGAGGCAATGGCAATTTTTGCTTTTTCAATTTGATAATCTTCAGCAGTATCTTCATTGTCCATAAAATTTTCAACTCGACTAGTCCATGTATCTACACGGTTTGGCATGGCTTCAGGAAATGCTTTTGCAGTAAGAACAAAAAAGATAAACAGAACCAATCCCAAGCCTGCAACGGCTCCTAAATATTTTAGTGGATAGCCTCCTAAAAAGGCCAAAACCATTAGCATTGAAAATATAATAAATGCCG
>NZDM01000047.1 GCA_002690085.1 Flavobacteriaceae bacterium
GTAGAAAAAGGCTGGGTGACTCTCATCGGTGCTACCACTGAAAATCCAAGTTTTGAAGTCATCTCAGCCTTGTTATCACGCTGCCAAGTTTACACTTTAAATCCATTTGATAAAGCCGATCTCAAGGCTCTATTAGAACGCGCACTTAAAACAGATGAAGCTCTTGTAAAGAAAAACATCAAACTTCAAGAAACCGAAGCTTTGATCAAATTATCGGGGGGTGATGCCCGTAAATTGCTTAATATCTTTGAGCTAATCGTCAATTCGGAAAGCGGAAAAAAAATTGTAATTACAAATGATCTTGTACAAAATAAGGTTCAAAATAACCAAATTATTTACGATAAAACAGGTGACCAACACTACGACGTTATATCGGCCTTTATCAAATCTATCCGGGGCAGTGATCCCAATGCAGCCGTATACTGGCTCGCTCGAATGCTTGCCGGTGGTGAAGATGTCAAATTCATTGCCAGGCGGCTTTTGATTTTAGCTAGTGAAGACATTGGAAATGCCAATCCCACAGCCCTTGTCATGGCCAATTCAACGATGCAAGCCGTAGCAGCTATAGGACTCCCTGAGTCTCGAATAATTTTAAGTCAATGCGCTACCTACTTGGCTTGCTCACCAAAAAGTAATTCTGCTTATAAAGCCATCAACAAAGCTATGGCTTCTGTAAAAGAAACTGGAAATGCCAGTGTCCCCTTGGATTTGAGAAATGCGCCAACGCAATTGATGAAATCAATGGGTTATGGCGCCGACTATAAATATGCGCATGAATTTGATAAAAATTTTGCGATTCAGGAGTTTTTACCAGAGGGCTTGGAAAATACAAAGTTTTATTCACCTGGAGAAAACAGTCGAGAACAAGTTCAAAAAGAGTTTCTTAAGCAACGCTGGAAAGACAAATACAATTACTGAAATTAAGGTACTAAAGGTTCGATAACCGTCTTTTTTTCAAGGACGTACTCCCGCACCCATCGCTTTCCACGTTTATAGGCAATTCCTGGAAGCTTGTCTATGATAAAAATTCCTTCTTCCATGGTTGGGTGTATTGAATAAAGGACCCTACCATTGGCGTCAGTGATATCATAACCATAGGCTGTCGAAACAATTAAAGTCCTAGGAAGCTCTGACGATTCAACCGGATCAACGCTAGCAACAACAACGGGAGCTGAAGGCGTCTTAACACTAGGTTTTGGCAACACAGGTTTTGACGTCTCTATTGGAGCAGAAATATCAATTGCAGCACTCGCTTCATAATTATAATTAAGTGCTTCCATGGAATCAAATGCAGCTCTGATGGCTTGATGGTAGGCCATTTTGAAATCTTTTTCTTTTGAAGTACCAATAGCGGATCTAAAAACAACCTCTTTTTTACAATTTATAAACTGTACTTCTAGTTTTGTTTTTAAAAATCCTTTTATTTTTTCAACATTCACATCTAATAACAAACAACTATTGGCGGCCAAATCGGAGGGATAATTTTCAATAGATTCCAAAACAGTAAATCCTTTTTTAGTCAACAAAAACTGGGTCAATGAATTCATTTGGTATTGATCGTTCGTCTTCAAAAAATCAAAGCGATCGGGAACTGAAACATATTTATACTGATTCAAATCTGTCTGCGCATCAAGAGATGTTAGAAAATTAATAAATATTACAATTGGTATGTTCAATAAATGTTTCATCATGGAGGATTTTGATATGAAGATAGTATTTTTTTAATTTAAAGATATTGTTTGAGTTCAGACAGCTTGTTTATGGCGATGATACCCTCAGGGATTTTAGTCTTGTGGTAATTAAAACAAAGCGCATCCATACCCATATTTTTGGCGCCTAAAATATCGGCCTCAAGATTATCTCCAATCATTAGACTGGCATCTATATCCGCGTTGGCAAGGGCCAAAGCATAGTGAAAAATTTTGCGGTTAGGTTTTTTAATACCCACTATTTCAGAGTTAGTAACTGTTTTAAAATAAGGTGCAATTCCAGATTTTTTTAATTTTCCTTGCTGTACTTCTTTAAAACCATTGGTTATAATGTGTAATTTATATTTGGGTTTGAGGTATTCTAAAATTTCTAAAGTCCCATCAAATAAATGATTGAAAGTGCATAAATAGGTTATGTACTCGTCAGATAAAATGCGAATCAAGTCTGAAGAAATGGAAAGATTTAGGGCCTTAAAAGTATCGTCTAGCCTTGAAAAACGCAGGACTTCTTTTTCAATTTTTTCTTCACGGTACAACTTCCAATAATTCAAATTGATGGGCACATAAACTCCCAAAAACGCTTCTAAACTTAGGGGTATGTCGTGGCGTTTAAAAAGCTTTTGAAATGTCAGGGCGGAGTTTTTATCAAAATCCCAAAGCGTGTGATCTAAATCAAAAAAAATATGCTGCTTATGCTGATACATCTCCCGTTGATTCTATGATTATGTTGAATAAAGTTTTAAAGTCTTGCCAACGTTCCAAATCACTAAAACTGTAATTGTGAAAGACAGGCGTAAACACCCCCCCTACCGATTTTACTTGTGCCATGGCTTTCTCAAGATTTTCTTTTTTGTCTAAAAATGATTCATGCTTTAAAAGGGAAAAATCCATGACTTGATAGGGATGAATCATAAGGGGTGTTTGCACTTCAAAGTCAATGTCATAAAATAGAAATGGCGAACAGCTACCTGCTCGAAAACCGATGGTATCTGGATACCCCATTGAGTAGTCCTTTTTAATTTCCAATTCTACGTAGTTTCGGTACGTTGCAGGAAGGTTTACTTTGGAGAATGAACCCCTTACTTTTTCGGTCGCAGTGTTCAAAATACCATCCAAAGATTTTTTTTCTGTTTTAAGTATAGAAAAGTCCTCTAACGCCACAAATGAAGATTTTAATCCAACCTCACAATAGTCCCGCATAGATTTTATAAGCGCCATAAAAGCCTTCTTGTTCGTATTTATGTTCTTATCGTAAGTTGTATAGTCACCGACAAGAAAGAAAATATTAAACTTATGATTACTTTTTTTCTGACGGTTTATAATCCATTTAAAATTATCGTAGGGATCTTTTTTCAAACCAAATAACACAAAAAACCGATCGTATGATAATTTGAATCTTAAATTAACTAAGTCTAAAAATACGCCCCCTATGGTTCGCATCAAGCCTTTATTTTTAAAATAATAGGCCATGGGAACATCAATTATAGGGGCCACAGAATATTGGCGTTTTTGAAATTTATGGGTCGGGAAATGGCGCTGAAGTGCCATTTGAAAATAATGAACCCAAATATCAACCACAGGTTGGTCTAAAAAATGATGTTGATAGGCAATACTGTCTTTTTTAGTGAAACGCCCATAGGCATCCTTAACATGCGGCAAGTATTCCTCATATCGACTGAGCATATAAAAAGCAGCCGAAAAAATATCGAACGGTAAGTAGCTTTTTTCACCTGCATAAAAAAAACACTTGGTTTCTTGCCAATCTTGGACGTAAATATCAACATCTGAGATACCCTGCTCGAATAACAAACCATTGCTTTTGATAAAAAACTCAGACCCTAAAGGTTGAGACCCGTAAGACATTTTGAGTCCCTCATGTGCAATAAATGTTTCTATCACATTTGTAAAGTCAATGGGAAGGCCCAACATTCGGGTACAAACCTGTTTAAACACAAATTTGAGCCTGCTTGTAACTTCAGGTGTATAAATTAAAAACATTACAGCATATTTTCATCCGTGAAACTAAAATAAGTTTTTTCTGTGACAATATGCTGTAATGTTGTTTTTTAGGGTTATAGTAGTGCTACATAATCATGGTTTTTAAGGTGTCAAAATTCAATCCACCATAATTCCCTGAACTCATTAAGAGAAGCGCGGTATTGGTGTAACTTTGCTGTTTTAAAAAATCCTGAAAAGCCAAAGGCTCTGTGTAAATATTTAAATTTGGATGTTCAAAAGCCTTTGTAATTTGGGCGGGGTCTAAGGCTTTCATTCGTTTTATTTCTAAAGCCTTTGGCGCATAAAAAACCACGGCTTCATCGGCTTTTTCTAAGGCATTTTTATAGTTTCCTATAAAAGATTCATTCAGGCTGCTATAAGTATGCAATTCCAAACAGGCCAAAAGGCGCTTGTGAGGATATTGCGCCTTTACCGCAGCTGTAGTGGCAGCAACTTTACTAGGGGCATGTGCAAAATCTTTATAAACAACCGTAGATTTGTGGCTTGCTATTTTTTCAAGGCGCTTGCTGGCGCCCGAAAAGGATCTAATGGCCTCATAAAAATCTATTTCATCAATACCCATATGCTGACAAATCCATTTAGCACCTGCCATATTATTGAGATTATGGGCGCCAAAAAACTCTAAAGGAATGGGGCCTTCATCGGTTTCTAAATAAGTCACACCCGATTCGATGGTGTGCTCGGGTGTTTTGTAAGGAAACTTTCGTATGGGATTCTCACTGTATTCTACAAGTTGTCTGACTTCAGAATCTTCTTCATTGTAACTAATGCTTCCGCCATTAATAATAGAATCTACAAAAATTGAAAATTGCGCTTTATATTTTTCATACGTTGGAAACACATTGATGTGGTCCCAAGCAATTCCGCTGATTAGAGCAATATTGGGTTTATAGTGGTGGAACTTTGGTCTTAGATCCAAAGGTGAACTCAAATACTCATCCCCTTCAAGTACTATAAAATCATTGTCATCAGATAATTGTACCATAACATCAAATCCTTCTAGCTGCGCACCTACCATATAATCACAAGACCGACCGTGGTAATCAAGCACATGAAGTATCATGGCTGTAATGGTAGTTTTGCCATGACTGCCGCCGATAACTACCCTTGTTTTCTCTTTAGATTGTTCGTAAATAAATTCTGGATAAGAATATATCTTTACACCTAATGCTTGGGCTTTTATCAGTTCTGGGTTGTCTATTTTTGCATGCATTCCGAGGATAATAGCGTCTAAATCTGAGGTTATTTTTTCAGGAAACCAACCAAGGAGCTCAGGCAAAATACCATAGGCCTTTAAACGCGCTTTTGAAGGATCAAAAATAGCATCATCACTGCCACTAACCTCAAAGCCTTTCAAATGTAAAGCCAATGCAAGATTGTGCATCGCAGCGCCTCCTATGGCAATAAAATGAACCTTCATAACTGTTTATTTAAAGTAAATATAAGCTTTAGGCTTCATATTTATCGTTGCTTATGAATCAAAATTTGTTTTTTTTCAAGCTTTGCTTTTTCAAAATCTGGGTTGATTTTTAAAGCCTCATCAATGTTTTGCAAAGCCAATTCAAGCTGGTTTATTTTGATATATATTTTGGCAAGTTTCAGGTGGGCTTGGTCCAAGTCTATACGATCTTTTAGCGTATAATCTTTAATATATTTGACAAAAAAATTAATGGACTCCTCTAAATCAGAAGTGTAGAGCTCAAAGGCCAGACCCATCTGATAAATTAGATTGTTGTTGTGGAGAATACAAGAAAGCTTCGGATCAAATTCGGCCTTATAGCATTCCGATTTAGAAAGTATAGACAAGCCTTTTAAACTGTAAATTTTTGAGTTTTTAGCGTTGTTTTGAAGATCAGAAATATAGGCTTTTGCAAAAAAACCATTAATTTGAGACAATTGTTCCAAGTGTTCTGCATGGGTCCAGGCTTTTTCAAAACTGCCGCCTAAAATAGCCGGTAGTTGGGCATAAAATTCTACTTGAGCCCACTGAACCAGCCAATGATTTGGGTCTAAATTTTCCGCTTTTGAAAAGGCTTTTTTAACTTGATTAATCAAGCTAAAGGCTTTAAATTTTGAGCCTTCTTTTGCCATCATACCAAGAACACCACCATATTTGAAGTGGTAATCTGCATTCTCAGAATCGCGTTTTAAAAGTTGTTTGTACAACTCCGATGCTTGTTGCCACTTGCCGTCAGCTCCGTACAAATCACCTAGGGCTTCCAAAGCCAATAGATTGTTGGGATTGTTTTTAATTTGGAGCTTATAATTGGATTCTAAAACACCAAAATCTGTCTTTGAAACAGATTGTGCGCTTAGCATTGTAATTGCAAATAGAAAGGTCCAAAAAAAACTAAATATTTTCATAAAGAATTAAAATGGCATCCACATCAAAAATGAAACCGAATACTTGTGTGCTACTTGTTTAATTGTTCCCAGAGCAAATCTTTAAGGGCCATGATCCCAGTTTGAGCAACTGATGAAATAAATAAATATTCTACGGGCAATGCCTTGTCTAATTCGGCTTTAAGCTCTATTTGTAATTCATTGTCCAAAAGATCACTTTTAGAAATGGCCACCAAGCGTTCTTTGTCTAACATTTCAGGGTTGTAACGCTTTAGTTCATCCAACAGAACATCGTACTGTTTTTTGATATCACTGGCATCGGCAGGAATCAAAAACAACAAAATAGAGTTTCTTTCAATGTGCCTTAAAAAATAATGCCCAAGGCCCTTGCCTTCTGCAGCGCCCTCAATAATTCCAGGGATATCCGCCATGACAAAAGATTGGTAGTCTCTATAGTCAACAATGCCTAAATTGGGTTTTAAAGTGGTGAATTCGTAATCAGCAATCTTTGGCTTGGCTGCGGTTATAACTGAAAGTAAGGTTGATTTTCCAGCATTGGGAAATCCAACCAAACCAACATCTGCTAAAATTTTTAACTCAATGGTTACATTTTTTTCTTCCCCAGGAATGCCAGGTTGAGCATAGCGTGGGGTTTGATTCGTTGAGGATTTAAAATGCCAATTGCCACGACCTCCCATTCCGCCTTGACACAATACAACTTCTTGACCGTGGGTTGTAATTTCAAAAAGCATATTGTTCGTTTCATTGTCTTTTACAACAGTCCCCAAAGGGACTTCCACATAAACATCGGTACCATCAGCGCCTGTACTTCTACTTTTACTTCCATGCCCGCCATGCCCAGCTCTAAAATGTTTTTTAAACTTTAAATGGTGGAGGGTCCAAAGATTTTGATTGCCTTTAAGAATGATATGACCACCACGTCCCCCATCGCCCCCATCAGGACCGCCTTTGGTAATGTATTTTTCACGGTGTAAATGCACAGAGCCCTTGCCCCCATTACCGGAGCAAACATACATCTTGATATAGTCTACAAAGTTTCCCTCTGTCATTCAAATTATTTTAAAGCGTATTGACTACTGCGTTTAAGCGTTCTGTAATGGTCTCAATCGCGCCCACACCATTCACGCCATGGTATCGCCCTTTTGCTTCATAATAAGATTTTAAAATCGCTGTTTCAGAATAATAAATTTTGATGCGATTTCGAACAATATCTTCTGATGAATCATCAGAACGACCACTTGTTTCTCCGCGTTTTAATAGACGCTTAACAAGAATTTCGTCTTCAACTTCCAAAGCAATCATAGCATCTACTTGGGCATTGTGTTTTGACAATAAAGTATCTAAGGCGCCTGCCTGAACGATATTTCTTGGGAAACCATCAAAAACAAAACCTCTAGCAATGCTGTTTTTAGACACCTCATCACTGAGCATATCGATGGTAACTTGATCTGGAACCAAAGCCCCTTTATCCATATAAGATTGGGCCAGAATTCCTAGAGGAGTCTGATTTTTAATGTTTTTTCTAAACACATCTCCTGTAGAAATGTGAACTAAATTAAAGGTATCTTTTAAAAAATTGGCTTGGGTTCCTTTGCCTGCACCTGGAGGGCCAAATAAAACAATATTTAACATCTATATGGGTTATTGATTTACATAAAAACAACAAAAATTTGTGTTTCTGTATTGAACTAAATTAGTTCACAAATATAATCAAATGCGGAGGCCAAATCATGTTTTCGAATGAGATTTTAATGGGGGATTCCATTTTTAAGTGTATTTTTGTTTCACAATTCAATTTTTATGGATTTGCGGTATTTTTCTTCCAAACATAAACTCGGTATTTTAGGGGGCGGTCAGCTGGGAAAAATGATGCTTTACAATACTCGAAAATTTGACATCAACACCAGTGTTTTGGACCCCAATAATGAAGCGCCAAGTAGACTGGCATGTAATCACTTTGTGCAGGGAGATTTAATGGATTTTGAAACGGTTTTCAACTTTGGAAAAAAAGTAGATACCCTGACCATAGAAATTGAAAATGTAAATGTAGAAGCACTCAAAGCACTTGAAAAGAAAGGGGTCAAAGTTTACCCAGATTCAAACACACTTGCAACCATACAAAACAAGGCCGAACAAAAAAGGTTCTACATAAAACACCAGTTGCCCACCGCAGCATTTAAAGCCTACAATAACAAAAGTACATTAGAAATGGCCGTTTCAGAAAATGTTCAATCCCTCCCATTTGTTTGGAAAAGTGCACGCTTTGGCTATGATGGAAATGGGGTGAAAATTATCCGAAAGCACTCCGATTTAGACCAACTCCCCAATGGGGAGTGCATTGCTGAAGACCTCATCCCTTTTAAAAATGAATTGGCCGTTATTGTCGCAAGAAACCCAAAGGGCGAGATCAAATCCTATCCTGTAGTCGAAATGGAATTCCATCCCGAAGCCAACCAGGTAGAATATGTGCTTTGTCCCGCAAGAATTCCAGAATCCGTAGCAAAAAAAGCAACAGATGTGGCGCTTAAAACAGCCGCGGCATTTCAACATGTGGGACTGCTTGCTGTGGAGATGTTCTTGACACAAAATGATGACATTCTTATCAATGAAGTGGCGCCACGACCTCACAATTCTGGACATCAAACCATTGAAGCCAGCCAGACCTCACAATTTGAACAACATCTAAGAGCTATTCTTAATTTGCCATTGGGTTCCACTAAAAATAAAGCCTGTGGTGTGATGGTCAACTTGGTAGGTGCTGAAGGCCATCAGGGCGCTGTGGTTTATAAAAATATTGAAGCCATTATGGCGCTTGAAGGGGTTACACCTCATATATATGGTAAAAAAATGACGCGCCCTTTTAGAAAAATGGGGCACGTAACAATTGTAAATTCAAGCATTGAAAAAGCAAGAAAAATTGCACAAAAAGTTAAAGAATCAATCAACGTAATAAGCGAATAATATGGCACAAGTAGGAATTATTATGGGAAGCGACAGCGACATGCCTGTCATGAGAGCAGCAATTGAAATTCTTGGGAATTTTGACATAGCGGTTGATGTCGATATTGTATCGGCACACCGAACTCCTGAAAAATTATTTGAATACGGAGCTTCTGCACACAAAAAAGGACTTAAAGTCATCATCGCAGGGGCGGGTGGAGCAGCACACTTGCCTGGCATGATTGCTGCCATCAGTCCATTGCCAGTTATTGGGGTTCCAGTAAAATCCAGCAACTCCATTGATGGCTGGGATTCTATACTCTCTATATTACAGATGCCAGGTGGGGTGCCAGTCGCTACTGTGGCCTTAAATGGTGCCAAAAATGCAGGAATTTTAGCCGCTCAAATCATTGGCAGTTCAGATCAATGCGTATTAGATAAAATTGAAGTTTACAAAGAAGGAATGAAGCTTAAAGTGCAAAAGGCCTCTAAAAATTTAAAGTCCTAAAACAGCACTTTTAAAGTGTGCTGGGCTGCAATAATAAATTAGAAATCAAAACTAAAAGCGCCCACAATACAGGAACTGATTCAACCCAAAAAGCCGTAAAATAAAATGGTTTTTTGGGATGACTGACAACTAAAAATATAGCTGTTACCACCATCACAATTGTTATTATTAAAACATCTATTGCGGCATTTTGCAATAAAAAAAAAGATAACACAAAAATCGAAACAAGGCCCAAAAACCCCAATCTCTTTGTGGCTGGTATTCCAATTTTTTGAGGAATGGTAGACAATCTTAGGTCATCATCGTTGAGGTCTCTAATTTCAAAAGGGAGCATTAAAACCAAAATAAAAATAAAACGCTGAATGAACGTAAAGAAAATACTGGCTTCGAATTGAACATCAGCATCCAGCAAAGGAAGCAGTACCGTAGTCATTGCCCAAACCAAAGCGATAATGTAAATTTTTAAACCTTTGACCTTTCTTATACTTGCAATTTTTTCAAAAGGAATTTCATAGAAAAATGTAACAGCTCCTAAGCAAAGAACCAGTGGCTTGGCGGCATTGTTTAAGCCGAAAAATGAAAAGATCACTCCGATAAAACAAAGTAAACTTAACAATTGAATTTCTTTAAGGCGCGTGGTTAAAGAGCGGTAATAAAATTTAGAAATTCCAAAATATTTGACAAAGTTATACCCCAAAACGCTGGAACAAAATATAAAAATAAATAAATTTATATCATACTTTATTTCAAATGAGTGAGCCGTTATGAAACTGAGTGACAAAACAGAAATAGCAATGTGTAAACTACTGTTTACATAAAATTTAAATAGGCGATGGGTAAAATTCACAGTGCAAAAATAGAAAAACTGTTAATAAGCTAAAAAAACGGTTAAAAACTTTAATTTTTAAGCAAAAAAAAGGCTGAATAAATCCGTAATTTTGTTACTGAAAAACAAGACAAAATATGAACCCAGATATTTTTTCAGAAAGACATATTGGTCCCAGAGGACCACAAATTAAAGACATGCTAAACGTTATTGGAGCCTCCACGCTCGAGGGTCTAATTGATGAAACTGTCCCAAATAACATTCGCATACAAAGTCCGCTGAAATTGGACCAACCTATGAGTGAGTCAGAGTATTTGGAGCACATTCAATCGTTAGGCAATAAGAACATTATTTTCAAATCCTACATTGGAATGGGCTACCATCCTTCAAATTTACCTGCTGTCATACAAAGAAATATATTAGAAAATCCAGGTTGGTATACCGCTTATACGCCTTATCAAGCTGAAATTGCCCAAGGCCGTTTGGAGGCACTTTTAAACTTCCAAAGCATGGTCACTGATTTGACGGGTATGGAATTGGCGAATGCTTCGCTTTTAGATGAAAGTACCTCGGCAGCTGAAGCCATGGCACTTTTGTTTGCTATCAGAGAACGTGCTGCTGTTAAAGCGGGGGTGGTTAAATTTTTTGTTTCAGATGATATTTTTCCTCAGACATTATCCGTTTTAAAAACAAGAGCTATTCCTATCGGAATTCAGCTGGTTGTTGGTAAAGTAGAAACATTTGATTTTTCAGAGAAATATTTCGGTGCTTTGGTACAATATCCGGGTGCTTCTGGAAACATTATTGATTTAAAGTCTTTTATCTCGAAAGCCAAAGATAAAGCTATTAAAGTGTCGGTGGCTGCTGACATTTTAAGTTTGGTGTTGCTTGAAGCACCAGGGCATATGGGAGCAGACGTAGTCGTCGGAACAACGCAACGTTTCGGGATTCCAATGGGCTATGGAGGTCCTCATGCTGCATATTTTGCAACAAAAGAGGCTTACAAAAGATACATACCAGGGAGAATCATTGGTGTGACCAAAGACATGAATGGAGACCGTGCTTTGCGCATGGCCTTGCAAACAAGAGAACAACATATTAAGAGAGGCCGTGCCACTTCAAACATATGCACTGCGCAAGTGCTATTGGCAGTAATGGCAGGGATGTATGCTGTATACCATGGCCCCAAGGGGCTTAAATACATTGCTGAAAAAGTTCATAATAATACAGTTGTATTGGCAAAATCTTTGACATCTGTTGGTTTTTCCATAAAACACTCCAGGTTTTTTGATACACTTCAAATTTCGGTGGCAAATAATGAAAAAATAAAATCCATTGCCCTACGCAAAAAGCTCAATTTTTATTATCCAGACCAAACAACCGTATCAATTTCAGTAAATGAAACGACAACTCTAAATGATATTGAACTTATTTTATCTGTTTTTTCTGAAGCCTTAGAAGTGAACCTTAAAACAGAACAAAGCTCAGAAGGTTTCATTCCGAAAGACCATATAAGAACCTCTGAATTTTTAAACAATCCCGTTTTTAACAGCCACCATTCTGAAACAGAACTGATGCGTTACATAAAACGCTTGGAACGAAAAGATTTAGCGTTGAATTATTCCATGATTTCGTTGGGATCTTGTACCATGAAACTGAATGCAGCGGTTGAAATGCTTCCGCTAAGTTGGTCCAGTTGGGGAAACATTCACCCCTTTGCTCCAAAAGATCAAGTGGAAGGCTACACTCAAGTCCTTCAGACACTGGAACAACAATTGAATGAAATAACAGGCTTTGCTGGAACCTCTTTGCAACCCAACTCGGGTGCACAAGGTGAGTTTGCTGGCTTGATGACTATCAAAGCCTACCACGATTCTAGAGGAGACCAACACCGAAATATTTGCATAATTCCATCTTCCGCACACGGAACAAATCCAGCAAGTGCTGTCATGGCTGGAATGAAAGTTGTAGTGACAAAATCTTCTGAAAATGGCAATATCGATGTTGAGGATGTCCGTGAAAAAGCCATGCTTCACAAAGATAATTTGGCAGCCCTCATGGTAACCTACCCTTCAACCCATGGCGTTTATGAATCTGAAATCAAAGAGATTACACAAATCATCCATGATTATGGTGGACAAGTTTATATGGACGGCGCCAACATGAATGCCCAAGTGGGGCTTACAAGTCCTGGACAAATTGGAGCGGATGTATGCCATCTAAACCTTCACAAAACTTTTGCCATTCCACATGGAGGCGGTGGCCCTGGCGTAGGACCCATTTGTGTCGCTAAACAATTGACCCCTTTCTTGCCAGGCAACCCCCTTGTAAAAAGCGGGGGTTCTCAAGCGATCAATTCCATCTCTGGAGCACCTTTTGGATCGGCTCTGGCCTGCCTTATATCCTATGGATATATCAAAATGCTAGGCGCAAAAGGATTGACTGAAGCAACCAAAATTGCCATCTTAAATGCAAACTATATCAAAGAACGGCTTCATGGATTTTACGACACACTTTATACTGGTGAAAAAGGCCGTGCAGCTCATGAAATGATCATTGATTGTAGAGATTTTAAAGCCAAGGGTATTGAAGTAACCGATATTGCAAAGCGTTTAATGGATTATGGATTTCACGCCCCAACAGTTTCTTTCCCCGTTGCAGGCACCATGATGATTGAGCCCACTGAAAGTGAAAGCAAAGCTGAAATGGACCGTTTTTGTGACGCCATGATTGCCATTCGCAAAGAAATTGAAGTAGCAGACAAAGCATCGCCCAACAATCCTCTAAAAAATGCACCACATACCCTTGAAATGCTCAGCAGTGACCAATGGGATCTCCCTTACAGCAGGGCAACTGCAGCATTTCCACTGGATTATATCAAAGCGGATAAATTTTGGCCAACAGTAAGACGTGTAGACGACGCTTACGGAGATCGAAATTTAATTTGTACCTGTGCCCCGATTGAAGCCTATACAGATCAATTTTCTGTGGATGTAAACACTTTACAAAAACAGACCGAAAACGCAATCAAAACAGCGGAAAAATTTCTAAAAATCAATACAATGGGTGGTAGTATAAATCCAAGGTTAAAAATCAATCCATGACAATTCGCATTACAGGAACTGGCAGTTACATTCCATCGCTCATTAAAAAAAATAGCGATTTTCGCGGCCATTCTTTTTACACAATTGAAGGCAATGCTATCGATACGCCAACTGATATTATAGTTGAGAAGTTCAAGGGAATTACTGGAATTTCTGAAAGAAGGTATGCAAAAAAACACCTAAAAACTTCAGACCTAGGGGCCGAAGCAGCTGAAAAAGCGATATTGGATGCAAAGATTGACAGAGAGTCTTTAGACTATATCATTTGTGCCCATAATTTTGGAGACGTGAAACACAATGCAATCCAAAGCGATATTTTACCTTGTTTGGCGGCCCGTGTTAAGCACTTGCTAAAAATTAAAAACCCAAAATGTGTTGCCTATGACATCCTTTTTGGCTGCCCTGGCTGGGTAGAAGGTGTCATACAAGCCCAAGCCTATATAAGAGCAGGAATGGCCAAAAAGTGTTTGGTTATTGGATCTGAAACACTGTCGCGTGTTACAGATGCCTATGACCGAGATTCTATGATTTATGCGGATGGCGCTGGAGCGTGCATTGTTGAAGCTTCGGAAGATATAGGTATCGTTGCACACGAAACTGCTTCCTATACACATGATGAAGTATATCATTTATTTTTTGGTAATTCAAACAATAAGTCCGAAGATGAAAATGTACGCTTTATAAAAATGTATGGTCGTAAAATTTATGAATTCGCTCTCAGCAATGTGCCTGCCGCTATGAAATCCTGTTTAGACAACAGTGGTTATGACATTTCAGATGTAAAAAAAATATTGATTCATCAGGCCAATGAAAAAATGGATGAAGCCATTATAAAACGATTTTATAGACTGTATAATACTCCTGTTCCTGAGGGAATTATGCCTATGACCATTCACAAATTAGGCAACAGTTCGGTAGCGACAATACCAACGCTTTTTGACCTGATAAGAAAAGGGCAATTGAAAGATCATGAACTCTCCAAAGGAGATATTATTATATTTGCCAGTGTTGGTGCAGGCATGCACATCAACGCCATTGTTTACAAATATTAAATGTACGAAAACAACTATCCAAAGAAGCGCTATCAATTAACACTTGATTTTGTGAACCAGCATATTCCAAAAACA
>NZDM01000048.1 GCA_002690085.1 Flavobacteriaceae bacterium
ACGTCGCCATAAATCAAGAGGATTTACCAAAAGATACTTTTTCACAAGCGCAATTAATTGCGTCTTGGGATTCCTATGTAGAATCATTAGAAGTAAAAGGGCGGTATAATCTTGCAGCTATTCTTAAAATTGACATTCCAAAACTGAAAGATGGATCTTTAATTGCATTGGAATTTCCAAATTCAACCAATAAAATCGAAGTGGAACACCAACAAACAGAATTACTTCAATTTTTAAGAAAATCTTTGAATAATTTTGACATTAAATTAGACATTACTGTGAATGAATCAATGGAAAAAGAATTTGCTTACACCGCGGAAGAAAAGTTTGCCAAATTAAAAGCTAAAAACCCTGCCATTGAAACCTTAAAAAAAACCTTCAATTTAGATTTGTAAACCATGTTAGGACTTAAACTTCCAACCGATCCAAGATGGGTCAATATTGCTGAAATGAACATAGATGAAATTCTGACGGACCATGCTTTTTGTGAACAAAAAGCCGCCAGTACCGCCATATCCCTTATTGTTGGATTTCCAGAGTATACTGCGCTTGTTCAAGAAATGACAGCTTTGGTAGTGGAGGAAATCAGCCATTTTAAAATGGTACACGATTTAATCATTGAACGTGGGAAAACTCTTGGTAGAGACCGAAAAGACGCTTATGTTGTGTCCCTTTTAAAGTTTTTTCCAAAAGGCGGAAGCCGAACAACTCAACTAGTGCATCGCCTTCTTTATGCCGCATTAATTGAAGCTAGAAGTTGTGAGCGATTTCGATTACTCTCTGAAAATTTAAGCGATAAAAAACTAGCTAAGTTCTATAAAAAACTGATGATTAGTGAAGCCCACCATTACACAATGTTTTTAAATTTTGCGAGACAATATGGAGACCGCAATGAAGTGGATGCTAAATGGAATGCGCTTTTAGAATTTGAAGCCAATATTATGAAGCGTTTGAGTAGCACTGAAAGTATCCACGGATAGAATACATTTAGCTTAATTTTTGACCTCCTATTGCCTTTGTGTAATGACATTTGGACTGCCTGCCCTGGTTCATTGGATGCCGCTTGAAAAAGGTTCATCGATGGCAGCATAGCATTTTCAATTAAAAGCCGAACAGCATTGTAACCAATAGCTACATATTTAAAATAATCATGACATTGGACGATCAAGGGGATAAACGTTCTATGCTCCAATTAAAATCCTTTTGAAGTTGGTAACGAATACGATCGTGAAGTCTATTGGCACGTCCTTGCCAAAATTCAACTTCAATAGGTTTTACAATCAAACCACCCCAAAATTTAGGGCGAGGTATAGGTTGGTCTTTAAATTTTTCTTCCAACATTTTAAGGTTTTTTTCAATTACTGAGCGATTTTCAATCACTGAACTTTGATGGGATGCGTGAGCACCTAGTTGACTTCCTCTAGGACGAGAATTGAAGTAAGCATCACTGGATTCTGCTGCTATTTTTTCAGCACTCCCTTTAATAATAACTTGTCGTTCTGCGCCTTCCCAATGAAAGGATAAACAAGCCTTTGGATGTGATACCAATGCCTTTCCTTTTTCACTTTGATAATTGGTATAAAAAACAAACCCCTCAGAACTGAATTGCTTGAGCAGTACCACCCTTCCTTTGGGGTGACCACTAGCATCCATAGTTGAAAGCGTCATGGCATTAGTTTCAATTTCAGGAAAATGTTGGTCTACTTCTGAGAACCATTGTTCAAAAAGCATAAAGGGAGTTTTTGGAACGTCTTTTTTAAGCAGACTCCCTTTGTCATAAGATTTTCTGTAATGCCCTAAATCTTTTTGCATGGTAATAATTTATTCAAAATTAAAAAATTAGACTTTAAAAATTGATTTAAATTAGCCTTAAATTTACAAACATTGGATTACATCACTTCCAATGTTTAAGTTTACTGCTTTTGCCTATACCCGGATTAAAACTGTTGGTAGGATCCAATGCTTTATAGAACTCTAATAAGATTGATTTGGCTTTATATTCGTGTCCAACATTGTGTTCTGCAGGGTATTCTGCGCCGCGCGAATCATAATATTTAAGCAATTCTCTTTTTAAGTGTTTGATGTCGACCCCTTTTTTTACAATGTAATTTTGATGCAAAACATGACAAAACAAATGCCCGTAATACAATTTCATCTCGAACATATTATCGATTTCCTTTGGCAAAGTTTCAAACCATTGCTTTTCATTTCTAGGAAATGCAATGTCCATGGACATGGTACCACCAATTTTAGAAGCGTTTAGAACCGCATACCTTCCAAAGGCACTAGCAGCAGTGAACCTGTGTAGGATAGCCTTATTGCCTTCTTTTTCTGAACATTCAAAAAACCCGCCTTCATTTACATTAAAGAAATCATTAAAATAAGTCCGTGCCTCTTCGATACCTGCGTCAGACATCTCTACAATCCAATGGTGTTCGTATAAATCCCTGAAGTTTTCCATTTTTTTTGGTAAGTGATTGGGGTAAAGCTTTCCTAAAAATTGCATTATTTTATCTGACAAATTTGAGGGAAGTATTGGTATTTTTTTTGAGATGAGATCAACACTTCGTTTCAATTCAAAAAGCGTTGGAAGAAAATTTGTTCCTAATTTATCCAAGACAATAAAAGTATCCTTACTATACTTTTTTGCGGCATCATAACAATCTCTGTGTAAATAATCGCCTGAGGTTGGTAATGATTTAAAGCTTGAAAGAATGTCACGTCTTATTTGCCAAAACACGTCTGATTCATTAGAACCTAGGTAAAAAATCTTATTTTTTTTCGGCTTTTCATAGCTGTCTAATCGAACGGCAAAGACCGCAATTTTTCCTGCAGAACCAGAAGCACCATACAAGAGTCTGGGGTCCGAATTGAACCTTGACGGGGTATTTGAATTAATGTTTCTCAAAATATCAATATAGCCGTCATCTGAAGCCCGCTTTTTTGTATTGATAACATCCGAAGTCTTGTAGTTTTTAAGCTGTAAATTCTCTAATATTTCTTCTGGAGTCTTTCCCAAGTGTATACCTAAATCGTTGATCAATTCTAACCGGCCATTTTCATTGACTTTGGCATACAATGCCATTTCTGTATAAGCTGGACCTCTTTGAATCAAAGACCCACCAGAGTTGTTACATATTCCTCCGATAATTGAAGCCCCAATGGAAGTGGAACCAATGACGGAATGCGGCTCACGACCTAATGGAAGGAGTTTTTTCTCTAAATCAAATAAAGTGCTTCCTGCCAGACCAATTATTTGCTTCCCATGATCAATTAAATGAATATCTTTGATGCGCATGGTGTTGATGATAACAATAGGCCGGTCGTAATCATTTCCATATGGAGTTGAACCACCTGTTAATCCCGTATTGGCAGCTTGCATCAAAACAATAACATCATTTAAAACACAGACTTCCAAAAGTTTCCATATTTCCAACAAGGAACCAGGACTGGCAACGGCTAAAGCTTCCCCATACCCATAGCGCCAACCCTTAGAATAGGTTTGTATATTCCACTGCTTGGTTAATAGGTTTTTGTTTCCAGTAATTTGTCTTAAATCTTGGATGATTTTTTTATGAGTCTCAATCATTAATTGGAAAATGGTTAATAGAAAAATTTTAATAATGAATTTAAACAATCGATAAATTCAAGTTTTTATTAAGAATGAATTAAAGATATGAATTTTGAACAAGTTATAGATTTATACAAGAATTAAAAACCTTGGTATGTTTTTTGTTTCAAGTTCATATCTTTACAGCAACATTCAAGTTCAGACAAATGCAGCGATTGTTCATTTTTATAGTATTATTTTCAGCTTTAAATTGGGGACATTCCCAAGCTGAAACTATTAATGAATCGCTGCGAATCAAAGCCAAAGAATTGGCTAACAAAGACGAAAATTCACCATCGCTGTTCCAATTATCGCCGGTTCGAGGTTTAACCAATAAAAATTTTCAAATTACTATGGGCATCCCTCCTATTGATGGTTTTTCAAGAAAAGAAAGCGGTATTACTACAGAACGAGATGTTGTGGACCCTAGTTGGGATATCAAACAAAAATTTAATGAAAATCAGAAAGATGTCTCTAAGTTTAATAAAGATTATTATTTAGGAGATATTAAAACTAAGTCAAAATTCATTCGAATTGTTTGCCGCGATCATGAATATGAAGACGGTGACCGTATTAAATTACTTCTTAACAAAGCTACGATCCACCCCAATATAACGCTTCGTAACTCAGGCTATACCATAGATATAAAATTAAAAGAAGGGCTAAATACTGTAGAATTTTATGCCTTAAACGAGGGCTCTTCAGGGCCAAACACCGCCGAGCTAAAAGTGATTGACGAAGGTGGCAGCGTTATAAGCTCTGGACAGTGGCTTTTAACCACAGGATATAAAGCCCGACTTATTGTACTCAAACAATAAGTTAATTTACAACCGGACTAGAAATTTCAGTATTGCTTTTTACCACAACATATGTAGAGATCGCATAATAAGCATTCCCACCTTGACCATCACTTGTCCAATCTTCAAAATCATACTCAAATGTAAAACTTGTACCGTTGAAGCTTGTACCTAAATCATTGGAACGCACAGGAACTACCATTCCAGGACACCAGCCAGCGCGATCTGGCATCCAATTCCCCGGAGATTGATTGTTAATTGGATTAGACGAACAGCCAATGGGGCCCATGTAATGTTGAAAACTGTTAATACCATCAATCTTCACATCATGTGTTCTATAGCACCATTCGGCGCAACCACGGAGATAATCTGGTCCGTTATCATTGGGTGTTGCATGGCCCCATCCTGAAATAAGGGTTCTCAAATGCGTACTTTCTGCATTGTTTGGAATTTGGACTGCTTTGTCTAAATCTTCGCTGTGGCTAACGCCATAGGGTACGCCGTCAATGGAATTGGCATGAAATCCTAACACTTCTGATACTGCATAATAAGGGTAATCAGGTGTGCCTTCAATATAATCAAATTCAAGGGTGATTAAATCGGCTTTAGCAGTCCAGTTTTCTATGTAAATACGTAATTCAGTAGGGCCACTAAGCAAGGCTTTAAAATCGGTTACATCAAATTCCAAACCGCGATCTAATTGTTGCGTTCCTACCCAATAAGGTGTTATGTAACGTCCGATTTCAAACCAATTTCCTGTGGCATCATCCTTAACCTTAATGTTAGCAAATCGATCCCAGTCATCACAACCTGTCGACGGACAATCGATTTGAAGAAACATTTTAATTTCCGCTATGTTGCTAATTTCTTGATGTAAATTAAAGATTTGAGTGTTTGACTGGCTAAAACCCCCACCAAAACCCAAAGCTTGTTGATTGAAAGTTGTGTAATTATGAACAATGGGCGCTCCAGTGCCTAAAACATTTACTTCTAAATCTGTAGCAGCAGTACTTTGTAGAGTTATGATTCCTGAATTGCTTCCAATCACTTCAGGACTAAAACGAATGTAAACATCTGTACTGCCATTTGCAGATTCCGAAGGAATTTGTAAACTATTAGAGTACTCGAACCCATCTAAAGAAACTTTAAATGGACCGGTAACAATAATGTTTATAACATCAGTCAAATTTTGTCCTGTAACAATTATTTGTCTAGAAACTGATGTAGTCCCAACTGCTATAACTTCCTGAAAAGTTACACTTGAGGGACTTGTTGTTATGGAGGGGGCAGTGCTGAACCCGATACCAGTGAGTGAAACCACTTTATCTGTTGTCTCTGTACTTTTAACTCTAACAGTTCCATAAATTAAACCCAAAGCAGCAGATTGGGGAGAAAATCTTACATATATATTCAAAGAATCAAAATTTGATATAGACAATTCACTTGTAAAATCGATATCATCCAAAGAAACCTCAAAATTTGGTGATGCTTCAATTTGAACAGCAGCGGATAAATTAGTAGCTTGAATGTTTAAAATTTGAGATTCTGAGTGATTCATTTCTTCTATTTCTCCAAACACCATGCTATCATTACTGACAGTAATTGAAGCGGTAGGAGTTGAAGTGTTATCACTTCCGCTACAATTAAAAAGAATAAAAAATAAAGATAAAACAAGAGAAGTTTTTATATGGTTGGTTTTATATATCGTTTTCATAAATTGGCTGGTTAAAATCTTTTTGCAATTTAAATTTTTTTTTTCTTAAATTTACAAATTAACAAATACTTTTATCTATGAAAAAAATTACTTTATTAGCCTTTACATTGGCTATCTTTTTTGCAAATGCTCAGGTTTTGACTGAAGATTTTTCTTCTGCCACAGAAGGTTTGGCGTTTCCTAACGGATGGACTACGTCAATTGCACCTGGATCCAGTGGAGACTGGGTAATTGGAAATACAGCAAATACCGGAGTTCCAGCTTATGGCGGGGACACTGGTATGATTAATGGAGGATGTGACGGTTTATATGCGTTACTTGACAGCGATGGTATTGGAGCTTCTGGTTCTCAGAATGCTTCATTTATATCTCCAGTAATTGATCTGACAGGTTATTCTGACCTTATTCTGAAATTTAATCATCATTTTAGAGTTTATAATGCTAATGCTGATATTGGATATGTCGAAGGCACAACTAATGGTGGTGTTACGTGGACAAGTTTTGCAACTTATACAGGAGCCAATAATTACAGTACTGAAGGTTTAACTAGTGTTGATATATCACCTCTTGCAGGTAATTCTGAAGTTCAAATTAGATTTCGTTATGTTGGTGCTTGGGGATATTATTGGGGTGTAGATAATATTGAAGTTACACAATGTACAGCTGCTGCACCTGACGCAGTTAGTACACCAACTCTGCCTCTAGATCTTGATACTGATGTTGTTATTAATTATGGAGCTGACGATATTATCAATTTTGAATGGCCAGCTGCAGCTGTTGGTTCAGAGGTAGAAAGCTACACTTTCAATCTAAGTACTTCACTTATTGGTTTTCCAAGTATTGGATCTCTTCCAGTAGACAATAACTTGGTAAACCTCATATACTCTTGGGCACCAAATACAACTTACTATTGGTCTGTAGACGCATCAAATTGTGCAGGTTCAACAACAGGTACAATATTTAGTTTTACAACTGCTGCTTGTTCAGAAACAACTGCACCAATTGCAGTCACAACACCTGGACCTGAGAATGGTGCAACAGGAGTTACATTAGATAATTCTGATCCCACCGCTGCTAACGCTTTAGCCTTTACGTGGGTTGAAAATACTTCTGGTCTTTCATATGACTTGGTATTGAGTACTGATCCACTACTTACCAATGCATCTACATTTGCTTTTGAAAATGGTGAAATTATTATTGGTTTAAGCGAAAACACTACATACTTTTGGCAAATAATTGCTCATAATTGTTTTGGCTCTACATCATCGAGCACATGGAGCTTCACGACTGGTGCAACAGCTTCAATTGATGATTACGATTCAAAGCTTTTTTCAGTTTTTCCTAATCCAGTAATTGACATCCTTAATATCGATGGTAACGCCTCTATTGATTCAATCGAAATTATCAATCAATTAGGGCAAAGTGTATTAGAAGTTGATATAAATTCAATGTTCAATAATCAAATTAACTTAAGCAAATTAAATACAGGTATTTATTTTGTGAAGGTAAAATCTGCTTCAAAAACACAAACACTACAAATTTTAAAGCAATAACATTTAAAGTTTAAAGTTTTATTTTAAAAAAAAAGTCTACCGATTGGTAGACTTTTTTTATTAGAATCCAAAACCTCCGGGGGTTGGCGGAATCGACTGTGCTTGCGCCTTTTTAGGACTTAATATCATAAAGGTTCCCAATGCGGTCATACCTGCGTAACGGCATATTTTTTTTAATGCTTCTTGTCTATTGATATTTTCGTTTTGCTTATTCATTATTTTTTTTGATTATGGAGCGAAATTTGAATTCAACTGGGCAAAATTAAAACAAACAAAAGAAATGATTTTAAAAAAAAGATGCTATGTAATAAACGGGCGTCGTAATGTAATAAGCGGGAATATTTATGACATAAACGGAGCAAATAGATTACATTTTAATGAATTTTATTGCATAGAATTGAATAAAAATTCAAATAAATTTAATGATAAAACAATTAAGACATTTGATTCATCAAGACAAGCATCTAGAATCACAGGAATTCCTCAGACTTCTTTAGTTGCTAATGGAAAGACAACTGGAGATATATTTGAATATGGGAAGATGTAATAAATTCATAGGTTTATAAAATGATTTATCATAAAAATTTCAATTCTTTATTACTCTTAATTCAAAGGATTGATTATTGATTATATCTACAAGTTTAACTATGTATAAAGCATTGTCAAGTTTTGAAATATCTAAAGAATTACCAATATTTTCGTACAAAAGTTTTCCGTTGATATCAAATAGTTGAATTTTATAATTATTTTCTGAATTTAGTTTTATAATAGAATTAGAGGGGTTTGGAAAAAATACTGGCTTTACACTAGCCATAATATTATTTGTATTTAACGCTGATTGTATATCATAAACCTGAACTAATCCGGTAAGTTGACCTGAGGAGTCATTTGCAAGAGTTGATGATACTGCTATCTTGGTCCCTGCTCTATTTATATCAGTACAAGCTCCCAAAAAGTCTTCTTGAGACAACCCATTTATCGTTCCTATTTGATTCCAGTTAGTTGAGTCTAATTGATATATGATAGCTTTACCAGAACTTGCTCCGTTTGGACTGCTAGTAGGAGAGCCTAAAATTAATATACTTCCGTCTCCACTAATGCTTAAATCCCATCCAGCATTTCCATTTCCTATTCCGTCAATATCCATACCAACCTGCACCCAATTTAGGCCATCAAACTTAAAAACTCTAACATGACCAATGTCTATTCCATTTTGAGTATTATTCTGTGGTGCTCCAACAGCTACTGTGTAGCCATCAGAACTTATACTATTTGAATAACCAAAATGATCCAAATATGGACCCTCTCCATTAATATCTTGACCAATTTGAATCCAAGAATTTGAAGATAAATTATAAGAATAAACTCTATTTTGACCTATTTCAAAACCAAATTCAGAATTATGTCCGGCACCAATAGATAAAATATAACCATTTGAACTTAAGTCTACGGAATGGCCTGAATTCTCCTCATCATATTCCCCATCTATATCTTGACCTAGCTGATCCCAGCTACTTCCGTTATATTGAAAAACTCTAGTGCTTCCTGAGTCATTAGCAGAGTCATTATTAAAGGGTCCTGAAGCGGCCACTATATCTCCTGCACTGTTGATACTACATGAATACCCAAAGTTATCTCCAATATTTTCTCCAATTATGTCTTGACCTAATTGTTCCCAATCATTAATAAATTCATTCCACTGATAAACCCTTATAACACCATTATCGTTACTTCTTGGTGCACCAACAACAAAAATTTGACCATCATCATTTAAATCAATAGAATAACCCAGCCAGTCACCAGCAGAATCACCAATAAGATCATTTCCAACTTGATTCCATAAATTACCATCAAATTGAAATATGCGAGCTAGTCCTGATTCAACTCCGTTATCATCAGCTCGATATGCACCGACAGCTAAAGTACCATCTGAGTTTGCAATTGAAAGTGCTGCTCCAAACCTATCTTGATGATTATCTCCCCAAATATTCTGACCTAGTTGTACTTGTGCAATACTAAAATTTGCGCTTAATACTAAAGATAAAATAATTAAGTATATGCTTATTATTTCCTTTTTCATACTAGCAATTTACAATAATTAATTTTTTTCATTATATAAACTTAACTTATTGATTATCAACAACTTATTTGCCAATTAGACAAGTCACCTCTTCCCTTCCATATCTGTTGAATCTATAATTTGTTAGAAGTGCGGTACTATTGCGGTACTTAAAAAACGTGCTAAACTGTAGCAAAACGGTTAGTAATAGTATTAGCTTTCATATCGCGTGTTACTAATCTAAATATTCATATGAAATATAAACTTCATTAACATCCTGTGTAGTATTTTGAATTATTTGACAAGTTTTATTAATGGGATATCCAGCATCATTATAAACATATGAACAAGAGACTGTAGCGGTATAGTTCATTGTTTCACAATCACCAGTATTTTGATGATTATATGCAGTCCAATTATTATTTAGCGCATTAATATTGTATTCGCTTGAAATGTATCCCAAAAAGGGTATTCTACCTGTAATATTTTTAAAAGGGTTATTATAATTATCATAATCATATTCTATTACTGTACTACAACTGGGATTGTCATTTTGTTGAATCAAACCATCCATATAGACTATGTTTCCACTACTATCAAGAGTAAAGTGCAAAGATACAGTGCCATCGGTATTTACCCCATCCTCCATAAGTCGATTATAGAAAATTTGTCCACTTGAATTACAAGAATATGAGTAAACAGCATCAATCACACAAATATTA
>NZDM01000049.1 GCA_002690085.1 Flavobacteriaceae bacterium
CAATACCATAACAACAACCTACACTTTCACACCCGATGCAGGACAGTGTGCTACAGCTACCGACATGACGGTTGTGATTATTCCAACCCAATCCCCCGCTTTCAACCAAATTGGCCCTTTTTGTGTGGGAGAAACAATACCCTCATTACCCACAACTTCAACTAATGGTATCAATGGGACATGGAGTCCGGCTTCAATGGACAATACCATAACAACAACCTACACTTTCACACCCGATGCAGGACAGTGTGCTACAGCTACCGACATGACGGTTGTGATTATTCCAACCCAACCCCCTACTTTCAACCAAATTGGCCCTTTTTGTGTGGGGGAAACAATACCCTCATTGCCCACAACTTCAACTAATGGCATCAATGGAACATGGAGTCCGGCTTCAATGGACAATACCACCACCACCCTTTATACCTTTTCTCCAAATGGAGGTGCTTGCATTGAAACAGTGAACATGACTGTAACAGTGCTTCAAGAAACAACACCCACCTTCCAAATTAATGATATTTGTATCGGGGAAACCATTGGGACTTTACCCTCTATATCAAATGAAGGAATCTCAGGGAGTTGGACCCCTGCACCTAACAATCTGGCTACAACGATTTATACTTTCACGCCTGATGTAGGAGAGTGCTCAACCACCACCACTCAAACCGTTCAAGTAAATCCAGTAAATAATTTGGTAATCTCTACCGAAAGCATTTCTGAGCCTTTTGATACCAACCAAATTATTGAAGTGAGTGTTAGCGGAGGCAGTGGAGATTACGAGTACCAACTAGACGGAGGAAGTTGGCAAAATAGTCCTATTTTTCAAAACGTAGTGGGCTGTGAAGATCACATTGTAAAAGTAAGAGATGTTGAAGGCTGTAGCAATGACCCCGAAACAACGGTCACTATTTTGGAGTACCCAAAATTCTTCACTCCTAACGGAGACGGCTACAATGATTTCTGGAACATTAAATGCTTGCAAACTCAGTCTGGGAGTATTTCAATTTTTAATCGCCATGGCAAGCTCTTAAATCAATTTAAAACAAATTTTCCTGGATGGAACGGAACTTACAATGGTAAGTTATTGCCCGCAAGTGACTACTGGTTCATAGTAACTTATTACGACGAAAATGGAAAAGAAAAACAATTTAAATCCCATTTTTCATTGATACGTTAAACAGCTATAAGCAGTAGTCTAAAAATCAGAAATACGCCTTTAATTGAACCGTTCCCGTGTGAATGGTCTGACTTGTTTCTGTTTTACGACCAAAATAATTCAAATTTAAATCCAAGTATTTTGTCAAGCGTTTTTGGGCAATGAGGGACCATGTGAAATTTGTTCCAGGCTGAAGCCCCTCCATCATTTGATAAGCTACGGGGTTGTTGGCATTCCCACGGAAATTATTGGAAAAATAATTTAACTCAGCAGAAATGGCTGCCTTTTGATTTTGAGTGAGAACAGCAGAAACACCCAACTTGTGTTGCTCTAAAATTTCCTGTCCGAGAATTAAATTGTTTTTTTTATGAAACTGGTAAAACAAATCAAAGCGCTTATTGTCGTCCAACAAATACGACACTTTTGGACTCACAAGCCACTGCTCTAAATCATAATTTCTTGATGTGAAATTTTCACTAGTAGCTCTATTGCTTTCAATATTTGTCTGAAAATTCAAAAGCCATTGATCCTGAATCTTGTGTGTAAAATTAAATTGATGGCCAGATCCTTTTTGAGTGATAGCACCAAAAGAAAGTACATTTTTTAACTCGGAATCAAAATAACTGTAAGACATTGTAAAGTGTTGTTTTCCGCGGTTAAAAAACAATTGATTTCTAAAATTAGACTGCAATCCCAATTGTTGTTCTGATTCAGATTTAAATGGATTTAAATTAATATTCTGAAATGCATTTCGATCTTTTCGATCTATGAGATAAGTTGTCAAATTATAAAAATGGGCCCAAAATTTTTGACGTTTATTAGTAGAATTTGCCCATTGTATAGGGTCGAAAGTAAGCGATTGACTCAAGCGGTTTTGATGGGTTCTGATAAAAACTTGATTGGGCAGTAGTACACGTATATAGGTCGCTTGATCTTGAAACTGCGCCACTTCAAATTCTTCAAGTTCTTGAATCCCATTGTCATTGTAATCGAACCAAACAAAAGAACCACGCCCAGGCTCTACCTCAACATAGGTGAAATCCTGTTGTGGCAATCGCCCAGAATTAGTTTCATAAACGGTTTGCCATTGCATTAGATTTTTAAGGAAACTTTGATTGTAAAAAATCCTAGAGTTTAAAGACTTTTGAAGCGATTGGTTTTGTGTCTTTAAATTAAAAAGACGGTAATTGACAAACAGACTTAAATCCGTGTTTTTTGAGGCGATTAATTTAGAATTTAAGTAATAGGTGTCCGATTGATTAACGCGTTGTAAACGGTTATCTTGAACACTGTCATTAACGCGGTGAACATAGCCAACTTTTACAAAAACTTTGGTAGAATCACCAACGCCTAAAAACCCTTCGTAAGAAGAAAATCTTTGACTGAGTGAATCCAATTGGCTGTCAATCTGTGAAACGATTTTATTGTTTTCAGTTGAGAATTTCACCCCAGGCCAGAACTTCCCTACCTGGTATTTTAGTTGAGATATGGATCTTAAAAAATTGGAAGATGTACGATCGCTATTTGTTTTTAAAACACTCGAATGGGTTTGAAATTCTAGTTTATCTGCTTTCAAATTAGCCCTTAAAAGATGGCGGTTACCGCTGTAGTTTTTAGAGAAATTCAAATACTGAAAAGCATAATTAATTTGCCCTACCTCAGCTCTTGATAAGGCAATAGCATTTTTCGCAAACAACTGAGTTCCCATTTCTGAGGCAATTCCGTTTCCCAAAGGGTTGTCGAGGTTCCAATCTCTATTGAATTCTGGATTGTAAAGGGTTTGTATATTCCTAAAATCTTTATGAATATAGTCTAACCCTGAAAAAAGATCAATGGTCCAACCCTTCAAAGAACGCAACAACTGATGCGTCATATCATAGCGGGCAGCCAAACCATCGTTATTGCTGTCCGATAAGTTCGAGAATAAATTTAAATCGTTTCGGCTGGCAGCCAGTTCAAAGTCAAGTTGTGTTTTTTTGGAGGGATTGTAGCGTCCATTAAGGACTGCCAATTGCAATTTTACTGGTGCCACTAATTGTACAATAGGTGCATAATTCCCCTGTGGTTGCCCAGAAATTGGAGCAATGTACTCATAGATATTTGAAATGGAACTGGAATTGACCAATATATAATCTCCCTGCTGATTACCTACCGACAAAAAATTAACTTGGTATAAATCGTCATCTGGATTGTTAGAAAACACAAAGATATCCTGACCATTTAGAAGCTCTTTTTTATATAAAATCCGATTTTCAGAAAATTCTTGTGGGCTGGCTGAGGGGGCTGTCATTAAAGACCTGTCGTCTCCAGCCTGTGATAAAATATCCGCTTGGGCATTGCTTAAGTTTTGCTGAAGCGGTTGGTTTTTCAAGTCATTTTCATTGTAAAATGACATTCCTAGCTGAAACTTTTTAGTGCTAAATTGTCCTCCAGCATATCCAACAAAACGGGTGTAATTTCTCTCACTGTACTGATAATCTACCGTAACACGCATTTCTGAATTAATAGGAAATGTTGGATTAAATACAATTTCTCCGGCATTGTAATCGATAATATAATCATTGGTAGCGCCGCGTTCTAGCGCCAAACCATTCACATATACGGTTTCACTGCCAGAAACAATCAACACAAACAATTCATTGTTAGGACCCTTTAACTTGTAGGGGCCTTGATTGCCCTCTTGAGCCGTAAATTGACTTCTGACGAACTGGCCTCTCACCAAGGCGCCAGAGACAAAAGCAGAAGTTTCTGATGTGTTAGATTTAAAACGAGAACGCACCAACAAGCCTTGGACACGCTTAGAAAATTCAGCAAAATAAGAGCTTGAATTCTCTAAGTCAATATCGCCGGCTCTTATGGACCATCGGTCTGTAAAGGCTTCAATAAAAACTTGATCAAATTCGTCTAAACGCTGTGAATATCCACTTTGTTGCAATGGAATATTAGCGTCTTGTATGGAAGCTCTGAGCGTAACTTTTTCGTTTAGTTTCCCACTAATTTGAAGGTCTAATTCACTGTTTAATACAGAATTCTGATTGTTGCCAATGGTCACGCCTCTTGAAAGACTTCCCGAAGTTGTTAAACCATCAAATGGGATAGGGCCTTGATCCTCGTTAGGCCTAGAAAGTTGATACAACTTGCTTGGCAAACCCGTAGAGTTTACAATAACGGCTGTGTCTAATTGTTTGTAAGTACGGGTCATAAAATCTGGGAACCTCAAATACTGAACCTTAACAGAGTCTAAATCCAATGCAGCAGGCTTAAAGCTTAAAACAGCCGTGTTATAATCCATTGTATAAAGCGAATCTGCCAGCGGCTTATTTTGTAAATCTAGCACTTTGAAATAAGAAGAATTGACCCCAACACTGTCCAAAACTAACTGCGCTTTAACGGCTATTTTTTTGGATTGAATCAGCGGTTCTTCAACTTGTGACCAAGACCAAAAAAAAGACAACAATAAAATGAAAGTATTTAATAAGCGCATGCTATGTTTAAACTTCAATATCACTAAAATATTTTGTTGATAGTTTTAAATAAAAATGGCCATTTTTATTTAGTGTAAAAGTAAGGCTTTAATTATTTTAGCTAAAATTATAGTACCAATCTGATGAAAATCATCTCATACAATGTAAATGGCATTCGGGCAGCTGTAAAAAAGGGATTTGTGGAATGGCTGGTAGCTGCTGATCCTGACGTGATCTGTTTACAAGAAATTAAAGCGCAAAAAGAGCAACTTGATCTAGGCCTTTTTGAAGCGGCAGGCTACCCTTACCACTATTGGTTCAGTGCACAAAAAAAAGGGTATAGCGGGGTGGCCATTTTATGCAAAAAAAAACCTCAAAATATAATTTATGGAACTGGCATTGCCTCTATGGATTTTGAGGGAAGAAATCTTCGCGTAGATTTCCCTGAAGTTTCCATTATGAGTTTGTATTTACCCTCAGGAACCAACATCCAACGTTTGGAACATAAGTTTGAATACATGGATTTATTTAGAGCTTATATTGATGAACTAAAAAAAGAAAAATCAAATCTTGTGATTTGTGGCGATTACAACATTTGCCATGAAGCCATTGATATTCACGACCCAGTACGCAATAAAAACGTATCCGGATTTTTGCCAGAAGAACGGGCTTGGATGGGTGCTTTTTTAAAGAGTGGCTTTACAGACGCCTTTCGTGCTTTAAACACAGAACCTCACCAATATAGCTGGTGGAGTTACCGCGCAAATTCTAGGGCCAATAACAAAGGGTGGCGGCTAGATTACACCCTTGTTTCTGATACTTTAAAACAGAAGATAAAGCGGGCACTCATTTTAAAAGAAGCCGTACACAGCGATCATTGTCCGGTCTTATTGGAATTAAAAACAAATTAAATCATGCAAAAAAAAATCATTCTTCTGATGCTTGTTGTTTTGAACACAACAGCTTGCGTTTCCTCAAAATCATTCAATGAACTGGATGTAAAATACCGACAACTCAAATCTGATTATGATGCATTGGCATCCAATAACAGCAATGAAATTGGTGAGAAAAATAAACTGCAAGCGCAATTGAATGCATTACAAGCGAGGTATGATGCCACCCAAAATGAAAGAGATCAGTTTGAGAAGGATTTGGGAATGCTCCAAAAAAATTACAATCAATTAAATGCAGCTTACGCTGCCCTTGAGCAAAACAGTTCTAAAGCTCTTGAAGAAAATGCGAAAAAAAATAGAGCCCTTTTAGAAGCGCTAGCGCTTAAAGAAGAAGCCCTCGCATTAGAAAATGAGCGCTTGATGCGATTGGAAGCAGATATGCAGGAGCGTTCCGAACGCATCGCTGAGCTTGAAGCGCTAATTACAGCCAAAGACCAAGCCATGACCGATTTAAAAAATGCGATTTCCAAAGCGCTGATTGCTTTTGAGGGAAAAGGTCTAAGTGTAGAACAACGCGATGGCAAAGTCTATGTTTCTATGGAAAACAAACTGTTGTTCAAATCTGGGAGTTGGTCTGTTGGAAACCAGGGTCGAAATGCCATTGAGCAGTTAGGTAGTGTGCTTGCAGAAAATCCTGATATTGCTGTTTTGATTGAAGGCCATACAGACAATGTCCCTTTCTCAAACGGTGGGAAAATTGCAAACAATTGGGATTTATCTACCAAACGCGCCACGGCCATTATATCAATTTTAAGTGAAAATAAAGCCATTTCACTCAATAATTTAACGGCAGCAGGGCGAAGCGAATATGCGCCTGTGGAAAGCAATGACACCGCTGCAGGTAAAGCCAAAAACAGACGTATTGAAGTGGTTTTAACCCCCAAACTCGATGAAATTTCTAAACTTTTAAATGGGAATTAATGGAATACACAACGCTTCCAAATTCAGACATAAAAGTCAGTAAAATATGCTTAGGCACCATGACCTGGGGCAACCAAAATACCGAAGCCGATGGTTTCGCTCAAATGGATTATGCTGTTGAAAAAGGGGTTAATTTTTTTGACACTGCAGAACTCTACCCGGTCCCGGCAACCAAAGAAACCCAGGGGCGTACAAGTAAGATCATTGGAAATTGGCTGAAAATTAAGCAAAATAGAGACAAAATTGTACTGGCCAGTAAAATTGCAGGACCTGGAGATTACACCGCACACATTCGAACGACTGGATTTAAGGGCGATGCTATTAGACAGGCTATTGATTTAGAACTGAAAAGACTGCAAACAGATTACATCGATTTATACCAACTGCATTGGCCGGAACGACAAACAAACACCTTTGGGGTGCGTGATTTTAAGCCTAGTCCAAAAGACCCTTGGATAGATAATTTTAATGAAGTCCTTCACGAGCTGAATGCACTTGTGAAAGCTGGAAAAATTAGAGCCTATGGCCTATCCAATGAAAAAAGTTGGGGAAGCATGCGTTATTTAGAAGAAGTACGGAAGGACAAGCTTCCCAAAATAAGCACCATTCAGAATGCCTATTCCTTATTGAACAGGGTTTTTGAAGGCGATTTAGCTGAAATTTCCTTGAGGGAAAATATGGGTCTTTTAGCCTATTCGCCACTGGCTTTTGGGGTTTTATCTGGAAAATATATTGAAGGAACTGCAGCCAAAAATGCACGATTGAATTTATTTCCAAGGTTTGCAAGGTACAGCAGTGAACAAGCAACAGAAGCGACCAAAGCCTATCTCAAGCTCGCCAAAGAATTGGGGTTGTCTCTCACCACCCTAGCCTTGGCCTTTGTGAGCGAACGGCCATTTGTGACAAGTAATATTATTGGAGCCACCACATTGGAACAATTAAAAGAAAATATTGACA
>NZDM01000050.1 GCA_002690085.1 Flavobacteriaceae bacterium
CCAATACGGAGCATCATACGACGCTTTAAAAAGTAAAAATTAAAATGGCCATAAAATCCATAGGCCTTTCCAAGAACAGGGTTTTGAAAATCTTGAAACATAAAGGATGCGCCATAATCTGGATAGTTATAATGTCTATGCCATTCTTTTTGACCATCCGTACGTTGATTCCAGGCAATTAGAGTCCCTTCTGGGCGCCCTTTAATTAAATGTAGTATATCTGGATTATGAAGCGGTACATAGCCCTTGAAATAATTAACATCTACATAACTATTAGCTTTATTTTCTTGAGAGAAACTAAAAAAGAAAGGAGCGCAAAAAAACCAAATTAAAAGTCGAAACATTTTTAAAAATAAGGGGGTAAAAGTACTCTATTTTTTTAAATTTTAGTTGGTTCGTTTTGAAGTAAAACTTTTTTAATAGTGCTTTATTTGTTAAATTTGCAAAAATTCCGAGGACAAATTTGATCTGATTGCAACCTCATTAAAAAAAGCTAAAGCAGTATAAACTACTTCACTAGCCCTGCAATCTTCTTTTTGTTTTCATAAGATTATTTTATGAGTTATTTATTTACATCCGAAAGTGTATCTGAAGGACACCCAGATAAAGTGGCAGACCAAATTAGTGATGCAATTATCGATCATTTTCTCGCCTTTGATCCGCAATCTAAGGTTGCTTGTGAAGCTTTGGTAACTACAGGGCAGGTAATTTTAGCTGGGGAAGTCAAATCTAAAACCTATTTGGATGTGCAGAAAATTGCACGAAACACCATTAATAAAATTGGCTATACTAAAGGAGAATATATGTTTGATGGAAATTCTTGTGGGGTTCTATCAACAATTCACGAACAATCCGAAGACATCAACCGGGGGGTCGATAAAGCCACACCTGAGGCACAAGGAGCAGGGGACCAAGGTATTATGTTTGGTTATGCAACCAACGAAACTGAAAATTACATGCCATTGGCACTTGAACTTTCTCACCGCATATTAAAAGAACTTGCAGCCTTGCGCCGTGAAGATAAAGCCATTCGCTACCTGCGCCCAGACTCAAAAAGTCAAGTCACCATTGAATACAGTGATGACAACGTCCCGCTTCGCATCGATTCAGTAGTTATTTCTACCCAACACGATCCATTTTTAGCGGATGAAAAAGCCATGTTAAACACCATTGAAAAAGATCTAAAAACGATTTTAATACCACGTGTTGTTGCAAAACTACCGCAAAGCATTCAAGTGCTTTTCAATGATAACATCAACTACCACATCAACCCCACTGGGAAGTTCGTAATTGGAGGCCCTCACGGTGATACTGGACTTACTGGAAGAAAAATTATTGTAGATACTTACGGAGGAAAAGGGGCTCACGGCGGGGGGGCTTTTTCAGGAAAAGACCCTAGCAAAGTAGACCGTTCAGCTGCGTATGCGATGCGCTACATTGCTAAGAACATGGTTGCTGCTGGTCTCTGTGATGAAATCCTAGTCCAGGTAAGTTATGCCATTGGGGTGGCTGAGCCTATGGGGGTGTATGTAAATACATATGGTACAGCCCATGTCAGTTTAATTGATGGAGACATTGCGCAAAAAATTACTGAACTCATTGACTTAAAACCAGCTGCCATTGAAAAGCGGCTCAAACTGCGAGCTCCCATATATTTAGAAACCGCAGCTTATGGTCATATGGGGCGAACCAACCGCACAATTGAAAAAAAGTTTGAACAACCCAATGGTGAAAGTAAGCTGATGAATGTAGAACTTTTTACGTGGGAAAAACTAGACCTCGTTTCCGCGATTAAAACCGCATTTAATTTATAAGCGACGCCAATAGTTTAGATTAAAGCACATATCGTATTCGAAATGTGATGAACCGCGGTTGAATAAAATACTCTGTTGCACTGACCGATATATTACCTGCACTACTCTGGTTCTGCGAACGCGTATCCAGCAAGTTGGTCGCCTTGATTTCATATTCAAATTTAGCATCTTCGTCTTTACGATAAGATAAAGAGGCATTCCAAAACTCAAATGTATTAATGGTACCGTTCTCGTCGCTGAAATCATTAAAGGAATAATCCGTTTTAAAAGTAAATGCTTTCAAAAACAAAGCATCTAGTTCAACCGTCGGGCTTTTGGTGAAGAATTTGGTGGTGTTTTGTCCCAAATTGTTGTCCTGAATGGAGTAACGGTAGCTTAAATCTAGGTTAGGCGCCGTTCTAAAATTGGTGCGTAGCTGCGCGCGGTAAGTCTGAGAAAATGTTTCGTTTTCCGAACGGCGACCTTGAATAAATTGATTGAATTTAGAATAATTGAAATTGGCGCGGAGCGTGCCTCTAATTTTTCCAAAAGTGCGCTGAAAGCGGCCATTGGCCGTAACACTTTCATCTGCAAAAGGAGAATTAAATGGGGTAGAGACCCGAATGACACTGCCGGGTGTAAACACAGATTGCGTACGGATGTTGTCTATGCTTTTGTTATAATTAAGACTGGCGAAGACATTGGTGTAATTAAACATATTAAAGCTGTAATAAAACAAACTAAGATTGTGTGACAATGCATTTTCTAAGTAGGGGTTACCAGAAAACAAAGAATTATAATTGTTTAGTACCAAACCACTCGCAAAATTAGATACGTCTGTAAACTGGTTTTGCATTCGGTAGTTCAAAGTTAATGTCTCACTTTTTTTAAGCTCTATGCGCACGTTTAAGTCCGGAAGAAACCTAAAAAAGTTATCCGTCACTTTTTGTCCAAACTGCGTATTAGTTACATTGTAAACATGGCCAGAAACCCCTGGAGTAAATGTGAAAACACCTGTTTTCAATCGGTAATGAAGTCCTAAATATAAATCGGCAAATTTGTAGTCAATTGCGTTTACATCTGAAGCATCGTTCGCACTCGGCGAGGTGTCCAAACGAGAACCATCATCCAAGAATTGAAAAATATTAGAGTCAAATTTTTGATGGCTCAAAATCGTTCCTAAGGTAAAATTTAAATTGCTCTTTTTATTGAGAATTCGCCAATAATCAAGTTTGGCATCTAACTGATTAGATTGGACGCGCTTTTCTTGTGCTAAATTATAATTGCTTTGCGTCTCGTCTAAACCTAAATTAGCCGCCGTACTGTCGTAATTGAACTTATCTTCTAAAATAGCATTGTAAAAAGGGTCTTCGTCTTTGATAACATGCTGTGCCTCTAATGCAAAGATGTTATTCTCGTCAAGTGTGTAATAGTAATTTAAATTTTGACTTACGTTGAATGGTGTGGCTTCTTCTATCTGATCAATCGAGCTGTTAATTGAAGAGAAAAATCTTTGATCTTGTTCGGTTTTTGACATCTGTGCGAAAACCTCGTAGTCCATTTGATTGTTCGCATCGGGTTGGTATTTTGAAGAGAGTTTAAGCATTCCTAAATTATTTTCTTGAAAGGTGTTGCTTTCCGTTTCCTCATTTGGGATTCCAATACCAGCATCCGTGTACTGAATAAAGCGGTTTTGCTGCAATTCATTTCGGCTGTTGGAAAAAATAGCAAAGCCTCCGAGATCAAGTTCGCTTTTTGGTGACCAACTGAAATTAGCAGCCCCAAATTTTGTGTTGATGTCCTTAGCGCGGTTGTTCTGAAGCGTTAAAGCACCAATATCATTGCTCCCTAAATTCAAATTTGTTCCGCTACTTAGACTAGGTCTCTTAAAGCCACCCGTAAAATTAAAATAATCCCGCCTTGTAAAAGCAACTTCGCCTATGTTGTTTAAATCGCCAATAAAATTAATGCTGTATTCCGGACTATAGTAAAAAAGTTTGGGTTGAATCAGGAATAATGATTCAACACTTGGATGTACCTCTGGCTCCCCCGCTCCGGCCAATACATTTCCAAACCAAAAATTCTTTTTCCCTTCTTTAAGCTTGATGTTAATGGCAATATTATCTTGGTTGTTTCTGACTCCACTGAGCTGGCCTACCTCAGCATAATTTTTCAAAACTTGGACCTTATCTACCGCGTTGGAAGGGATGTTTTTAGTGGCTAATTTACTGTCTCCATCAAAAAAATCTTTGCCTTCAACCATGACTTTGGCAACTACTTTTCCTTCCACCTCAACTTGGCCATCGTCGTTGATTTCAACTCCAGGTAAATTCTCTAAAACATCTTCTAATTTGCGTTCTGTTCCTTTATTAAATGAATCTGCATTATAGGTGAGTGTATCGCCACTAACGGTGACTGGCATTTCGTAAGTCAATTCCACCTCATCCAAGGCATTATCTTCTTGCATAACAAAATTTTGAGTAACATCATCAGAGACCGTTTCCATTGCCTGACTCAAAGATTTCATACCGATATAACTCACTTGAATGGTGTATTGAGAATTCTTTTTTAGATTCAATCGGAAGCGACCCTCCTCGTTGGTGATGCCATAAGAATCCAAAGCACTAGTCGCTTTATTAATGGCAATCACATTGGCCAATTCTAAACCATTGCCTAGAGAATCTTTGACATAGCCCTGCAATTTGACTTGTGAAAAACACACCCCAAAAATGAGTAATAAAATAGTGCTAAAATAATATTTCATTATATAATGAATTTAATTGTAAAAGTTATGGTTATTTTCTTCCGCCGCGTCCTCGGTACATATCTCGCATTTCTTCCATTTTTTGTTTGACCGTAGCGTTGTAATCTTGTCTAGAAATAACACGTCCTTTTTCTGGTGCCGATATGGTGATTTTTTGTTCGGGATTCATGACAATTTTTGAACATAAAATAGTGGTTTGATCCGCATTAATTTCAAGAATGAGCCCAGGTAGGCCCCAGAATTCTCCTGGCCCTTGGTTGATAGGAATTTGTGGGGTATACCAAGCCGTAACGGCAATGGTTTTCGGCACTTCGATGTCTTCAGTTACGGATTTGGTTTTAGTAGCATCTGTTTTGGACTTTTCTTGGTCTTTTTTACCGCGATTTTTCCCGCGCATGCTTCTCCAATCAAATTCGTCCACTTCTTTTATAGTGGTCGCTTTTAGACATAAATACTTTCCAATTTGCTTGGTTTCAGTTCCCATTTTCCATTCAAATTTCTGAAGTGAATCGGTAATCAAAAACTTTCTGCCAAAGAACTCTTGGTCTTGAATGAATTGTTGAGTTTTTATATTTTTATACTGTGGCCCTGAGGAAAAACTGCCCCACCAACCTCCAAAACCATTTTGCCCGGGGGCTTCTAAGACTTCTTCTTCTTTGAAAATTGAAGCTTGTTTGTCAAAAGTTAAAATAAAAGACTTTTCAAACATACCTCGCATACGATCAGCCATTTGTTTTTTCTGTACTTCAGTAATTTTTCCATTGCCCCAGCCACTCATGTCAGGAGTTGTTTTTGAAAAATAATAAGCTTTGCCTTGAAAGTCTTGTGCTTGAATCAGATTGCAAACTAGGATTAAGGCGATGGCCGTCGTAAGCTTGAATTTTTTCTTCATAATTTTATCTTAATTTTTTCTTTACTGTTTTCAAATTTACATATTGTTTAACAATGAGGCGTTAAATTATTCACAAACTTAAACAGACTTTGCGGTGCACTTAGTATTTGTAGACGAAAGAAATTATGATTTGTTACAAAAAATAAAGCTGTTTTTTGTACTTTTCAATCGATGAAAAAATTTGTCGTTTGTTTATTATTTTTATGTGTTATGGGGGTAGTGGCTCAAAATCCCATAAAAGTGCGCTTACTTAAGAAAGAGAAGGTAGACTGGTCAAATTTTGTTGGAGTTGATCGTTTTGATTCGCGATACTACATAAAAAATGCGGCCCTTGAAAAAAATCGGGATGAGAACATACAATCCTACAGCAATCTTCAACTTGGTAAGATTGATCAAGTGCATGTTTTTAATGCCCTTAAAATTGCAGTGCTTCACAAAAATTTCAATACCGTGGTTCTTCTAGACAACCGGATGGCAGAAATTAGCATTCTTAATTTTAACAACAGCCTACCTTATCGACTCATAACAGAAGTTACCTATGCCAATGAAAGCACGCTCTGGTTATTTAATGCACTTACACTTCAGTTAGAGCTGTTTGATTACAAAGCACAAAAAACAAAACTAAATACACTTCCATTTAAAAACGAAGTGTTGGCGCTACAAAGTGACTATAACAATGTATATGCTTTAACAGGATTGTCTTTTTATCATTACAATTATACAGGCAGTTTAATATCAGAAATGAATCATGATGGCTATGATGATTTTAAATTAGGGTCTGGTTTTATTGTTTTTAAAAAAGAAAACAGTCTTTATTACAAAAAAAATGACAACAAAAAAATTCAGATTTTAAAAATCCCAAAAAAAACAATTAAACAGTTTTTTGTAATGAACCAAACCTTGTATATTTATGACGGTGAATTGCTTTACTACTACCAACTTTTAAATATATAGATTATGCATATTGCTATCGCTGGAAACATTGGCGCTGGAAAAACAACACTTACACAATTACTTGCCAAGCATTACAAAATAGAAGCGCAGCTGGAAGATGTTGTTGACAATCCATACTTAGATGATTTTTACAACGAAATGGAACGCTGGAGTTTTAACTTACAAGTTTACTTTTTAAATAGCCGTTTTAGGCAAGTTGTTCAAATCAGAAAGAGCGGAAAAAATATTATTCAAGACCGTACGATTTATGAGGATGCCAATATTTTTGCGCCCAATTTACATGCAATGGGCTTGATGACTAACAGAGATTTTGACAACTATTCCTCACTCTTCAATCTTATGGAAAGTACTGTACAAGCGCCAGATCTATTAATTTATTTGAGGAGTTCAATTCCAAACCTTGTTAATCAAATTCACAAACGCGGACGGGATTATGAAAACTCTATTTCAATTGATTACTTAAGCCGCTTAAACGAGCGCTATGAAGCATGGATTCATGGGTATGAAAAAGGTCGCTTATTAATAATTGATGTTGATCATTTAGATTTTGTAGAGAAAGCTGAAGACCTCGGAGAAATTATTGAAAAGATTGATTCGGAAATCAATGGATTATTTTAACCCAAACAAACTTAAAACAAAAAAACCCTCTGTAATTTATAGAGGGTTTTTTTATGATTAATCATTAAAAATTAATTTATTTTGATAAGTTCAACTTCAAAAATTAAAGTTGCATTAGGTCCAATTTTAGGCGCTGATCCTCTTGGACCATAAGCAAGGTTTGAGGGAATGACCAAACGTAATTTTTCACCAACAGACATGAGTTGTAATGCTTCAGTCCAACCTTTAATCACTTGAGAAACTCCAAATGTAGCAGGGGCTCCACGTTCTACAGAGCTGTCAAAAACAGTCCCATCAATCAAAGTTCCTGTGTAATGTACCGTGACGCTGTCTTCAGCAGTAGGGGAGACGCCTGTACCCTTAGTAAGTACTTCGTATTGAAGTCCACTTTCTGTGGTAACAACCCCTTCCTTTTTGGCATTTTCAGCTAAATAATCGATTCCTTCTTGTTCTGAAACCTTAGCTTGCTCAGCAGCTTCTTGCTGTTTTTTGACCTGCAAGTCTCTGAAATAGGTTTGTAAAAACTGTCGACTTTCCTGTTCAGAAATTTCCAAATCATTGCCTTGAAACACATCATTAAAAGACTTAGAGATAGCCTTAGTGTCTATGGATTCTACGCCTTGAGTTTTGATTCCAGACGCTACGTTAACTCCCAAGCTGTAACTGAGTTTTTTCGTATCAATATCGGAACCGTTTGAATGGCCACCCAAAATTGGGGCAACAACCAAACCAATCAAACAAGTAAGCTTTATTAAAATATTCATTGAAGGTCCTGAAGTATCCTTAAAAGGATCACCTACAGTGTCACCTGTAACAGCTGCTTTATGAGCGTCAGAACCTTTATAGGTCATTTCACCATTTATCTCCACACCAGCTTCAAAAGACTTTTTGGCATTGTCCCAAGCACCACCAGCATTATTTTGAAAAATTGCCCAAAGTACACCAGATACTGTAACACCTGCCATATAACCCCCTAGCATTTCGGCAATCGCTAAGTTATCCATTCCAAAAATCATTGGAACAAAAGCGATTACTAAAGGAAACCCAATCGTTAAAAACCCAGGCAACATCATTTCTTTAAGAGAAGCCTCTGTAGAAATTGCAACACACTTGTCATATTCTGGCTTTCCAGTTCCTTCCATTATTCCAGGGATATCTTTAAACTGACGTCTCACTTCTTGTACCATTTTCATAGCTGCTTTACCAACAGCATTCATAGCTAAAGCAGAAAATACAACAGGAACCATACCCCCTACAAATAACATCGCTAATACAGGGGCTTTAAAAATGTTAATTCCGTCTATACCTGTAAATGTTACATAAGCAGCAAACAAGGCTAAGGACGTTAATGCAGCAGAAGCGATGGCAAATCCTTTTCCAGTAGCGGCTGTTGTATTACCTACAGAGTCTAAAATATCCGTTCTTTCTCTTACAATAGGATCTTGTTCACTCATTTCTGCTATTCCTCCAGCATTATCAGAAATTGGTCCAAATGCATCAATAGCTAACTGCATTGCTGTAGTTGCCATCATAGCAGAAGCTGCAAGAGCAACACCATAGAATCCTGCAAAGAAATAAGATGCCCATATGGCAGAAGCAAATAATAACACTGAAGGGAATGTAGAAATCATACCAGTAGCTAGACCAGCAATAATATTTGTACCAGCTCCAGTACTTGATTGTTGTACTATTTTTAAAATTGGAGATTTACCGAGTCCTGTATAATATTCTGTTACAGAAGAAATAACTGCACCTACCACCAAACCAACTAAAGTGGCAAATAATACACTCAATCTAGAAACTTCTTTTAACCCTTCTCCAAAAAATTCCATATTCATAGTTTCAGGTAACATATACATACACAATGCATAGCATGAGATAGCTACCAATACAATTGAAGTCCAGTTTCCTATGTTTAATGCACCCATCACCTGATCTTCTTTTGCATCGTTATTATTGATCTTTACGAGCATTGTCCCAATGATAGAAATAATAATACCTGCACCAGCAATAGCCATAGGTAATAAAATAGGACCTATGCCTCCGAAGGCATCAGAAATACTTCCCCCCATGTCTTTAATTACATAATTTCCTAATACCATTGCTGCTAGTACAGTTGCGACATATGAACCAAATAGGTCAGCCCCCATTCCTGCAACATCTCCAACATTATCACCAACATTATCTGCTATTGTAGCAGGATTTCTTGGATCATCTTCAGGTATACCAGCTTCTACTTTTCCTACTAAATCTGCACCAACATCAGCAGCTTTTGTGTAGATACCGCCACCAACACGAGCGAATAATGCTATGGATTCAGCTCCTAAAGAAAATCCAGCTAAGGTTTCTAAAACGATGGTCATTTGGTCAACAGAAAAAGCACCTTCAACTCCAACCATAAAATAATTATAGAATAAAATAAAGAATCCTGTTAAACCTAAAACTGCAAGACCAGCAACACCAAGGCCCATTACAGTACCACCTCCAAATGAAATTTTCAAGGCATTTGGGAGACTAGTTCGTGCTGCTTGGGTCGTTCTAACATTTGTTTTGGTCGCAATTTTCATTCCAATGTTTCCTGCAAAAGCAGAAAAAATTGCACCAAAAATAAATGCAATAACTATTAACCAATGAGTAGTATCTACTATGAGAGAAACACCAAAAAGGAGTATACTTACAATCACTACAAAAATAGCTAGTAGTCTATACTCAGCACTTAAGAATGCTAAAGCTCCTTCATAAATGTGGTCTGAAATTTCTTTCATTTTTCCATCACCAGCATCTTGTTTCATTACCCATTTTTGCTTGACTACCATATAGATTAGTCCTAAAAGCGCCAAGGCTATTGGCATGTAAATCATCATTGATTCCATAATTTTATTTTAATTAATTTTTTAAAGGCCACAAATGTAGTAAAATGATTAACAATAGAAAAACCTAATTTTTCCATCGGGGCCCGAGTTGTTTATTTGTATAATACTTTTTTGACTGCTTTTACAACGTCGCCACTGTTGGGAAGCCATTCTTCTAACAATACAGGAGAATATGGCGCTGGCGTATCCGCTGTATTAATTTTAACAACAGGAGCATCTAAATAGTCAAAGGCTTTTTCTTGAATTTGATATGTGATTTCTGTTGATACATTTCCAAAGGGCCAAGCTTCTTCTAATATGACCAATCTATTGGTTTTTTTAACAGATTGTAAAACTGTATTTATATCCAAGGGGCGCACAGTTCTCAAATCAATAATTTCACAAGAAATACCTTCTTTTTCAAGGACATCTGCCGCTTTATAAGCTTCTTTAATAATCTTTCCAAAGGAAACAACAGTCACATCAGAACCAGCACGTTTGATGTCTGCAACTCCAATAGGTAAAATGTATTCTCCTTCGGGTACTTCGCCTTTATCACCATACATTTGTTCACTTTCCATAAAAATAACAGGATCGTCATCTCGAATGGCTGCCTTGAGTAAACCCTTGGCGTCATAAGGATTTGAAGGGACAATAACTTTCAGCCCAGGGCAATTTGCAAACCAACTTTCAAAGGCTTGGGAGTGGGTTGCAGCCAACTGGCCTGCTGAAGCTGTAGGACCTCTAAATACGACTGGACATTTAAACTGTCCTCCAGACATTTGTCTGATTTTTGCAGCATTGTTTATTATTTGATCAATCCCTACCAATGAGAAATTAAAGGTCATGAATTCTACAATCGGCCTGTTACCTGTCATGGTTGATCCAACGGCAATCCCTGCAAAACCCAGCTCAGCAATGGGGGTATCAATAACGCGTTTCTCTCCAAACTCATCAAGCATCCCTTTTGAAGCCTTGTAAGCCCCATTGTATTCCGCGACTTCTTCACCCATCAAATAAATGCTTTCATCGCGGCGCATTTCTTCGCTCATGGCTTCACAAATAGCTTCTCTATATTGTAATGTTTTCATAAGTTGAGTCCTATCTTAACTACATCAGATGTAGCAGTGACAAAAATTGGTTAAACAGAATAAGTGATTTTTCTGTGAAGCAAAAATAACAATAAACAATCATATTTATAGCTTATCTTATTTAAAAAATTTCCTATGCATGCATAGGAAATTAAATCTTTTTTTTTTAATTTTGTTTTGTAATTATAACAATCCAAAATAATGAAGATTTTAGTTTGTATCAGCCATGTTCCAGATACTACTTCCAAGATAAATTTTACAGAAGACAATTCAAAATTTGACAGCAATGCCGTACAGTTTGTAATCAATCCCAATGACGAATTTGGTTTAACTCGAGCCATGTGGTTCAAGGAACGTCAAGGTGCTAGCGTTGATGTGGTCAATGTCGGAGGTGCAGAAACAGAGCCAACATTGAGAAAAGCGCTGGCCATTGGCGCCGATGCAGCCATAAGAATTAACACAACTGCTACGGATGGATTTGCAGTCGCGAGTGAACTTTCTAAAATTGCCAAAGATGGAGACTACGATTTAATTATCGCTGGAAGAGAATCTATAGATTATAATGGTGGTGTTGTTCCTGGAATGATGGCCGCAAGCTTAGGAGCCAGCTTTGTCAACAACTGCATTTCTCTGGAGATAGAGGGACAGAATGCAACGGCTGTTCGTGAAATCGACGGTGGTAAAGAAACATTGTCAACCGCTCTCCCGCTCGTCATAGGTGGTCAAAAAGGGTTGGTTGAAGAAAGTGATTTAAAAATTCCAAACATGCGAGGCATTATGATGGCTCGGAAAAAACCACTGCGGGTTGTTGAGGCTGAAAATATTCAAGAAAAAACTCGGACTATTTCTTTTGAAAAACCCGCCCCTAGAGGCGACATAAAAATGGTAGATGCCGAAAACATTGACGAACTTATAACCCTTTTACACAACGAAGCCAAAGTGCTCTAAATTTTAAATATATGTCTGTACTCGTATATATTGAATCCGAAAATGGAAGTTTTAAAAAAGCAGCTTTAGAAGTTGCTTCATATGGAAGAGCCATGGCGAATGCATTAAACAGTTCTTTATCAGCGGTGGTTTTTAATGCCGATGATGTCTCTACATTAAGTAATTATGGGGTTGATAAAGTTTTAAGCGTAAAAATAACTGGGGACTACAATGCTGAAACTTATGCCGATATTTTAAAGCAAGCAGTGGAAAAGGAACAATCCAAAGTGGTCGTTTTGAGCAGCAGCGCAGACTGCAAGTATTTAGCCCCTTTGCTTTCCTTTGGTCTAGATGCTGGGTATGTGCCTAATGTTGTAGATCTACCAGAAAGTACGGCTCCCTTTCAAGTCAAAAGAAGTGTTTTTACAAATAAGGCTTTTTCAAAAACTGAAATTTCAACAGAGATCAAAATTATCGGATTATCAAACAACGCTTTTGGATTGGCGGAACAAGCGGTTTCATCCACAGTGGAAGTTTTTAACCCAGAAATCAAACCTTCAAAAGTTGTTGTAAAAGGTATTGATAAAGCAACGGACAAGGTTTCAATCGCAGATGCCGATATTGTTGTTTCCGCAGGCCGTGGGTTAAAAGGTCCGGAAAACTGGAATTTAGTTGAAGATTTAGCAAAGGTATTGGGTGCTGCAACGGCTTGTTCAAAGCCTGTTTCAGATCTTGGTTGGAGACCTCACAGCGAACATGTGGGTCAAACGGGTAAACCCGTAGCGAGTAACCTTTACATCGCCATTGGTATATCCGGTGCCATTCAACACCTAGCAGGTGTCAATTCATCTAAAGTGAAAGTGGTCATCAACACCGATCCTGAGGCACCCTTTTTTAAGGCAGCTGATTATGGAATTGTTGGGGATGCTTTTGAGGTTGTACCCAAGCTGATAGAAAAACTAAAGGCTTTTAAAGCTCAAAATGCTTAAGCCCTAAAATAAATAGCATAGAAGTTTGGTATTTTAGCAATTAAAATTGTTATTTGTTGGTGTAAACGATGAGTTTAATTCGACTAAATATAAAAGGAATTTCCTACAGCCAAACACAAAGTGGTGCCTATGCGCTTATCTTAAGCGAAGAAAACGGCGAGCGAAAACTCCCCATTGTCATTGGCGCTTTTGAAGCTCAATCTATTGCTATTGCACTAGAGAAAGACATTCGCCCCCCACGACCGCTCACTCATGATTTATTTAAAAATTTCTCTGACCGTTATGATATTACCGTCAAACAAGTCATTATTCACAAGCTTGTAGATGGTGTGTTTTATGCTTCTTTAATTTGTGAAAGAGATGCTACAGAAGAAATTATTGATGCGCGAACCAGTGACGCCATAGCCCTTGCATTGCGCTTTTCTGCGCCAATATTTACCTACAAAAATATCTTGGAAAAAGCAGGCGTAATTTTAAAAATAAACCCTGAAAAAGATGGAAAAAAAACAGAAGAGAGTTTTATTTTTGACAATGAGATTGTTGAAAAGCAAAATGAAATGGAGGCCGCTTCAGATGAAACTTTTAAAAACTTGTCGCTGTCGGATTTAAGAGACCTTTTGAAAAAGGCAGTACAAGACGAAGATTACGAAGTAGCTGCCAAAATAAGAGATGAAATTTCTAAGCGCTAATGCATTAACCAATATTTATATGAAATCATATTTAGCTTTATTTCTACTTTTTACAACTCAAACAACTTTTGCCCAAAAGGTTTCCACCGAAATCATTCAAAGTCAAGGCTTTAGCGGAGAGAGCTTTTTTCGTGGGTTGCTTGGAATGGTAGTACTTATTAGCATTTCATTTTTACTGAGTAACAATAGAAAAGCCATCAAATGGAAGACCGTAGGAATTGGTTTGGCCTTTCAACTTATTATTGCAATTGGCGTCTTAAAAGTTCCCTTCATAATGAGAGCCTTTGAATATGTAGGACAAGGCTTCATTGCTATCTTAAAATTTACGCAAGCCGGCAGCCAATTTTTATTTGGAGACATGCTCAATATTGAATCATTTGGGTATATTTTTGCCTTTCAAGTGCTCCCTACAATTATTTTCTTTTCGGCGCTGACTTCAGTACTTTTTTATCTTGGCGTAATTCAAAAAATTGTCAAAGGTATGGGGTGGCTGCTCAGCAGAGTCCTACAAATTTCAGGGGCGGAGAGTTTGAGTGTGGCTGGAAATATTTTCCTGGGCCAAACGGAAGCGCCATTGTTGATAAAACCCTATTTAGAAAAGATGAATAGGTCTGAAATCTTATTGGTAATGATGGGTGGCATGGCGACCGTTGCTGGTGCAGTATTGGCAGCATATATTGGATTTCTTGGTGGCGATGACGCAGCATCACAACTTTTTTATGCCAAACACCTATTGGCTGCCTCTGTGATGGCAGCACCTGGAGCTATTGTAATTTCTAAAATCCTCTTCCCTCAAACAGAGGAAATTAGTACCGACATCTCAGTTTCAAAAGAAAAAATTGGTTCAAATATTTTAGAAGCCATTGCCAATGGAACAACGGAAGGCTTAAAGCTTGCGATTAATGTGGGTGCCATGTTGTTGGTATTTGTGGCCTTCATCGCCATGTTTAATGGAATTCTTGGTGGAATCGCAAATTTTGATGGAATTGTCATAGAAACATTAAATATAAATTGGAAGTTTAGCTCACTGAATGAACTTATTGCATCCAACACAACCTATGATGGCTTATCGCTTGAATTTATACTTGGGTACACTTTTGCACCATTGATGTGGCTGATAGGGGTCGCAAAAGAAGATATGGCACTTATGGGCCAGCTTCTGGGAATTAAACTCGCTGCAAGTGAGTTTATTGGATACATTCAGTTGGCAGATTTAAAAGACATTACAAATCCAATCCATTTGAAGTATCAAAAATCTATCATTATGGCAACCTATATGCTGTGTGGATTTGCCAATTTTGCTTCTATTGGGATTCAAATTGGTGGTATTGGTTCATTGGCACCTGGGCAAAGAAAAACCCTTTCTGAATTGGGGATTAAAGCGCTCATTGGGGGCACCATCGCTTCGCTTCTCTCTGCGACCATTGCAGGGGGCATCATCGGCTAAAAATTCGTTGATAACTTTTCAAATTATTAAGTTGCTTCGCTTCCTATTATTGGGGGTATTAATTATTTTTAAGTCGTTATAAATAATTCATTTTTATGAAGCAATATCTTGATTTAGTCGGCCATGTTATGGAGCATGGAAATGAAAAAGGCGACCGCACAGGAACCGGAACAAAAAGCGTCTTCGGTTATCAGATGCGTTTCGATTTAAGCGATGGCTTTCCAATGGTTACAACAAAGAAACTTCACTTAAAATCTATTGTTTACGAATTGCTTTGGTTCCTAAAGGGCGATACAAATATTGAATATTTAACAGAAAATGGCGTTCGTATTTGGAACGAGTGGGCAGATGAAAATGGTGATTTAGGTCCTGTTTATGGCCACCAATGGCGCAATTGGAACAGCGACGAAATTGATCAAATAAAATCGGTGATTCAAGCCTTGAAAAACAACCCTAACAGCCGCAGAATGCTTGTTTCTGCATGGAATCCTTCTGTACTTCCTGACACATCAAAATCTTTTTCAGAAAATGTAGCTAACGGAAAAGCGGCTTTGCCGCCCTGTCATGCTTTTTTTCAGTTTTATGTACACGAAGGAAAGCTATCTTGTCAATTGTACCAACGCAGTGCAGATATTTTCTTGGGGGTTCCTTTTAACATTGCATCATACGCTTTATTTACTATGATGATGGCACAAGTTTGTGGCTATGAGGCCGGAGAATTTATACATACTTTTGGAGACGCTCATATTTACAACAACCATATGGAACAATTAGAGCTTCAACGTTCAAGGGCTCCTAAACCATTGCCAAAGATGTTTCTAAACCCAGATATAACAAACATTTTTGATTTTACTTTTGATGATTTTACACTTGTAGATTATGACCCACATCCACATATTAAAGGCAAAGTCGCAGTATAATTATATGTGAAAGTGTTATTTTTGCACACAAAATGTGTAGTCTATTGAAAACAATAAAAAACCCACCGTTTACTGTAATTGTGGCGGTATCAGAAAACCAAGTTATAGGCAAGGACAACGATCTTATATGGGATTTGAGCATTGATTTACAACGCTTCAAATCTTTAACTTCCGGGCACCATATGATCATGGGACGAAAAACATTTGAAAGCTTTCCAAAGCCATTGCCTAACCGAACACATATTGTTATTACGCGTCAAGAGAATTACGCAGTCCCCCAGGGTGTTGTGGTTGTTAATTCTATTGAAAAAGCCATTGAAGCCATCCAAAATGATGAGCAACCTTATATCATTGGAGGGGGAGAAATTTACAAACAAGCCTTACCCTATGCTTCAATTATTGAATTAACGCGGGTTCATGGAAACTTTGAAGGAGACACTTATTTTCCTGAAATAGATTTAAATCAATGGGAAGAAATTAAAAGAGAACGCATATTAAAGGATGAAAACCACGCCTTTGATTTTAGTTTTATCACTTACAAGAGAAGCAGCAATAAACCATCAAATTTAATTTTATGAATGCATTTATTTTCCCGGGTCAGGGGGCTCAGTTTTCTGGAATGGGCAAGAACCTATACGAACAATCTGAAGAGGCAAGAGCATTGTTTGAAAAAGCCAATGCTATTTTAGGTTTTGAAATCACTAAAATCATGTTTGAAGGTGAAGCCACAGATTTAAAGCAAACCAAAGTTACGCAGCCGGCGATTTTCATACACTCTGTTATTTTAGCCAAGTGTTTAGGAGGTAATTTTAATCCAGACATGGTTGCAGGTCATTCTCTTGGTGAGTTTTCTGCACTAGTGGCCAGTAATGCTATGGGCTTTGAAAGTGGATTAAAACTAGTCGCGCAGCGCGCCAAGGCCATGCAAAAAGCCTGCGAATTAACAGAAGGAACTATGGCGGCTGTGCTAGGCTTAGAAAATGAAGTTGTGGAGGCCGTTTGCCAAGACATTGAAGGCATTGTGGTCGCCGCCAATTACAATTGCCCTGGGCAATTGGTAATTTCGGGTGGGATTGAACCCATTCACAAGGCTTGTGAGGTTTTAAAAGAAAAAGGCGCAAGAAGAGCCTTGGTTCTTCCTGTTGGTGGGGCTTTTCACTCCCCACTTATGGAGCCAGCAAGAGAACAACTTGCGAGTGCAATTGAAAATACAGTTTTTAAGACGCCAAGTTGTCCAATTTACCAAAACACAACGGCGGCTGCGGTTACTGAAACAGCAACTATAAAAACTAATTTAATTGCCCAACTGACAGCGCCTGTTAGATGGTCTCAGACTATTGAAAAGATGATTAACGACGGTGCGAAAAGTTTTACTGAAGTGGGGCCAGGAAATGTCTTACAAGGGCTGGTGCGAAAAATCAACAGAGATGCAAATACTGCTGCCGCGATTTTTGAAAATTAAATATGCAAAAAAAACAAATTTACATCCTCATATTAATTTGCCTGAACATTGGTACAGATCAATACAGCAAACATTTGGTTAGAGAAAAAGTAGTCCCAGGGTCTCGTACAGAGCTCGTTGGAGAACTCCTTCAATTGATGAATGTTGAAAATTCAGGGGCATTTTTAGGGATGGGAAGTGATGCAAACCCTACAATAAAAATGATTTTTTTACTTATTGTGCCACTCTTGGTATTGACCTCAGTTTTATATTATTTATTTACAAACAAATCCATTGACCGATTGACCACAATTGGCCTGAGTTGTGTTGTTGGTGGCGGCATTGCAAATTTATACGACCGCTTTGTTTATGGGTCCGTAACCGATTTTCTTTTTATGGATTTTAACTTTGCTAGGACTGGTATTTTCAACTTCGCTGATTTGTCTGTAACCACAGGAATGGTTCTGATTTTGATATCGGCTTTCAAAGAAAAAAATAGAAAATCAAAACCTTTATCCTAAGAATTCTTTTATTGTATTTACGATATAATCGATTTGATCATCTTCTAGTTCTGTGTGCATAGGAAGTGAAAAAACTTCGTTAGACAATTGATTGGTCACTTTAAAATCTGCTTCATTATAGCGTTCGCTTTTATAAGCCTTTTGTCTGTGTAAAGGAATTGGATAATAGACCCCACAAGGAATACCCTTAGAATTTAAATGAGTCACCAAAGCATCCCGATCTCCATGAATGAGGCGTATGGTGTATTGATGAAAAACATGGCAGTTACAAGAAGCTGCTCCGTTTGGTTGGTCACAGCGAACCACTGGTAGAACTAAAGCTTCTATGCCCTGCAGTTTTTCAGTGTATTTTTTTGCGGCAGACTGGCGCGCTTTGTTATAAGCGTCCAAATGCGGGAGTTTTGCATTGAGAACCGCTGCTTGAATCGAGTCTAAGCGAGAATTTACCCCTACCACATCATGATGGTAACGCGTATACATACCATGGTTTACAATACCTCTGATGATGTGGGCCAAATCATCATCATTGGTGAAAATTGCGCCGCCGTCTCCGTAGCAGCCTAAGTTTTTGGAGGGGAAAAAAGAGGTAGCCGATACATGCCCAATCGCACCTGATTTAACCGACTGACCGTTTGAAAAAATATAATCTGCGCCCATGGATTGTGCGCAATCTTCAATCACATATAGATTGTGCTTAGTGGCAATGTCCATTATAACCTCCATGTTGGCACAATGTCCAAATAAATGCACAGGTACAATGGCTTTGGTCTTGGGTGTAATGGCTTTTTCAACGGACTCTACATTAATAGTAAATAAATTTGGGCATACATCTACAAGGACAGGTGTCAAGCCTAAAAGTGCAATAACCTCAACGGTTGAAGCAAAAGTAAAATCGGTTGTAATGACCTCATCACCTGGCTTTAGCCCCAAACCCATCATGGCGATTTGAAGCGCATCAGTCCCATTTGCACATGGGATTACATGCTTTACACCTAAGTACTTTTCAAGATTAGATTGAAATTCTTTAACGAGAGGACCATTGATAAAAGCTGAAGACTCTAAGACATCATTGATGGAGGCATTAACTTCAGATTTAATTTTTTGATATTGACTGCCCAAGTCAACCATTTGAATTTTCTTCATAGTAATTTACATTCGTTGCTCTTAATTATAAGCCGATGCAAAAATACAAAATTAGCAAGGCGCAAATGCTAAAATTAAGATAAAGAATGTATTTTTGTTCAAAACCATAACCTTTGATTATAGTATACAATTTTGTGATTCAGCTGGTTAACACTTTGCTCCCAGCCTTAGGTCTTTTTGATGAAAAGATTAAAAAAGGGGTCATAGGTCGTAAGAAAACCCTTAGTTTTTTACTCAAAAATATTAATAAAGGCGATACTGTTTTTTGGTTCCACTGCGCTTCTTTGGGGGAGTATGAGCAAGGCCTTCCGGTTTTTAAAAATCTTAAATTATTATACCCACAAGCAAAAATTGTACTCTCTTTTTTTTCACCCTCAGGCTATGAAATCCGAAAGGAAAACCACATTACACCTTTGGTGATATACCTTCCCTTAGACACCAAAAAAAATGTCAACTTATTTTTAACGGTTTTAATGCCAAGCTTGGTTGTTTTTGTGAAATATGAACTATGGCCCAATTATTTATTGGCACTGAAAAGCCATTCTTCAAAAGTTTTTTTAATCTCAGCCTTGTTCAGACCTCAGCAATATTTTTTCAAATCCTTTTTCAAAAAATGGCGACAATTGTTATTCAGCTTTGATCATATTTTTACGCAAGACAAAGGGTCAAAAGCACTGCTGAAAGGGGTCGGATTCAATGAGGTAACCGTTTCGAACGATACGCGCTTTGACCGTGTTTCAAGTCAATTGGAGCAAAATAACACACTTGCGTTTGTAGAAAGTTTTATTGACAACAAAACATGTATTGTTGCCGGCAGCACATGGCCAGAAGACCATGCAATTTTGGGGGCCTATATCAAAGCGGCAAAAGGGGATTTAAAATTTATCATTGCCCCACACAAAATTGAAAAACAAGGCATTCAAAAACTTAAAAATAATTTAGGAGACAAAGCTACTTTGTACACAAATTACAATCTAGAAACACTTTCTACAAAACAGGTCTTAATTATAGATACCATAGGCCTTTTAACTAAACTGTACCACTATGCCGCGGTTGCTTACATTGGCGGTGGCATGGGGACAACGGGGCTGCACAATACCTTAGAAGCAGCCGTATTTGGCGTTCCTATTATCATTGGAAAAAATTATGATAGATTCCCAGAAGCAAAAGCCATGTTAGCTCAAGGTGGGCTGGTGAGTGTTCAGGATGCTTCCAGCTTTAAAAAATCTTTAGATGCTTTTGTAGAAGATGAAAACTTCAGACATGCTTGTGGTCAAAAGAACAAAGCATACGTTGGAAAAAACAAGGGGGCAACGGCACTAATTACTGAAAAGATACAGGCGATGCTTAATGTGTAGGGATCTTGTAAACTTTAATGTAGTCAATGATAAATTCTTGAGGGAAAATAGTATCGTCCACCTCAAGTCCGCCAAAATAGCCCCCTACTGCTAAATTTAATATCAAGTAGAACGGTTTATCAAAAGGCCAAATGGCATCTGACTTTTCTTTAGGCGCAAAAGTGTATACAATTTCATTGTCGATTGAAAATTGAATCTGATTTTTGTCCCAATTCATTTTGTAGACATGAAAACCATCTTCAATGTTCTTCAACGTTGTTATTTTAGTGTTTTTTGAAATTCCATAGCTGTCTTTTGTATGTAGGGTGTTGTGAATTTCCCCAGGGGTTTTTCCTACATATTCCATGATGTCTATTTCTCCACAACCAGGCCAGTAATTTTCATCTATATCATGGCCTAACATCCACACAGCAGGCCAAACGCCTTTTCCCCTTGGTAGTTTTGCCTTGACTTCTACAGTTCCGTACTGAAATTCAATTTTATCCTTGGTGGTAATACGCCCCGAAAAATAGCGGTCTTTTTCTTTGGTAGCTTTAATGACCAATTTTTCATTTCTCAAAAAAACATTTTCTTTTGTATAGTGTTGATATTCCTTATTGCCCCATCCACAAAGCTCTGGACAACCATCTCCCAAATCATAATTCCAATGTTTGAGGTCTAAAGAAGTATTTTTGAAATTATCAATAAAAATGACAGCTCCTTTTGGGGGC
>NZDM01000051.1 GCA_002690085.1 Flavobacteriaceae bacterium
TAATTATTTTATAAATATAAAAATAAAAATGGTTATTTTTACAAAGTTCATAAAAAAATAAATAAATATTTTCCACAACATTAACACAACAAAAAGGACACCATTTTGATAAATACTTTAAAATATAATATAACTTTTCTTCTCGTATTATCATTTCAAATCATACAATCTCAAAACTTTACAGTTCAAGGAGTGGTTGAGGATTCCAATGGAGTCCCTGTTGCTGGAGCTAATATTATTGAAAAGGAAAATCCACTCAATGGGTCAGTTACTGACTTTGATGGCGTGTTTACAATTCGGGTTTCTAAGACCTCTAATTTAGAAATAAGTTATGTTGGATATGAAACAAAAGAAATTTATGTTGATGGTAGAAGTGAAATAAAAATCACTATCGAGGAAGATCTTAAAAGCCTTGACGAAGTTACTATTGTTGCTTATGGTAAACAGAAAAAATCAAGTGTGGTTGCAGCTGTAACAACAATTAATCCTTCAGAGCTAAAGCTACCTACAAGCAACCTAACAACTTCATTCGCTGGTAGAATAGCTGGTGTAATTGCCTACCAGAGGAGTGGAGAGCCTGGTCGAGATAATGCAGAGTTTTTTATTCGCGGTGTTAGTACTTTTGGATACGCCAGATCCCCGCTAATATTAATTGACGGGATTGAAACTACATCTACAGATTTAGCAAGACTACAGCCAGATGATATAGCAAGTTTCTCGATTATGAAAGATGCTACCGCGACCTCATTATTTGGTGCCAGAGGTGCAAACGGCGTAATTCTAGTCACAACGAAGGAAGGGAAAGAGGGTGTAGTTAAAATTAATGTTAGGTATGAAAAATCTTATTCAGCTGCAACAAAGTCTTTGAGTATCGCCGACCCCATAACATACATGAGACTTCACAATGAAGCCCAAACTACAAGAAATCCACTGAGTGGACGAATTTATTCCCTAGAGAAAATATTAATCTCTCAGGATCCAAACAGAAATAAAATGGCTTATCCAACAGTAAACTGGTTTGATGAGTTGTTAGATGATTATACTTTGAATAGCCGTTTTAATTTTAGCCTTAGTGGTGGTGGGAAAATTGCAAGATATTATTTAGCATCAACTGTAAATACGGATAATGGTAATTTGAAAGTAGACTCAAGGAATAACTTTAATAATAACATAAATTTTAAAAGAGTTTCTCTACGATCTAATATCAATGTCAATCTAACAAAATCTACTACAGTTGCATTAAAGTTTAATGGCAATTTTGATGATTACAATGGCCCTTTAGACGGGGGTGCGGAGGTTTATCGAAAAGCTATGAAGGCAAATCCCGTCTTGTATCCAAAGTTTTATGAACCTGATGCTCAATTTCAAAACTCAAATCATATTTTATTTGGAAATGCAGGTCAATTTGGAGACTATTTAAATCCATATGCAGATTTAATGCGAGGCTATAAAGACGAGAGTTACAATAATTTCTTAGCAACTGTAGAGATCAAACAAGACTTAGGTTTTATTGCAGAGGGCTTGAAATATAGACTCCTTGGAAACACGTCTAGATATTCTTTCTATAATTTAGAAAGAAAATACAACCCCTTTTATTACGCTCTAGGTAATTATGATTTTCAAAATGATTTGTACACCCTTACTGCGCTTAATCCAAATCAAGGCACTGAATACCTAAATTACAGTGAAGGGAATAAAATCATTACAAATTCTACTTACTTTGAAAGCGCACTTAACTACAGTAAAACCTTTAAACAAAAGCATGAAATAACAGGAATGTTGATTGGGATTATGCGTGAATTAAAATATGCAAATGCAGGTAACCTTCAGGAATCATTACCATACAGAAATTTAGGGCTTTCAGGAAGATTTACTTACGCCTATGATGACAGATATTTTTCAGAATTCAATTTCGGATATAATGGATCGGAAAGGTTTGCAAAATCACAAAGGTTTGGATTTTTCCCATCTTTTGGACTTGGGTGGTTGGCTTCAAACGAAAAATTTATGGAGCCTTTATCAGACGTATTGGACAATCTAAAATTCAAGGCAACTTATGGTTTGGTCGGGAATGATCAAATTGGAAGTGCAAGTGATAGATTCTTTTACATTTCACAAGTCAATTTAAGCGATGGTTCAATGGGATCTCCTTTTGGTCAAGAATTTGGGAACTATATCAATGGAGTTAGCATTGACCGATATGCCAATGATCAAATTACATGGGAAAAAGCCAGAATGTTGAATCTTGGAATTGAGATTGGTTTATTTAATAAAATTGATATTCAGGCAGATTATTTCACAGAATATAGATCAAATATATTAATGGATAGGGCTCAAATACCAGCCAGCATGGGATTACAATCTCCGCTTAGAGCAAATGTGGGTGAGGCTTCTTCGAATGGGTATGAAATCACATTAGATTACAATGACCAACTAAGCAAAGATCTTTTTGTTGGTTTTAGAGGAAACTTTTCATACGCCGATAGTAGATTCGAAGTATTCGAAGAGTTAGACTATCAATCTGCAGGCTTACCATGGCGCTCAAGAATAGGGTTAAACTTATCACAGCCCTATGGGTATATAGCCGAAAGACTTTTTATTGATGAAGCTGATGTTGCCAATTCCCCTTTACAAACTTTTGGAGAATACATGGCAGGTGATATAAAATATAAAGACATCAATAATGATGGAATAATTGACATTAATGATGAAGTTCCGATAGGATACCCAACAACTCCAAAAATAATTTATGGATTCGGGCTTTCATCAAAGTACAAACATTTTGATTTTTCATTTTTCTTTCAAGGTTCTGCTAAATCATCTTTCTTTATTGATGCCTATAATTCCTCCCCATTCATAGACACATATGGTGGAGCGATTGGTAATAATGCGCTGTTAAACGCTTGGGCTAACGACCACTGGTCAGAAAATGATAGAAATTTATATGCTGCATGGCCTAGGCTCTCAAGCCAATTAATCGATAATAACAATAGAAATAGTACTTGGTGGCTTAGAGATGGTACTTTTTTGAGATTAAAATCTGTTGAAATCGGATATTCAATCGAAGACAAAGCGGCTTCAAAATTAGGCTTGACTTCTGCTAGATTTTATATTACAGGTACCAATCTGCTAACATTTAGTAAATTTAAGTTGTGGGATGTGGAAATGGGTGGAAATGGATTAGGCTATCCGATACAACTAGGATATAATTTTGGAATCAATTTAAACTTATAGATATATGAAAAAGTATGTCATAATATTATTTATAATATCTACTTCATGCGAGAAAGACTACTTGGATGTTGTCCCGGATAATATAGCAACAATCGACCTAGCATTTAACACTAGATCTACCGCTGAAAATTTTCTTTCAACTTGCTATACATATATTCCCGAACATGCGAATGTTGAACAAAACTTCTCCCTACTGGCTGGAGACGAAATTTGGTATTATGCAGAAAATGATTTCTACATGAACAATGAAACAAGTTTTAGATTGGCAAAAGGAATGCAGAATTCTGCAAGCCCATATCTTAATTATTGGGAAGGTGGTAGAGGCGCGCCACACAGTTTATTTAACGCACTCAGAGATTGTAACATTTTCCTAGAAAATTTGGTAGAAGTACCGGGGCTTGAGGAGGACGAAAGATTAAAATGGATTGATGAAGTTAAAGTTCTGAAAGCATTTTACCACTTTTGGCTTATGCAAATGTATGGCCCAATCCCAATTATTGACCAAAATATACCAGTTGGGGCAAGTCCTGAACAAACAAATGTGAAAAGAGAGTCCATTGATGATGTAGTTAGTTATTTGGTCCAAATTCTTGATGAAGTTATTGAAGCTGAAAATCTACCCGGCTTGATAAATTATATATATACTGACATGGGTAGAATAACCATGCCAATTGCTAAAGCATTAAAAGCAAAGGTATTAGTATTGGCCGCAAGTCCCATTTTTAATGGGAATACTGACCTGAGTGAGCTAACAGATAACTTAGGAAATAAACTTGTAAGTCAAGTATATGATCCTCAAAAATGGGTGTACGCTAGAGATGCACTTTTTGAGGCAATTGAAAGCGCCCATTTAAATGGTCATCAACTTTATGAGTTTAATCAACAAATTCCAATCATTGGTGGTATTAATGAAGAAATTACGACAGAGTTAAGTCTAAGAGCAGCCATAACTGAGCCTTTCAACACAGAAATAATATGGGCATTTGCTCCAGAGTGGACTGGAGATTTGCAAATGTGGTGTCAGCCACGTTGGACTGCGGACCACTCAGCATTGTTTGGTTATACTAAAAAATCACACGCCCCAACATTAAATATGGTTGAAACATTTTACACAAATAATGGCGTACCTATTGATGAAGATCTCACTTGGGATTATGGGAATAGATATGATGTAATAGAAACGCCTCTTTTTGATTCAAATAATGAAAATTTTCATGAATTTTATATTGAGGATGATTATTATACTGCTAAACTGCACACCTACAGAGAACCTAGATTTTATTCATCAATTGGATTTGATGGGGGCAAATGGTTTTCTCTAGAGACAGAAAATATAAATTTCATTCCTCACTTGAATGCCAAAGCCGGAGCTGCTTCAGGCAAACAAGGTTTTGAAATATATTCTATAACTGGTTTTTTTGCAAAAAAATTAGTCCACTATGAAAATATAATATCATTGCAAGGTTCTACTATAAAAGGATATTCCTTTCCTATTATTAGACTTTCAGATTTATATTTAATGTATTCAGAGGCATTAAATGAAACGAAAGCTGCTCCAGATTCTGAAGTTTATGAATACATCCAAAGAGTTAGAACAAGAGCGGGATTAGATGACGGAGGCGACATCTTGAACACCTGGCAGATGTATTCTACTAACCCTTCAAAACCCATGACCAAAGACGGAATGAGAAAAATTATTCATCAAGAAAGAATGATTGAACTTGCACTTGAAGGACATAGGTATTGGGATTTAAAACGATGGAAATTAGCAACGGAATATTTCAATAAACCCATACAAGGATGGAATATTTTTAGATCTGATGTCGAAGGTTTTTATGAAGTTGAAAACATTTTTTACAGAAACTTTTCAACAAAAGATTATTTGTGGCCAATTAGTCAAAATGAATTATTAAGAAATCCGAATCTAATACAAAACCCAGGTTGGTAAAATTTTAATTATTATGAAGCGAATTTTAAACTTTCTAATTAATAATCCTATTAATTATATTTATATTGTTATTGTAACTTTAGTTTTCAACTGTACTGAAGACAGTCACAGTGCACACGGAGGTGATTCAATTGCACCAGCTAAAGTAGTAGTTAATTCAATTGAAAACACTCCGGGTGGGGCAATTATCAGATTTACACCACCAAATGATCCCGATCTATTGTACGTAAAAGGAAAATATAGAGATGAAAATGACATCCAAAAAGAAGTCATTGTATCGTCTTATATTGACAGTTTAAATATTCTTGGGTTTGGACAAACAGGAGATTATCCTGTTGATGTCACCGCGATCGATACTGGTAATAATGAATCTGAGGCCGAAAGAGTATTCATTTCTCCCTTAGAAGCACCAATTCATGCCATATTAGAATCTATTGAGGGGGTACAAGACTTTGGTGGTGTCAATATTTCTTATCTTAATCCAACAAGAGCTGAGGTATCCTTGAATATGTCAGTCGAAGAGGAAAATGGCGAAATTGCATTCAAAGAATCATTTTTCACAAGCCAAGCTGACAGTTCATACAGTTTTCGAGGCTACGATGCTGAACCAACAGTTTTTGTAATATACGTTGAAGATAGATGGGGAAACCAAACTGTTAGGAAAAGTTTTGAAATCACACCACTTGAAGATGAATTTTTAGACAAGGGCTTCTTTTCAATTGTCTCTATGCCAGGAGATGAAAGTTTTAGTGAATATGGTTTTTCAGCAAATCAAATTTGGGATGGTTCTTGGAGCAATCAATGGAACTGTGGCCACACTAATTTTTTATCGCTCCCTCATCAATTAACATTAGACTTGGGTCAAACAGCTAATTTAAATAGATTTAAACTGTATCAAAGAGGAGGAAGTGAACTATACAAGCATGGTAATCCCAGGATTTTTAGGATATATGGTAGATCTAACCTGGACAATTTACCTATATATGACCCATCCGATCCTGGAGATGGTTGGAAGTTTTTAGGAGAGTTTGAATCATTCAAACCTTCTGGTTTACCCCCAGGGTCTAATACGGACGAAGATTACCTATTTCAGGACAATGGAGAGGATTTTGTATTCAGCTTTGATTCTCAGCAACATGATATTAGATATATAAGATTTATAAACCTTGAATCATGGAATAACCAAACGGTTACAGTCATAGGTGAGTTGTCTTTTTGGGGTCGTATTATTCAATAAATGAGAGATATGAAATGTTTTAAGTTTGTAATGATTTTTTTAATTTGTCTAATTGCAACCACAACAAGTTGTAATGATATGGACAAAATTCATCAACAATATTTAGACGGTGAAATAATTTATTCTGGTAAATTAGATACACTTCTCATAAGACCTGGTATGTATAGAGCTCAATTAGAGGCATATACTCATCTATTAGGTAATTCAAATAAGGTGATTGTTGAATTTGATAACCGTACTGAAATTTATGACATCGAAAGTGATGTCTCAGAAATCTACTCTGTTATAATTGAAAACCTAGATGAAGATTTTTATGAATTTGATGTAATCACTCAAGATCAAGAGGGTAACCTTTCAATCCCTCAAACTGTTAGCGGATTTGCAGTTGGAGATAATTTTGTTGGTGACCAGTCGCCTAGAGAAGTAAATGATTTTACTTTTGAGACGGATGGTAACTATGTAAACTTTTTTGGGAATGCGGAGTCTGAGTTTGTTATTTTCACAACGCTTGACTATGATAACGAAAATAATGAAGTCGTTAGAGATACTTTATTTTTTGAAGATGATAAGGTCAAGCTAATTGATTTTTTACCACTAGGTAATTTAACAACTCAATCCTATATTCAATCTGGACTTAGAGGTATAGATACCATAGGATTGGAACCCGTTAGTTACAGTTTGCCAAATGTACCATATTCCGAGTTGTCCAAGGAATTTATACAAATTATTGATATGCCCGGAGATAACAATGGTCAATATGACGGAGCAAATCCCCATGAATTTCTTTTTGATGGAGATGGTACTTGGAATGGGAACAATCAACAAACATATTTCTCTCAACCAGGTGATATTCCACACCATTTTACAATTGACTTGGGTGTGAATACTGTTTTAAGAAAAGTTAAATTAGAAATGCCAGATGCCCAAACTAATAATCAAAATAATGCCACCAGAGTCCAGGTTTGGGGCAGGGGAGATCTTATATTTGCAGAAACAAATGCAAGCACAGAAAGTGATTTAACAAATGCTGGCTGGATTCTCATGGAGGATGTTATGCTTGATGGTCAAAATGAAAGTAATCATAGTTTTTTAATCAGTCCTTTAAATGACATCAGATACGTAAAATACAGAGTGGTTTCAACAGTAGGAAATGTACATTCCCAACTGACAGAGATGACCTTTTACGGCCAAAACACAGAACCGATTACGCATGACAAATCTTTGTTTTCAATAACTTCAATGCCAAGTGATAACCCTGGTACGTTCTACAATGCCAATCCAAGCGAATACTTATGGGATAATAATGCTATTTGGTCTGGAAGTGATGTCAACGGTTATCACTCTGGGGAGAATGCAGTTCCAGGTCATTTTACGATAGATTTGGGAGTCGTTACTCAACTTAGAGGTGCTAAACTTCATTTTAGAGATCCTTCTAATTACTCAGGAAATAATCCGACAGAACTAGAGATTTGGGGAAGGCTAGATTTGGTAGGTGCTAACATATTACCTAATTTTCAGTCTATTGGAAACAATGTAATTTCCGGCCCAACTAGTTCAAGCAGCTTAATTGACGCAGGCTGGATACTACTGTCCTCAGAAAATATTGAAGGAGCAAACCTTCAATCCACTGAATATGAAGTTCAGCCAAATCAAATGGTTCGGTATTTAAAAATTAGGTATGTTAGCACCGTTGCTGGTAGTGGATGTCAATTTATTGAACTTAATTTTGAGGGTAATGGTGCAATTATTGAATAAAAGCATATATATAACACTATTATTTTGTCTTTTTTTTTCAAAATCACACTCGCAAGATTTACATGATTATGTAAATACAATCATAGGTTCCAAAGATAATGGACTGAGCAGCGGATATACATTTATAGGAGCCACCTATCCATTTGGTATGGTTCAATTTACACCCAGTTTTTTTTCTCCAAATAAGGGTTTTGTTGTTACACAGCTAAGCGGTGCTGGCTGTCCAAATATGGGTAATTTTCCTGTCATGGCCTTTTCCAACGAAATCAAAAAATCTCCAAATAACATGGAGTCATATGATCGCTACAAGTCAATTAAAGACTCAAAAGCTGGACTCTTGTCTGTAGAGATGAATGATGGAACACAAATTAGCGTTACCGCGACTAAAAGAACTGCTGTTGCTAAGTTTAAATTTGGTACTTCTGACAAAGGAACCGTGATAATTGGATCGGGTATTAATTCTACAAAAGTTAATGACGCATTTGTTACAAATACTTCTTTAAAGAGTTGTGAAGGTTATGCAACTGGTGGGGATTTTTGTGGAACAGACACAAACTATCCTGTATTTTTTTATGTGGAGTTTGACAGGCCTTCTTTGGGATTTAAAGTCTGGAAAAAAAATAGAATTATAAGTAAACGTTCAGCAGATGGGCCAAATTCTGGAACAATTTTCACATTTGACACCTCAAAGAACAAAGAAGTTAATTATAGAATTTCTATTTCATTTGTTTCAATTGAAAATGCTAAAATGAATATGAAATCTGAAGATCTTGGATTTAATTTTCAGTCTTATTTATCAAAAAACCAAGCATCCTGGAATGAAAAGTTAAGCAGTATTTTAATATCAAGTGACGATAAAGATTCTTTAACTCAGTTCTACACTAACTTTTACAGAAGCCTGATTCATCCTAATGTTGTGAGTGACGCCAATGGGGAATATTTAGGGGCAGATTTTAAAATTCAAAAGACAACTAACGAAGGGGATCAATACAGCTCCTTTAGTGTTTGGGACACTTACAGAACACAAGCACAATTGTTGGCTTGGTTATTTCCAAAGCAAAGTAGTGATATGGTTCAATCTTTGGTGGATTTTGCCGATCAATCAGGCGGTTATGGCAGATGGATTCTAGCAAACACAGAAACGGGAATTATGCAGGGAGACCCAACCCCTATTTTAATCTCAAATTCGTATTGCTTTGGCGCCAAAGACTTCGATGTTCATAATGCTTTTAAGCACATGAAAAATGGGGCTACAATCCCCAGATTGAGGTCTCAAAATCAAGAAATTAGACCTTATTTGGAAGAATACATAAAGCATGGCCACACCTTCGCTTCCATGCATTTAGAATACACATCATCCGATTTTGCAATTGGTCAATTTGCATTACAAGCCTTAAATGATAAAGATCAATATAATTTTTTCCTCAAAAGATCTAAAAGTTGGCAAAATATTTACAATCCAAAAATTAAATGGCTTAATTCCAAATACCCCAATGAAATATGGAAAGATATAAACCACGATTGGAGAGAAGGTACATATAAGAATTATTTTTGGATGGTCCCCTATGATTTAGACGGATTGATTCAAAAAATTGGAGGCAAAAAAATTGCCAAAAAAAGGTTAGATTCTCTTTTTATAAGACTGGATGCAAGATATGAAGATAAATGGTTCGCGTCGGGTAATGAACCCGATTTTCATGTTCCCTGGGTGTACAATTGGACCGATGAACCTGAGAAAACATCTAAAACCATTAACAGAATTCACAACGAGATGTATCAAAATTCTCCATCTGGATTACCGGGGAATGATGACCTTGGTACCATGGGGTCTTGGTATGTTTTTTCTTCAATAGGACTTTACCCAGTCATTCCAGGAGTTGGAGGTTTTGCAATGAATTTACCAAAATTCAAAAAAATAAAAATCCGATTAACTAATGATGTTTTAACAATTCAAAAGTATAATGAAAATATAGATATCATTAAATCAGTCACTGTGAATGCACTAAGTCACCACAACACATGGTTAGGCTTAAATCAAATAAAAAATGGGGGGACAATCACATTCAATAAGAACGTGGATAACAAATGGATAATTAAAGAAAATGCACCCACTTACTAAAAAACAATCAAACATGAGAATAAAAAAAATAATTCAGAGTATATCTATTACATTAATTTGCATAATGATTTTCAGCTTTGGTAGTACCCCAAACAATAATTACGTAAAATATGTGGACCCTTTCATTGGCTCTGGAGGTCATGGACATGTTTTTGTTGGTGCAAATGTTCCTTTTGGTGGAGTACAAGTTGGGCCTACAAACTTCAACAAAGGCTGGGACTGGTCTTCTTCCTACCACCATTCGGACAGCATTGTAAAAGGATTCTGCCATCTGAATGTTAGTGGCACTGGCATGTCAGATTTAGGAGAATTGACTGTCATGCCTGTAAATGGACCTCTCAAGATAAATGCTGGAACGCAAGAAAATCACATGAAGGGCTATTCTTCCTTGTATAGAAAAGAAAAAGAACATGCTTCACCCGGATATTACAGTGTCTTTTTAGAGCGATACAACATAAAAGTTGAATTAACGGCTTCTAAAAGAGTAGGCCTCCACCGATATACCTATCCAAAATCTACAGACTCTAAAATTATTATTGACTTGGGGGAAGGAAGTGCCGATAGACCCACTGAAACCTTTTTAAGAAAAATAAATGATACCTTGTTTGAGGGTTATAGATTTTCCACTGGATGGGCAAAAGATCAAAGAGAATTTTTCTCAGCGGTAACTTCAAAGCCTGTAAAAAACTTTTTATTGTATGACAGAGGAAGAAAGATCAAGGATGATAAAAAAAAGGGTAAGTATGTAAAAGGATTTCTTGAGTTTGAAACCAAAGAAGGAGAAGAGGTATTCTTTAAAATGGGCGTTTCAACTGTGAGTATGAAAAATGCTTTAGAAAACTTAATCCACGAAATTCCACATTGGGATTTTGAAAAAGTTCATAAAAATGCTATTTCTGAATGGAATCGTGAATTGGCCAAAATAAAGATAAAAACAAAAGATATTAAAAAGAAAAAAATATTTTACACTGCGATGTACCACACCATGATTGCACCTAATTTATACCATGATGTGAATGGAGAGTACAGAGGGACTGACAAAAAAGTATACACAGATACTACTTTTACAAATTACACATTGTTTTCTCTTTGGGATACATACAGAGCGGCACACCCGCTTTATACAATAACCCATCCAGAAAGAGTTAGTGACATGATCAATTCTATGCTCAAAATATTTGATCACCAAGGTAAACTACCCGTTTGGCATCTAAGAGGAAATGAAACCAACACAATGCCGGGTTACAGCGCCATACCAGTAGTTGTTGATGCAGTTTTAAAAGGATTTAATATAGACAAGAAAGAAGCATTTAATGCGGTTAAAAAAAGTGCTACCGGCTATTTTGAACCTGGGGTAAAAGAATTAATGAATCTTGGGTACATTCCGTCTGATTTAATGGTGGAGTCTGTAGCCAGTTCTATGGAATACGCTATTGGGGATTGGGGAATTGCTCAATTGGCAAAAGAGATGAACAATAAAGACGATTATCATTACTTTTTAGATCGATCAAAAGCCTACAAAACCTATTTTGATGAAGAAACAAAATTCATGAGAGGAAAATTATCTAATGGTGAATGGAGAACCCCTTTTGACCCTGTTTCCGCACAACATAGAATTAATGACTATTGTGAGGGAAATGCATGGCAATACCTTTGGCTTGTACCTCAAGACCCTGAAGGTTTAATTACACTGCTTGGTGGGGATGAAAAATACATAGAAAAACTTGATACCTTGTTTAGCATGTCATCAGATCTTGAAGAGGGATCATCAATGGACATTACAGGCTTAATCGGGCAGTATGCACATGGAAATGAACCAAGTCACCACACCACTTACATGTACGCCTATGCGGGGGCGCAACATAAGATCCCCAAAAATGTTAGATATATTTTAAGTGAATTATACAATGACCAGCCAGACGGACTCAGTGGCAATGAAGATTGTGGACAAATGTCTGCTTGGTATATTTTCTCTTCACTAGGCTTCTACCCTGTTAATCCATCTAATGGAGCTTACGTTTTTGGAAGCCCTATTTTTGATGAAGTTTTAATAGAACTTCAAGGGGGTAAAAACTTTAAAATTATAACCGAAAATAATTCAGAAAAAAACATATACATAGAATCTGTAACATTAAATGGTGAGAATTACAACAATTCTTACATAACTCACAAGGACATTACAAATGGTGGTGAATTAAAATTTATTATGAGTGATACGCCAAACAAAGCGTTTGGTAAAGATTATAAAAACAGACCAAAATCTATAGTATATTAAATTTAACATGATGCGTTTCGTAGTATTTTTTCTAATTTTTTTTAATGGAATTTTTTTTGCCCAAAGTGAAAAGGATTTCACTAAATATGTAAATCCCTTGATTGGCAGCGATTCATCTCATGAACTATCTAAAGGCAATACTTATCCTGCGATTGCCCTGCCTTGGGGAATGAATTTTTGGACACCTCAAACTGGAAAGATGGGGGATGGTTGGATTTATACGCACAAAAATTCAGGACTTGTCGGGATACGACAAACCCATCAGCCAAGCCCATGGATTAATGATTATGGGGCATTCTCTGTCATGGCAACTACAGGAACGCTTAAGGTTTTGGAAAAGCAAAGAAAGGCAAACTATCAGAATCAAATCATTAAGCCACATCACTATAAGGTTAAATTGGTTGATTCTGACATAGATTTAGAAGTTTCTCCTACTAGAAGTTCGGCACATTTTAAGCTTAGTTCTCCAGCTCAAAAAAAAATAAATATTATCATCGATGCTTTTTTTAAAGGATCAAGTATTGAAATAAATACCGAAAAAAATACAATCTATGGTATTTCAAAAAACAACTCAGGTGGAGTTTCAGAAAATTTCTCAAATTATTTTATAATTAAGTTTAAAACCCCTTTCAATAGCTATGGAACATGGGACGGTTCTGGGAAATTATTTAAAAAAGGTAAGTTAAATGGGGACCATGTAGGAGCGCATGTAAGCTATGACTCCATTACTGATGGAGCAATTGAATTTAGAGTTTCATCGTCCTTCATTAGTCATGAGCAGGCGTTAATAAACCTCAAACGTGAAATACCTGCAGACCAAAGTTTTGAAGCCACCAAAGCAAATGCAAAAAAAATATGGAATAACGAGCTCTCAAAAATTAAGATAACTCCAGTTGTCGAAACTGACAAAAAAGACAGTTACGATAATATGGTAAAATTTTACTCTTGTTTTTACAGAACCATATTATTCCCTCGTCCTTTGCATGAATATGACATTGAAGGCAAACAAATACATTACAGTCCATACAATGGAGAAATTTTAAACGGGCCTCTTTATACGGATAATGGATTTTGGGATACTTTTCGTGCAGTATTCCCTTTTTATAATTTGTTGTACCCAGAAAAAATGGGTGAAATTATTCAAGGCATCATGGTTAACCCATATAAAGAAAGTGGTTGGTTGCCCGAGTGGTCAAGTCCCGGCCACAGAGATTGTATGATTGGATCAAATTCTGCATCCATCATAGCCGAGGCCTATATAAAAGGCAACAGAGACTTTGATGTAGAGACTGCCTATCAAGCTATCCTAAAGAACACAGTCAATGAAGGGCCTTTAGGCTCTGTGGGAAGAAAAGGTTTCAAAGCTTATAACGCACTGGGATACATTCCATTTGATATTAAAGTTAATGAGAGTGTGGCACGTACTCTGGAATACACTTACAATGACTACTGTATTTATAAATTAGGCGAGAAATTAAATAAACCAACAGATGAGATTAATATTTTTAAAAAAAGATCTTATAACTTTAAAAATGTTTTCGATCCTTCTGTAAATTTTATGAGAGGAAAGTCTAAGAAAGGTGATTTTGAATCCAAGTTTAGGCCAGATAAATGGGGTGGTGTTTTTACTGAAGGCAGCTCATGGCATTATACATGGTCCGTTTTACATGATATTCAAGGCCTTATCAATCTTATGGGAGGGACGGAAAATTTTATTGCTAAAATGGATTCTATATTTACAACCCCCCCTACTTCAGATTTCAGCTATTATGGGTTCAAAATCCACGAAATATTAGAAATGGAATTAATTGAAATGGGGCAGTATGCACATGGAAATCAACCCATACAACATGTGTTGTATTTGTATAATTATGCACTTCAGCCATGGAAAACTCAAGAAAAAGTAAGGTATGTTATGGACAACCTATACGGAAGTCAAGAAGATGGATATTGTGGGGATGAAGATAATGGACAAACATCTGCATGGTTTTTATTTTCATCAATGGGATTTTATCCTGTTGCACCTGTAACCGGACAATATTTGATCGGAAGTCCATTGTTTGAAAAAGTAGAAATTAGTTTAAGCAATGGTCAAAATGTGACAATTAATAATCATAACAACAATAAAAGATCTGTTTACATTGATAAATTATCCGTTGATGGTAAGCCATATAATAAAAACTGGTTTGATCATTATGCACTCTTAAACGGCATGGAAATTGATTTTCAAATGAGCAGCAAACCAAATTATGATTGGGGTTCTTCGGAAGAATCAATTCCATATTCAATGTCAGAAAAAAATTGAATTAATTAAATAATTCCAAATCCTCCCCAAAATAGTTCGATTTTACTCCCCTATGCTCCACGGCATTATTCCCTAAAATAAATTTCATTTTAGGGAATATTTTTTTTATGTTAAATTTGTTTCAAAAAATAATATTAAATGAAAAAAAATATATTTTTTATAGCTTCGTTAATGATGGTGCTTATGTCGTGTGATAATGAAGAAAGTTCTTTACAGTCAATAGAAACAGAAGGCTATAATATGTTACTTATAGGTAATAGTTTCTTTAAACCCTACGCTGAAAAACTTGATAACTTATCGATTATCGCTGGATTTGAAAATCACAGCAGTACCCTAATTACTCGTGGAGGGGAAAATGGAAGACCAATCAATTTTTGGAATGATTCAGACAGTAATAAACACCAACAAATCAAAGCAACTCTTGATGCAGGAAATATTGATGTTTTCGGGATGACAGCAGGCCATGAAACCGATGATCGTATTGAAGGACATCGTTCATGGATAAACTATGCATTGCAAAACAATCCAAACATTACAATTTTTATAGCGATACCACAAATTGATTTCCCTGCAGATTGGGAAGAACGTGCACAAGAATACGGGTTTAATACAATACAAGAATTGTACGATTATTTTGTTAATGATATTGTGCACAATGAGATGGTAGATATTTTACGTATTGAATTTCCTTCTACAAAAATTTTCACTATTCCAACAGGTTGGACATCAGTTAATTTAGATCAAATGAATATTAATAATGAACTGCTGGATGACATAACAAGATTTGGTCCACAACCAACTTCATTGTTTGTTGATAATAAAGGGCATCAAGGTGATATCATTCGAGAAACAGGCTCACTGTTATGGCTTAATAATATCTACGGAGTTGATCTTAGTATCTTTTCTTATGAAACAGGATTTAATACAGACTTGCACGAAATCGCAAAGCAAATAAGCGATAGTCATGATTCTAATTACAAATTTTAAAAACACTTAAATCCTCCCCAAAATAGTTCGACTTTACTCCCTTTGGCTCCACTTTTATTCCCTAGAATAATTTTTTATTCTTGGGAATATTTTTTTATTAAATTTGGACTTTATGAAAAAAATAGTTCTAAAACTCTTACTAATTTTTGGCATGTCATTTGCCAATGCGCAGCAAGAATATGAGATAAGTTTTCAAGAAATTGAAAGCAAGTATTGCAGAAACTGTTACGGAAGTCTCGTTGTAAATAAAGGCAGTATAACAGATACAATTTATGGGGGGCAATGGGGTAATACAGTGAATTATAAACTCATTAAGATAAAAGATAAAGAGTATTTAAATACGTATTATAATTATGGATATCCAATGGGCCAAACTGTGATGCAATACAAAATTCATTCTCTTGAGGACGACAAATTCTTAAAACCCATTTTTGAAAAATCTTACGAACTCTACATTGAAACACATCGAAATTATAACAATTTACCGGTAAATTATGTTTATGAAAGAACAGTTGATGTGAAAATAAAAAAGGGAATAGAGTTTGATGTCAATCTTGAAGTAAGCTATTGTCCAGAGATTGAAGGCGAACAATGCGACATCCTTTTTAAAGAATCGTATATCGACTTTTACAATATAAATTAAATTCAATGAAATTAAATCTAATTAAGCTTGTATTACCTTTATTTCTGGGGCTAAGCCTAACACTTTTTGCACAACAAAAATTTAACCCAGAAAAAATTTCTGATTCGGCCTTGGCATTGACCAATAAGCAGGTTATATACGATGGTAGCTATTACAGTATTCCCTACCCTAACGGAGATGTCCCAGAGGGTATTGGAGTTTGTACAGATGTTGTGATTAGGACATACAGAGCCAATGGGCTGGATTTACAGAAAGAAATCCACGAAGATATGCAAGCTAATTTTGATCTCTATCCGAAGATATGGGGCCACAAAAAACCAGATGCAAATATTGACCATAGAAGAGTTCCAAATTTAATGACTTATTTTGAGCGTCAAGGCTCAAAATTAACCATTACAAATAATGGTTCTGATTACCAACCTGGAGATATAGTGGCATGGGATTTGGGCGGTGGCACCACTCACATTGGGGTCGTTGTAGACTCCTTATCAAAAGATAACAAGCGCTATCAAATCGTTCACAATATTGGCGGTGGACAAGTTCTTGAAGATTGCTTATTTGATTTTGAAATTATTGGACACTATAGATTCCTTGGCTTTAAGAATTAAGATGCTATCATCTTAATTTTCAAGATAATCTTCGTTGTTTATGGATTCTGTATGTGATTTCATTCTGTCAAATTCGTCTGTAATATCTTCTGGCTCCACTAATTAGCGCAACAAGTTTTACTTGATTTCGCTAATTTTTAATTTTCACTATTTAATTTCTTGTAATAAAACATCAACAGCTTTTTTCAACTGAGCATCATCACCACTTGATCCTGAACCTGGCTTATTTTTCACTAAATA
>NZDM01000052.1 GCA_002690085.1 Flavobacteriaceae bacterium
AAGAAGATATCTCTGTATTCCAACATATCCCTGCTCTTATGTTTTTATATTTATTAGCAGTCATAGCAACACCATTAGCAGAGCCACAAATAAGAATACCTAAATCAGCTTCTTTTTTTACTATTTTTTGAGCTACAGGATGAACAAAATCAGGATAATCTACACTTTCATCGCTATCGGTACCATAATTATAAACTTTAATCTGTTGAGATTCCAAATGTTTTAATATTATAAATTTATAAGTTGTTCCTGCGTGGTCGTTACCTATTGCTATTTTCATATAATTATTTTGTTATTATGTAAACTTACAAAAAATTGAGTATGTTAATTATTATATATAAAAGCTGTTAATAAATAATAACTTTTAATGATAACTAACTTATCTAATAAAACAAATAAGTTTATTTAAAAAAAAAAGAGATATAAAAAAAAATAGTTTTCATTTTTAATTAAAAAAATAAATTATTCTTAATAACAGTTTATAAACAAATAAAAAAATAAATTATATATTTTAACAGATTAAAAAATAAAAAAATAAAAAAAATTGGAAGATATTAACAGACAATTATAATAATTAAAATATTTAAAATTAAAAGAAGAAAAAATATGATATTTATTTTAATTGTTAATAATAATAAAAGGAATAATTAAAATATTAGTTTTGTTATAACACCTTAAATAAAAGGATGAAAAAAAAGAACATAGGATATAGAAAGAAAAAGAAAATACTAGATGATGTTTCTTCTTTTTTTTATTCTAATTTTAATCAAAAATTTAATTATAAACAAATAAGTAAAAAACTTAATTTAAAGAGTGCAGAAGAAAGATCTATTGTTATAATAGTACTAAAAGAATTGTATTTAAAAAAAATAATAATAGAAGAAAAAAAAGGACAATATATTCTCAAAAAAAAGGAAAATTATTTTATTGGTAAATACGATGCAACAAAAGGTGGAAATGGTTATATAATATCTGATAATTTTAATGAAGATATTTTTATACCCTCTAATAAAACTAACAAGGCATTACATGGAGATGAAGTGGAATTTTATGTTAACACAAGAAGAAAAAATAATAAACTACAAGGAGAAATAACAAAAGTTTTAAAAAGGAATAAAAAAGAATATGTAGGAATAATACAAGTCAATAAAAATTTTGCTTTTGTTATTCCTGATAACAGAAAAATAAATGTTGATATTTATGTTCCTTTAAAGAAAATAAAAGAGGCAAAAGAAGGACAAAAAGTAGTAGTAAAAATAGTTGACTGGCCCCAAAAAGCAGATTGTCCAACAGGAAAAATAATAAAAATTTTAGGAAAACCGGGAGAACATCATACAGAAATTCACTCAATTCTTTCAGAATTTAATTTAGCATATGAATTTTCTAAAGAAGTTTTAGATTACACAAATAAAATAGATACATCTATTTCAGAAAAAGAAATAAAAAAAAGAAAAGATTTAAGATCAACTTTGACATTTACAATTGATCCAATTGATGCAAAGGATTTTGATGATGCACTATCTTATAAACAAAAAGAAAACGGTAATTACGAAATAGGTGTGCACATAGCAGATGTTTCGTATTATGTAAAAGAAAATACAATACTAGATGATGCCGCTTATGAAAGAGCAACATCAGTTTATTTAGTAGATAGAGTCGTTCCTATGTTACCAGAGGTGCTATCTAATAAGGTTTGTTCATTAAGGGCAAATGAGGAAAAATATACGTTTTCAGTTATTTTCGAGATAAACAAACAAGCTGAGATATTAAATCAATGGTTTGGAAGAACAGTTATAAAAAGTGATGAACGCTTTAGTTACGAAGAGGCACAATATATTATAGAAACAAAAAAACAAAAAATTCCTAGAGAAATATCATTATCTAAAAAAGAAAAAAAAGTATCAAAAGAAATTACAGAGGCAATAACTACTCTGTATAATTTATCAAAAATTATTAGAAAAGAAAGAATCAATTCAGGGGCGATTTCTTTTGATAAAGTAGAGGTTAAATTTAAACTAGATAAAAAAAATAAACCAAAAGGATTATTTTTTAAAAAATCAAAAGAATCAAACAAGTTAATAGAAGAATTTATGCTTCTTGCTAATAAAAAAGTAGCCGAATTTATCAATAACAAAAAACCAAAGAAAACATTTATTTATAGGGTACACGATACTCCAGATCTTCAGAAACTTCAATCACTAAAAAAAATAAGCAACCAACTTGGTTACAATCTAAATATAAGTAACCCAACACAAATTAATTACTCTCTTAAAAAGATATTAAAAGATGTGTCAGGAAAGAAAGAACAAAACCTTATTGATACACTAGTAATAAGAAGTATGAGCAAAGCAGAATACACAACCGAAAATATTGGTCATTATGGGCTAGCGTTCGATAATTATAGTCATTTTACCTCACCAATAAGGAGATATCCAGACGTTATGGTACACCGTTTATTACAACATTATTTAGAAGGCGGTCCCTCTAAAGAGAGTGTTATATATAAAGAGAAATGTATACACTCGTCTTACATGGAAAATATAGCAACTAAAGCAGAAAGAGAATCTATAAAGTATATGCAAATAAAGTATATGAAAGATTATGAAAACAATATTTTTGAGGGTGTTATTTCTGGCGTAACAGAATGGGGCATTTATGTGGAGCTACTAGAAAATAAATGCGAGGGAATGATTAGGATTAGGGATATTAAAGAAGATTATTATACCTTTGATCCAGAACTATATGCTCTTGTAGGAGACAAAACAAAAAAAATTTATCAACTTGGCGATGTTATAAAGATTAAAGTAAAAAAAGCTGATATTATAAAAAGACAATTAGACTTTATTTTAAATTAAAAAAAAATGAAACAAACAACACTTATCTTATTTCTGTTATTCAACTCTTTCATGTTTTCACAAACGACTATAACACGAGAACTTGGAGAATTTAATGAAATAAAAGTTTATGATTTAATAAATGTTAATCTAATAAAATCAGAAGAAAATAAAGTAGAAATATCAGGGAAACACTCAGAGGATGTGAATGTTATTCAAAAAAACAATGTTTTAAAAATAAGAATGAAACTCAAAAGAAAATTCACTGGTAGTGAAACAAACGTCAAAATATATTACAAAAAGATAGACATAATAGATGCAAACGAAGGGTCTGTTATTCAATCTAAAAATACAATCAATCAATATGAACTAATGTTAAGAGCGCAAGAAGGATCCTTTATTTCTGTAAAAGCAGAAACAAAGCGATTAGAAGTGAAGAGCGTAACAGGTAGCACAGTTAAGGTGGAAGGAAAAAGCTCAAATCAAAAAATAAAAATAACAACAGGAGGGATATATGAGGGACAAAAATTTACCTCAGAAAATACAGAGATTGATATTAAGACCGGAGGTAAAGCTTATGTAAAAACTAATAATGTATTAGAGGTTAAAATATTTTCTGGGGGAGACGTATATATATATGATACACCAAAACAGTTAAAACAAAGAAAGGTTTTTGGGGGACGCATAATGTTTAAAAATTAAAACTTTGTTAGAAGATTTACAAACAGCCATTCCTTTAGGTTTTTTTTTAGCATTTATGCTTGGGCCAGTTTTTTTTATTTTAATTGAAACAAGCATATTAAAAGGTTTTCGAGCAGCGATAATATTTGATTTAGGGGTAATTTTATCAGATATACTATTTATACTAGTGGCATATTTTAGCAGTTACCAGCTTTTGGAGAACATAAGCAATCAACCAGCATTATATGTCTTTGGGGGAACCCTTCTTTCTTTTTATGGGCTTAACATTTTTATAAGAACACCCAAGGAAAAAATAGAGCCGATTAATAAAGACCAACAAAAAATTAATTATTCTGGGCTATTCATAAAAGGGTTTTTTTTAAACATAATTAATATTGGTGTTTTAGTTTTTTGGCTAGGATTAACAATAGTTGTTACCCCAAGCTTAGGAGGCAGCCCAAAAAGAGAGGTGGTTTTCTTTTTTTCTTTAATATTAACATATTTTTTATTTGATCTGATAAAGATTCTTTTAGCGAAGAAAATGAAGAGATATTTAAAAAAACAAAATGTTTTAAAAGCAAAAAAAACCTTAGGAGTTATAATTCTTCTGTGCGGTTTGCTTTTAATCTTAAAAGGATTTCTACCACAAGAAACCTTAAGTCCTAAAACAATTATTGAAGATATAAATAAATAAAAAAACCACAAATTAATGTGGTTTTTGAGGCGTCTAGCGGATTCGAACCGCTGTAAAAGGTTTTGCAGACCTCTGCCTAGCCACTCGGCCAAGACGCCAATAAGGGACGCAAATTTAATCAAAAATATATGACCATCAACACATTGCAAAAATATTGTGATTTTAATAACACAGCAAAGAAACTTATAGACAATGAAAATTAGCAGCGGGTTTCCTCCAAACTTACCACAACGCTTTCTACATCTCCACCAAGAGGGGGGTTTATTTTAGCCACGGAGACAAAAGCCCAATCTACAATTTCACACTCAATAAAGATTGATCTTATTATCCTAAGCGCAACAGATTCGAGCAGCTTGGAAGGTCTTTTCATTTCTTTTACCACAATAGAATTGAGCAAAACATAATCAACAGTATCTTCTAGGTTATCAGACAAGCAAGATTTTTTTAAATCTGCTTTAACTTTAATATCAACACGATATTTGCTGCCAATAATTTCTTCCTCAGCAAGACAGCCGTGATAAGCGTAAACTCTTATGTTTTTTACTTCAACAAAACCCATAGATTATTAATTTAGTTATCAAAAGTAATATTTATTGTAACATATATATATTTAAAATTATATAAATGATTAGTTTTGCTTCAGACCCTGTCGTTAAATATTAAAAATGAAAAACACCCCTAAAAACTTTATTGAGCAGATAATTGAAGACGATATTAAGCAAGGTTTATCCGTTTCTAAACTTAGGTTTCGCTTTCCCCCAGAACCAAACGGCTATTTGCATATTGGCCACATAAAAGCAATAGGGTTAAATTTTGGTTTTGGGAAAAAATATGGGGCACCTGTAAATTTAAGATTTGATGACACAAATCCGACAAAGGAAAACCAAGAGTATGTTGACGCAATAAAAAGAGATATTAGCTGGCTAGGTTACAAGTGGGATAAAGAATGCTACTCATCAGATTATTTTGACCAACTTTATCAGTGGGCTCTTTTATTAATAAAAGACAATAAAGCTTATGTTGATTCTCAGCCAAGCGGACTTATAGCCGAACAAAAAGGCACCCCAACTGAGCCAGGTGTTGATAGCCCTTATAGGAAAAGGACAATTCAAGAAAACATTGAATTATTTACTGCCATGAAAGATGGCAAATTTAAGGCCGGGGAACATGTTCTTCGAGCAAAGATAGAAATGAAGCACCCCAACATGTTAATGCGAGACCCCATAATGTACCGCATTATTCACGCGCCACACCAACGAACAGGGGATGAATGGTGTATTTATCCTATGTATGATTGGACCCACGGAGAGAGCGACTATATAGAGCAAATATCACACTCTTTATGCTCTTTAGAGTTTAAGCCCCACAGAGAGCTATATGACTGGTTTAAGTCGGCAGTATATGGCTATTCTAAAAAAACCCTCCATTTGCAACCAAAACAACGAGAATTTGCACGACTCAACCTTAGTTACACCATAATGAGCAAGCGCAAGCTTCTTACGCTTGTAGAGAAAGGCATTGTTTCGGGCTGGGACGACCCCAGGATGCCCACTATTTCAGGGTTCAGACGCCGCGGTTATACCCCAAAAGCCATTAAAAAGTTTATAGAAATCATTGGGGTTGCTAAACGCGATAATATCATAGACGTATCCTTATTAGAGTTTTGTATTCGAGAAGACCTGAATACAACTGCATACCGAGTCATGGCGGTTCTTGACCCCATAAAAGTAATAATAGACAACTATCCAGAAGATAAAACAGAGTGGTTAGATTCTGATAACAACCCAGAAGACAAAACTTCAGGAACACGCAAAACCCCCTTTTCAAAAACCATTTTTATTGAGCGTGAAGACTTCAAAGAAGAGGCAACAGCTAAATATTTTCGCCTAGTAACAGGAAAAGAAGTGCGTTTAAAGAACGCATATATTATTAAAGCAGAAAGCGTTGAGAAAGATGACAATGGTGAGGTTCAGGTCGTTCACTGCACATATGATACTAAAAGCTTGAGCGGAAGTGGTACCGAGGCCAGCCTAAGAAAAATCAAAGGAACTTTACACTGGGTTTCTGCTCAACATGCTAGAAAAATTGAAGTAAGAGATTATGACCGCTTGTTTTCTCACCCCACCCCAGACGCACAAGAAAAAGACTTTATGAGCTATCTTAACCCTAATTCATTTGTTAAAACAACAGCCTACATAGAGCCAAATATTTTCAGCCTAGAACCCTATAGCCAATATCAGTTTCAGCGCAAGGGGTATTTTTCTATAGACCCTGACAGCACAGAGTGCGCTCCGGTTTTTAATAAAACAGTTGGACTTAGAGACACCTGGAGCAAAAAAGTTCAGAAACAGGCCCCTCAAAAATCTCAGCGAAAAGCAATTGATGTTATCAAACAACTCGGAAAAAAATACACTACCCTCTCAGAGGCAAAGCAAATAAAAACCAAAAAAGAAATACAAAGGCTCGCACAGGAGGTGGCTTATGATGAATTATCTCCTTTGTTTGGAACAGCTGCCAAAAAAGTAGGAACACGTATTGCGTTAGTAATTGCGCTTAAAGAACTGCTTAAATCAGGGCAAAAAGACAACCCAGAGACAAAAGCATTTATTAAAAAAGCCTCCGAAGATAGCAATCCTTTGCTGCGCTCAGAAGCTTTAACATAAAACAGAAGTTAATCTTCTTTTTTCTTGTTTTTACTGTTTTTCATCGCCTCTCCAATTTGATTACTAGCGGTAAAGCTCGCAACCATGTCGTTTAACATGTTGCTTCCTGCTTGAGGAGAATTAGGCAATAAGATAAGGTTGCTATTAGACTCACCCCCAATTGATTGAAGCGTATCGTAATGTTGGGTAACCACAATTAATGCGGAGGCCTCCTGAGAATTTATACCGACCTTGTTAAGGACCTCGACAGACTCTTCAAGACCACGTGCAATTTCACGCCTTTGATCAGCAATACCCTGCCCCTGTAGGCGCTTGCTTTCTGCTTCTGCTTTTGCTTTTTCAACGATAAGAATTCGAGCGGCGTCTCCTTCAAATTGGGCTGCAATTTTTTCTCTTTCTGAAGCGTTAATGCGGTTCATGGCCTCTTTTACTTGTGCATCAGGATCGATGTCCGTAACCAGTGTTTTAATGATGTCATAACCATAGTCCATCATGGCCTCATTAAGCTCTGTTTTAACAGCAATAGCAATGTCGTCTTTTTTAACAAAGACGTCATCTAGCTTCATTTTTGGCACCTCAGCGCGCACCACATCAAAAACATAAGATGTAATTTGCTCATGTGGATAGTCTAACTTGTAAAAAGCTTCGTAAACCTTTTCTTTTACCACTTTGTATTGAACAGAAATTTTCAAACGAACAAAGACATCATCTAGCGTTTTGGTTTCGACAATGACATCCAATTGTTGAATTTTTAAACTGAGCCGCCCTGCAATGCGGTCTATTAAAGGAATTTTTAGTTGTAGGCCAGAATGGCGAATGCTTTGGAACCGACCAAAACGCTCAATAATAGCAGCGGTTTGTTGTTTAACGATAAAAAAGGCAGCCAAAACAATTACAACGCCTAAAAAAATAAATGGATATAAAACAAAGGAAGATAAAGACATAATTAAAATAGGGTTTTAAATAATAAAAACTAAAGATAGAAAAATAAGTTGTAAAATTAGACTACACCCCCTTTTTTATAAGTTTAAATCCTGAGGCAATTAATCCGCTTAAATTTGGTTTTTCAAAAGCCAACTTTGACAGGTGTTTTTTGACACAAGATTTAAGTTTAGCGCTATTTGAGAGCTCTAGAATCTCTAGTGGCAGCAACCAGTTATAAGGGTGTTCTTGTTTTAGAATTCCAAAAAGGTTATCCAAGTCTTTTTCTGAAAAAGACTTAGAAGCCCTAAGGTCTCTTATTCTTTGGGCAAGCCCAGATAAAGCGAGAGTTTTATCGTTGGTCTCTTTTGAAATCGAAGGAGTTCTAGAGGCGCGGTACAGATTGGGAAATGAACAAGGATCTGCAGCCCCCGCAAAAGCAGACACAACCGCACTGCCAATTGCCATATCAAACACACCAAACTCTGGTCTAAACAAAACCTCCTCTTTATAAGTAACGGTACAATTAGACAACTGAATAATCATAATTTTTCCGGCAACATTTCTCATTCCCGTAATATTAACCCCCTTTACTTTAATGCCGCTTTCAAACTCAAAAGAAAGCTGCTTTCCGTCATAGAAATCATAAGCCTTTAGGTCAACAGGAGTCATATTTTCAAGCGGCAAGCTTACACTTTTTAACATTCCTAGCGGTGAACTATAGCCGTCTTTATGATATGAAATCCCATGCCCTATCAGCTCTTTTTCCCTATATGCAAGGGCCGTGGCCCCAGAGGTTTTAAAATAAATAACCTCCTTATTCTGGTTAAGAATCACCCTGGAGAAAATTCCAGAAATTTGCAGCCCCGTATTCAGCTCAATTGTGCCAACAGACTCAGAATCAATTAATTTTTGAAGCCCCTTATAGCCCCCCGTGCGAACGCTTAAAGTGTCTGCAAACGCTTCTAGCACCTCCATCAAATAAGCAAAGTCCGGAGCCACGTAAAGCTGCGGCTGAGGTCTTGTGATGTCAAAACTCATGTTGACAACATCTAAAGAATAGGGAAGTTTTTTAACTCCAGGCCCCAGGCACTGTGCGCTCTCACCAATAGACGAAAGCAAGCCGGCGCCATATATTTTTGGGTTTTCCAATGGCCCCACTAGACCATATTCAACACTCCACCACTGCATATTTCTAACCTGTGCCATTTCAGAAAGAGAGCACTCTTCTTCTTGCAGCGTTTTTACTGCTTCTTCGGCGACCAGAATCTTTTTTTTATCTGCAGCCCCCGCCTCTTTTAAAATCGATAATTTACGCACCGCTTCATACAGCGCAATATCATGTTTAGACAAGATTGCCCTAGAGCCGATTTCGCCCAGGCGTCTTAAAAACTCAGCATAGTCCGGATTCGCAATAATTGGCGCATGTCCAGAAGCCTCGTGAATGATATCAGGCGCAGGCGTATACTCTATATGTTCCAGCTGTCGAATATCTGAAGCAATTACCAATATCTTATTGGCCTGAAACTCCATAAAAGCATTTGGAGGAATAAACCCATCTACAGCTACCGCAGCCCAACCAATTTCTCTTAAAATACGGCTCATACCATATATGCTGGGAATTTCTTCAATAGAAATACCGGCCTTTTTTAAGCCACCAAGGTATGATTCGTGTGCTACGTCTTTTAAAAAGGCGGTATTTTTTCGCATTACAAATCGCCAAACCGCCTGATCCATTGCCGTGTATTGCTCATAATTCTGAGGCACAATAAATTGCTTGAGATGCTCAGGCAGGCGCGCTAATATTTTTTCGGAAGCGACTAGATTATCAACAGAAACCATCGGCGGGGTTTAAAAACAACGTCTGCCCATAGGCAATGATGTGTTTAATTTAGACACCACAAAAGTAGTAAAAAATTAAGCACTTTTGTCTAAAGACAAAAATACAAGGGAGCCCGGCGCTATAGAGATATCGTGCTCAAAGAATAGCGCCTCACCTTTATAGGCCGCTTCAACTAAAAATTTACCGCCCTTAAAATAGCTTTTAATAACCCTTGCTTTAACCGGCCCTTTTGAGGCTAACTTAATTTGATGTGCATAATAAATATCACCATCAACACAGCTGTTTTCTGAAAAAAAAGCAGCGACCGAGGAGTGTTGAGGATTTTTAAACAACACTTCAGGAGGCGCAGAGGCCAAGACCCTTCCGTCTTGAATAACCAATATATTGTCAGCGAAAGAAAGCACGTCGTTCTTATCATGGCTCGCCACCACACAAGCAATTTTTTTTGATTTTAAATATTTAAAAATTCGCCTCCTCAAAGGTCTTTTTTTAAAACTATCGATGTGACTAAAAGGCTCGTCTAATAAAATAATTTCAGGCGCCTTGGCTAAGGCTTTTGCTAAGGCAACGCGCTGCTTTTGGCCCCCACTAAGGAATTGAATATTAACCGCCGCAAACTTGCTCAAGCCAACGACATCCAGCAGCTCATCGGTACGCTCTTTTTTTTCAAGAGGGCAAAAACTTGATAGGTGGACGCCAATGTTTTCGGAAACAGACGTAAACGGCATTAAATCAAATTCTTGTGTGACATACTTCATGAATTCAGGGCCTGCGATAAGTTTATTTTTAGGCCCTAAGATTTCTTGGTTTTTCCATGAAATTAAACCAAAATCAACATCAAAAACCCCGTAAATCAACTTTAGGAGTGTGCTTTTTCCTGAACCACTTTCTCCCAAAAGCGCCAAAACCTCACCCTCTTTTACATCGAACGAAATCGCGTCAATTGCCAAAACCCCACTGTAACTAAAAGAAATATTTTTAACAGAAAGCACAACCCTGGATTATAAAACGTGAGTTACGACGTGTTCTGCTATTTGAACGGCATTTGTTGCGGCGCCCTTTCTTAAATTATCAGTAACAACCCACATGTTAAGAGCGTTAGGGATACTTTCGTCGCGACGGATTCTTCCCACAAAAACGTCATCTTTCTTATGTGCATACAGGGGCATTGGATAAGTGTTTGTCTCAGGGGTGTCCTGTACGGTGATTCCAGGACTGTTATTAAGTAAACTTCGGACTTCGTTAAGTTTGAAGTCCATTTCAAATTCAACATTAACAGATTCTGAATGCCCGCCCGCTGTAGGAATTCTAACCGCTGTTGCTGAAATAGAAAAACTATTATCGTTTAGAATTTTTTGAGGCTCTTTAGCCAGCTTCATTTCTTCTTTGGTATAGCCATTTTCTAAAAAAACATCACAGTGAGGCAGCGCGTTTTTGAAAATCGGATATGGATAAACCATAGGGCCTTTTATCCCTTGAATTTCATTTTCCATCTGTTGAACCGCCTTGACACCAGTGCCAGAAACAGATTGGTAGGTAGAAACAATAACGCGGCTCATTTTGTAAGCCTTGTGCAATGGCGCCAAAGCCAAAACCAATTGAATCGTAGAGCAATTTGGGTTGGCAATTATTTTGTCTTCCAGTGTAATAGTGTTTGCGTTAATCTCAGGAACGACTAATTTCTTAGTTGGGTCCATTCTCCAGGCTGAAGAATTGTCGATAACGACACAATCAGCAGCAGCAAATTTTGGAGCCCAATCTAGAGAGACGCCCCCGCCCGCCGAAAAAATAGCGATTTTTGGACGCATTTCAACCGCAGTCTCCAGGCCAACAATTTTATGGTTTTTGCCTTTGAAAATAACGGACTTTCCCACACTTTTTTCAGATGCTACTGGAATAAGCTCTGTCACCGGAAAGCTTCTTTCTTCCAAAAGCTTCATCATAATGGTTCCGACCATACCCGTTGCTCCTACCACTGCGACTTTCATTTTTACTAAATTTAAAGTTAACCACAAACTTAGTAAATACTTCAATATTTATTGAAACTTTTGGAAACAAAAAAAGGGGCTTATACCCCCCCGTTACAAATAAAAAACTATTTTAACAAGCTTCTAATTTCAAACAAAAGAGCATTGTCTGTAGCGCCCGCAGGAGTCAAAAATCGATAAACGGAAAAATGCTTATTCAACAAGGCGACGCTTGATACGCCTGGAAAGCGCGGTAAGTAGTTCGTAAGAAATTGTTTTCCCGCTTTCCGCGAAATGTTCTGCGGTCGTAACCGGATCAAACACCACGACATGATCGCCCTCTTGACAATCAATGTCGCTCACATCAATCATTATCATATCCATGCAAACATTTCCTACAATCGGCGCTTTTTGGTTTTGAATGCTGACGCAGCCGACCCCATTTCCATATTGCCTGCCGATTCCGTCTGCGTGTCCAAGAGGCAGGGTTGCAATAGTTTTTTTAGCATCAGCGACATAAGCTCTATTGTACCCAACACTATCTCCTTTTTTTAGTTTGTGTATTTGCGAAATCACGGATTTAAGCGATAATACCGGTAACAAATCGCCGCAACCCCCAATGCGGTTGTCATAGCCATAGAGACCAATACCGCAACGGACCATATCAAACGTGGCTCCTGGGTAATTTACAACGCCGGAGGTATTGCAAAGGTGTCGTAAAGGAAGTTTTCCGTAACCACTTTCAAATGCTTCACAAATTTCAGAAAACCGCCCTATCTGTCGCAAAGTAAAAGCGCGCTCTTCCGAATCTTCACTAGCAGCTAAGTGTGAAAAGATAGACTTTACTTTGATTGTATTTTCTTTAGACAGGCCAAAAGCAATTCTTTTTGAAGCTTTATTTTGGAACCCTAGGCGGTTCAGTCCCGTGTTAAATTTAATATGTACGGGAAATTTTTTTTGTTTCATTTCCGCCGCCGTCGCAATAAAAGCTTTTAAAACGCGCTCAGAGTAAAGAGTGGGCTCAAGATTAAATTCTATGGCTTTTCTAAAGTTGATGGGCTGAGGGTGTAGCACAAGAATGGGCGTCTTTACACCCGCCTTACGAAGCGCAACGCCCTCCTCAATGTAGGCCACAGCAAAATAATCCACACCCAGTTTTTCTAAGTATTTTGCTACAACAACATCATCACTACCATATGCAAAAGCTTTTACAACCGCCAAAAACAAGGTTTTGGGGGGTATTATCGACTTCAAAAAAAGATAATTTTTTTTAAGCGCGGAAAGGTCTATTTCTAAGACAGTTTCATTTACCACGGACTAAGCTTTCTTGTTTTTAGAATTTACAGCAGCTGGGCGACTAACCCCTTTTTTTTGGGTTTTTTCGCCACCCATGGCTTTGTAAAACGCCGCGCGGCTCAAAGGCTCATACTCATTTACTTCACCAAGCAGCACTAAGTCGTCATTGTTTCCTTTTCTGAAGCTGAATTGCGCCAAATTTCCTGTTCTAGTACAAACAGCATGTACCTTTGTTACATATTCTGCGGTTGCCATTAAACTAGGCATTGGCCCAAAAGGATTTCCTTTAAAATCCATGTCTAGCCCAGCAACAATGACACGAACTCCTTTGTTGGCAAGGGCATTACAAACACTTACGATTTCATCGTCAAAAAACTGTGCCTCATCAACACCAACCACATCGCAGCCGTCTGCAAGCATCGGAATGTTAGAGGCAGAAGGCACAGGGGTTGAAAGAATTTCATTAGCATTATGTGAGACCACTCTGTTTCCGCCATAACGGACATCAATGTCGGGCTTAAAGATTTCAACTCTTTGTTTCGCAAACTGAGCGCGCTTAAGGCGGCGAATAAGCTCTTCTGTTTTGCCAGAAAACATCGATCCGCAGATAACCTCAATCCACCCAAATTGTTCTTTCGCGTTTACTGTATTTTCAAGAAACATTTTGTAATTTTAGCACAGACAAAGATTTTATGAATGTATATATTAAGTCTCTGTAAATTTACTAAAAATTAAAGCATCTATCTAAAACTAATTTATAACGCTTATTTTATAGCTGTAAGGCCGAAATTTAACCAAGATTAAAAATCATATGAAAAAGAAATTAGAATCTGAACTTATAAGTATTGCCCACCGCGTTTTAAAGCTGACAGGAAGGGAAGACTTAAATAAAATGCAAGATGAAGTTGCCTTGCTCTATCAAAAAATTTCGATTCTTAGGTTTTTACAGACGCATTTCAATGGTGAAATACCTGAAGAGGTTGCGACAGATGCGTCATTTTTCAACGCCCTTGAAGGCGCCATTAACAATAAAGTTTCAGACACTGTTGAAATAGACGAAAAAGTATATGTCAATATGGATAATCAGCCTAGCGAGCCGCTTATGGAGCCCGCTACCGAGAAAATAAAAGATATTGTTGCTCAGATGCCCCAAGAAACTGCTGCTGTTGACGCTTTAGTGGATGAGGTTAATAGCTCGGACTTTGTCGAAGAAGACCTGTCTGAATTGTCATCCAGCTTTGGACAGTTACCTATTTTTGAGCCTCTTGACTCTGAATCTGAACCTGAAGAAGCGCTGGCTACGGACGATTCTTTAGCGGCAATTAAAAAGACCTCTTTAGACGAGGAGTTAAAAAAAACAGGATTTCAAATCGGCCTTAATGACAGGCTCGCTTTTGTCAATCACTTGTTTCAAAACAACAACGAAGACTACGACCGGGTCATTTCTCAGCTCAACACTATGGACTCTTTTGAGGAAATATCAGATTTTATTCAGAATATTATCAAGCCCGACTATAGCAACTGGGAGGACAAAGGCGACTATGAAACACGGTTTTTAGAAATCCTTCAGCAAAAGTTCAATTAATTTATGGCTTCAGAACTAAAATATGCTGTTTTTGGAAGTGGGAGTTGGGCTACTGCCATTGTAAAAATGTTGTGTGAAAATTTACAAACAGTTCATTGGTATGTTCGCAATCCCCAAACGGCGCATTACATTATTGTAGAAAAACACAACCCGTCTTATTTGTCTTCTGTTGAGTTTGACTCCAAACAATTAATTATAAGTACAGACATTAACCAGGCAGCAACAGCTGCAGACGTTCTGATTTTTGCAATTCCCTCCGCCTTTCTTCATGCGCAAATAGAGCTAATGACGGTTGACGTTTCTGCCAAAATAATTGTTTCAGCCGTTAAAGGAATTTTACCGGAATCTGGACTTTTGGCAGGAGAATATTTTCATAAAATAAAAAAAATTCCGCAAGACCAAGTTGCGGTTATTGGAGGGCCTTGTCATGCAGAGGAGGTAGCATTAGAGCGCCTATCCTATTTAACGATCGCCTGTAAAAGCAAGCCCAATGCAGAGGAAATAGCGTCCAAACTTTCCAGTCACTATATTCAAACAAACACGCACGATGATGTTATTGGCGCAGAGCATGCCGCGATGTTAAAAAACATATATGCCATTGCTGCAGGAATTTCTCATGGCCTTGGCTACGGGGATAATTTTCAAAGCGTTTTAATGAGCAACGCCATTCGAGAAATGAAACGGTACATTAAAAAGGTATATAAAATGAAGCGAAAAATTAACGAAACGGTCTATTTGGGAGATCTGTTGGTAACAGGCTACTCCACTTTTTCGCGCAACAGAATGTTTGGCAACATGATTGGGAAAGGATATACTGTCAAATCAGCACAAATAGAGATGAGTATGGTGGCTGAAGGCTATTATGCAACAAAAAGCGCTTTCGAAATTAATAATAAAAAAGCAACTCCCGCACGTACGCCAATCATTAATGCGGTTTATAATATTTTATACCACCACCAAAACCCCAAACAAGCATTTAAGGCCCTCGCTAATAAACTAGATTAATTTTTCTAAATCAGAATGTGCTTTTAAACTGTTCTAGGAACCGCAAGTTGTTTTCGCTTAAAAGACGAATGTCATTGATTTGATGAAGCAATAAAGCAATGCGGTCAATGCCCATACCAAAAGCAAACCCGGAATATTTTTTAGCATCGATACCACAGTTTGTCAATACATTTGGGTCTACCATTCCGCACCCCATTATTTCTAACCAACCGGTGCCTTTGGTCATTTTGTAATCTGTTTCTGTTTCCAGGCCCCAATAGACGTCCACCTCGGCACTGGGCTCTGTAAAAGGGAAGTAGGATGGACGTAACCGAATTTTAGACTTCCCAAAAAGGGACTCGGTAAAAAACTGAAGGGTTTGTTTGAGGTCAGAAAAACTAACTTCTTTATCGATATATAAGCCTTCAATTTGGTGAAAGAAACAATGAGATCTTGCAGAAATCGCCTCATTCCTATACACCCTACCAGGTGAGATAGTACGAATTGGGGGGGTGTTGTTTTCCATATAACGAACTTGTACTGAGCTGGTGTGGGTACGAAGCAAAATATCCGGATCTGTCTGAACAAAAAAAGTGTCTTGCATGTCCCTTGCAGGGTGGTGTTCGGGCAAATTAAGTGCCGTAAAATTATGCCAATCATCTTCAATTTCAGGACCCTCACTTACATTGAAGCCAATACGAGAAAAAATATCAATAATTCGATTTTTTACAAGTGAAACAGGATGTCTACCCCCAATCAAAAAGGGGTCGCCAGGGCGTGTGTGGTCTATGTATTCTTTACTACCGCCTTGACTTCTACGCAAGGAACTTTTTAGGGTATTTACTTTGTCTTGAGCCACCTTCTTTAATCCGTTAATGGCCTCACCATAGGATTTTTTTTCGTCATCTGGGACCGCCTTAAACTTCTCAAACAAACCATTAATAACACCCTTTTTCCCTAAAAATCTAACACGAAAATCTTCAACGGCAGACAAGTTTTCCGCCGAAAAGTCATCAACCTCTTTAACAAGTTTTTTTATATAATTAGTCATTAAAAAAATAAAATTCAAATTTAATAAAACTTAATAAATAAAGCTGTCTTAAAGAAAATACTTTCAAACAACCTATTTTTTAATACCCTCTTAGCTTTCAACAATTATTTTGTAAATTTCGAAGGTTTAATAACCTGATTAAAAACCAACTATAAAACATTTTCAATGACCGTAATCGATATAGTTTTAGTCACCCTAATAGGCTTTGGAGCCGCTAAAGGTCTTTATAGGGGCCTGCTTGTTGAGGTTGCGTCGCTGCTCGCCATTTTTATAGGCGCATATGGTGCCGCACGATTCAGCAATCATGCAGGTGTGCTTATAACCAAGAATTTTGATTGGTCCGAAAACACAGTAAGCATAATCGCCTTTATTATCACCTTTCTTGCGATTTTTTTCGCAATTTCTTTTGTGGGGAAGGCCCTTACTAAACTAGCTAGTCTTGCATACTTAGGGATTCTAAACAAAGCACTTGGAGGGTTTTTTGGCGGACTCAAGGTGGCAGTGCTTATTTCCGTAGTATTGATGGTTCTTGACGCGTTAAACACAAACCTGCCTATTGTATCGGAAACCTCTATTGCAGAATCTGTTTTTTGCAAACCGGTGCAGGCTATAGCCCCAGCAATATTACCCAATATTGCTGGCGACAATTCCCCACTAAATATACTAGAGCTTCCTCAACCATGAAAGGTTAATTATTTAACAAACAACAGCTATTGGGCCAGCTGTTTCAAATATATCTTGAAGTTCTCGTAAACTTCGCTCTCGGCGACAAGGCCGGGAATAATATCGGCGCGCTCCATCATGTAGCGCGGCTGATCTAAGAGTCCAACAAAATCGACATTGACACCCTTAGCCTTTAGGTCTTTAAGCGCATCTTCCATTACATACAGCCCCGTTTGGTCCATGTACTGCATTCTACTAAGTCGAAATACAACTCTTTTAGCACTGCTAGGAATCATTTTAAGCATTTCTTGAAACTCTGAAGTGTAACCAAAGAATAAAGGGCCTTTGATATGCTTGATGTAAACCACATCTTTGAGCGCAACCGGAAAGCCTTCTTCATCTGGCCAAGCCTCCTCTCTAAGGGACTCAAGGTTTGATCGTTTTGCAGTGGAGTCTCCAATTAATTTCATGAACATTAAGCATGAGATTAAGAGCCCAATCCCAACGGCAAAAATAAGGTCCCAAAAAGTTGATAATAATAAAACTGTTAGCATAATAAGAACCTCAGAACTTAGCTTAACAGGACCAAGAGAGATGTCTTTTGGTAAAACAGGAATAGCCTTCAACCCCTTGTAGTCCATAACACCAATACCAACAGTTATTAAGATCCCGGAAAGTACAGCAGCAGGAATTTTTGACGCAATAGGTCCAAGGGCAAGCAAAATAAACAAAAGCAAAATGCCAGCAATCATTCCAGAAAGCCTTGTTTTTCCCCCAGATTGGATGTTTACTACTGTTCGAATTGTTGCTCCAGCCCCTGGAATTCCGCCAAAAACAGCGGCGATACTGTTCCCAATTCCCTGACCAACCAATTCTTTGTTAGAGTTATGCTTGGTTTTGGTCATATTATCAGCAACTACGCTTGTAAGAAGGGAGTCAATTGCACCAAGCAAAGAAAGAGTTAAAGCGGTAATTATATACGGACTGATGCTACTAAAGCTAAAGCTAGAAAATATTTCTAGCTGCGGAACCGGAAGCCCCTCAGGAATCTTTTCAATAGGAGTATAGTCTAGGCCCAAAAAGAATGCTGCAGACGAGACAATGATTAGGGCAACAAGGGTGCTAGGAACAGCAGATGTAATTCTTTTAAAACCGTAAATTATAAATATCGTCGCTAGTGAAAGCAACAATTCAAGAAAGTTTATATTACCGAGTGCATTAGGAAGTGTTTTTATCGCCCCGATGGTTCCAGACGCCTCCTTTGCGGCTAATGTTTTAGCCTCAGCCAATATGCTCTCGTCACTAATTCTACCCGCCTTATCAGCAGCCTCGCTTAAAGCCTCAAGACTCATTAGGCTCTCACCAACCTCATCTCTTAAAAGCTTTTGCAACACCACTTCTTTTCCTTGAGTTTTAAATTGGTTAACATATTCAATGTCATTTTTTGGTGCATACCCAAGGGTAGGCTGGATCTGTGTTAGTAAAATAATTAGCCCAATAGCAGTCATAAATCCAGAAACAACGGGATAGGGGATATATTTGATGTATTTTCCTAAACCCAAAAACCCAAGACCTATTTGCATCACACCCGCCAACAAAAAAACCATTAAAATTGAGGGCAATGCTTTGTTTACGTCACCGTCATTTGCAGCAATAATTCCTGCAATAATGACCATACTTACAGCTGTCATTGGAGCTGTTGGCCCAGAAATTTGCGTGTTGGTGCCACCAAAAAGCGCCGCAAAGAAGCTTATAAAGATCGCACCATAAAGCCCTGCGCTTGGGCCTAAACCTGAAGACACACCAAAAGCTAGCGCCAAAGGCAAAGCGACAATGCCTGCTGTGATGCCACCAAAGGCGTCCCCTTTAATATTTGAAAACAGTTTATTCATTTTTTTGTTTTTTTACGCGTTTAAAGTTGAATGGACCATAATCCGCCAGCGGACTAACCGAAACCCGCACAAAATTAAATTATTTGTTTGTAAAAAAAAAGCAAAAAAAAACCAAAAAAAACAACTACAAGGGTTTAAAGGCATCATTAGGAATCCAGCCTGTTTTCCCATCACTTAACTTAAT
>NZDM01000053.1 GCA_002690085.1 Flavobacteriaceae bacterium
CTTCCCTAGCCGCTCCTCTTGAAAACCGTGTTAGAGCAATATAACCAATATCATTTTCAAGCAGCCTAAACAAGGGCACGGCTTTTTCTTTTCTTCCGTCTCTACTAAGGGAAATTGTTTTACTAACATTGTTTCTTACATATGTAATATCTACAACAGAGTTTTTTTTACCACCAAGCAAGACATCAACACCATTGCTGGAATTATCAACACTGATGCCGTTAATTTTACGAATTACATCTCCAGGCCTTATTCCCCCTTTATCGGCAGAACAACCCTTATACAGCTCAGTAACAGTTAGCGCCTCATTAATAAAGCGAAGGTTTGCACCAATACCAACAAAATCCCCGGAACGGCGCATTTTTGCATTTTCAACATCCTGTTCGCTGCTGTAAACGGTGTAGGGGTCTAGTTCGGATAACATTTTTTTAACCCCTGTTTCCATAAGTTCAGCAGGGTTTGTTTCGTCCACATAGTTCATGTTAATTTCTTTGAAAAGCGAGTTGTATATTTCTATTTGTTTAGCAATTTCAAAAAAATCGGTTTTAAACGAGCTAAGAGTCAACACAATAAGCAAAGAAAAGAATATAAATGCAAAACGTTTTTTTATTTTATTTTTCAAAACAGCTCTTTTTTTATTTGTTTTACTAATCTTTTGAAGGCTCCCTCAAGCTCATCAGGAGCGGGTTTTTTCTTGTCTAAATATAAAACCATAAAGTGACAATTACCCTCAAGGCCGTCAAACGCAGAAAACAAATGTTTTCTCACACCCTCACGCAGCAGTCTTTTTATTTTATTCCTTTCCACAGCCAAAGAAAATGACCGCTTTCCAACACTAATTCCGTAAGCCATTTCACTGTTTTTTTTATAAAAAAGACATAAAGGGTGTATAAAGATTTTTTCACCAGTTTCAAATAGTGTTGTTATATTTTGCCTTCCTTTTAACTTATTCAAGAGTGTCTTTTATGTAGCTGTTGTTGCCCAAATTAACATCAGCTATTTTATTATCGGGGTCCAGGGTTATTGACTTAATTTCCCCATTTTTCACAAAATCAAAGCTATAATTAGGGTGCGCCCAGGCCCAATCTTTTAATAGGATTGTTTTTTCGGAGAGGGGTTTTTCTGCCCGCATCATTTGAAGTGGAATGTAAAATTTTTCTTCCGCACCCCCCTTATAAAGAACCTCTACTTCAACAGGAATTGGCATTAAACCAATCCTATTCAAATCCACTTTTACCACACCCCCCGACACAGTAACGGAATCGATAGCATAATCAATTGTGTTGGTTGTCTTGGACCAATCTGTTAGATACCAGTCTAATTCAGCCCCAGAAGATTTTTCAGCACAACGGATAAAATCATTGGGAGTCGGGTGCTTGAAAGACCAGAGTGAAAAATAGTCTTTAATGGCCTTATCAAAAGCAACAGTGCCAATAATATGCTTTAATTGCCTTAAAAAAATAGAACCCTTTGTATAAGCCGAAACTCCATAACTAGCATTAAACCTATAGCGATCTGCGTGGGTTGTTTGTGGTTGCTCCACCCCACTAAGTGCGAGTTTTCTATAACGATCGTAGGATGTTTTAAACACCCTCTCTTCATCCACCCCCATAATTGAAGCCTCTGCCTGTGTACAATAATATTCTGTAAAGCCCTCGTCCATCCACTCGTGTTTGCTCTCATTTGTTGCCAAAACAAACTGAAACCAACTGTGGGCAAGCTCGTGAGCTGTCACCCCAACCAAGCTTTCAAAGGACCTGTTTGCCGTAATGAGCGTACACATCCCGTATTCCATACCACCATCACCACCCTGAATAACAGAGTACTGCTCGTATGGATATGGGCCAACATTTTCATTAAAAAAACGCATTAATTTAGCTGTTATAGGCTGTAGTTTCTTCCAGTCCTTCAATTGTTCATCGGCCAAATTCTTTTTGTAATAGAAGTGAAGCTTTGGCCCCCCCTCCATTTGTAAGCTGTCATGTATGTAATCTGGGTCAGCGGCCCAAGTGAAATCATGAACATTTGGGGCGATGAAGTGCCAAGTGTTTTTGCCAGGACTTTTGTTTGAAGAGATTTCGACTGCCTCAGGGTTTTGTAAATAACCTGTTCCACCAACTACAAAATTTTTATCAATGGTCAATTTAACATCAAAATCCCCCCAAACCCCGTGGAACTCCCGGGCGATATAAGGGTCTGCATGCCAGCCCTCAAAATCGTATTCTGCAAGCTTAGGATACCACTGCGCCATAGACAGCGCAACCCCCTCCTTATTTTGTTTTCCAGCCCTTCTTATTATCAAGGGGACTTGACCGGAAAAAACCATATCAAAAACAGTGCTTTCTCCGGGCATTATGGGTTTATTAAGGTTAACCTCTAATACAGTTCCCGCCACATGACCGCTTATTTCAACACCATCTTGTTTTATTGAATAAACCCTTAAATAGCCTTGATCTTTTTTTTCTAATTTTTCGATGCGCCCCATGACCCTGGAGTCAGGGTCTGCGATGTTCCTAGAGTGAACATCCATTTCACTACCCGGCTGAAAAGCATTAAAATAAAGGTGAAAGAATGCGCGCACAAGCTTGTCTGGCGAATTATTAGTATAAACAACTCTTTGTCTGCCTTCATATTGAGATGTTTCTACGTTTATGTCGACCTCAATATTATAGTTTATGTGTTGTTGCCAATAACCAGAAGGCTCGCTTCTTTGTGCGCTAACCGCGACCCAACAAAAAACCACTGCGATATTGAATAATAAAAGACACCGGCTTTTCATGCAGCTACCTGGATATTTTAGACGCCATAATTAAGGCGTTATAAGCATTAACAAGCCGCCCAGATTTAGATAATTCTGAAAAAGGAACAACAGCATCATTGCCTAAGCTCACCTTTTTAACGATAGGCAAACCAGAATTCATTAATATCTGTTTAAGTTCGGCTGCGCTAAGCTTTGGGTATTGTGAAAGCACAAGCGCTGCAATGCCCGCCACCAATGGAGAGGCCATAGAGGTTCCTTGTAAAAAACGATATTTTCCATCAGGCACCGTTGCGTAAATTCTTGACCCTGGCGCAAACACATCAACACTACTTTTCCCGTAATTAGAAAAACCAGAAATAATTCCTGAACCGTAATCATAAGTGGTGGCGCCTACCTTTAAAAAAGTATCACTAACTTCCTCGCCAACACCAATTTGGTCGTTAGGGTAGTATTGCCCTTCATCTGTATTTTTTGAGTCATTTCCAGCGGCAGCTACAATTAAAACATCCTTTTTTGCAGCATAAGCAATAGCGTCTCTTACCCAATCACTATGAGGTGAAAAGCTTTTACCAAAACTCATGTTGATAATTTTAGCGCCGTTATCAACGGCGTAATAAACACCTAACGCAACATCTTTGTCATATTCATCTCCGTTAGGAGTATTTCTAATCGCCATGATTTTCACATTGTTGGCCGCTCCGTTCGAACCCAAGCCGTTGTTACGAACCGCTGCAATAATTCCGGAGACATGTGTGCCGTGGATACTACCATTTTTTGGCATTACATTGTTGTCTCCATAGTCGCGATCGTCAAGATTGTCTGGGTCATCCCCCACAACACTACGCCCATCAAAATCGATATTTAGATAGTAATCCAGGCGCTCATTCAAGCTTTTTAAGTAGCCATCAAGCTCTTCAACAAGCTCAGCAATTGAGTCATACCCAAAACCATAAGCTTGTTTAATAACCTCCAAATGCCCTGTTAGGTCCGCGTCCTCTGTTTTTATAGCAAGAATCTCATCTTTTGTAAAACTGTCTTTATCTAAATATTCTAAAAGTGCGGCGCTAGAGGACTTTAGTCGTGTAACTATTGCAGAGTATCTTTCTCTAGTTCCGCTGTATTTCGAGACCTCCTCTTCGTGTAGTTTCTTTGCCTCTTCAAAGCGGGGATTAGACGTGTCATTAGAAGCCAACAGCCTTACATATTCAAGCTGTTCGTTGCACGACTCTCCAAGAAAGTTCCAGCCGTTTATATCGTCTACGTATCCGTTTTTATCGTCGTCAATTCCATTGTTGGGAATTTCATCTTCATTAATCCAAACATTAGCATTGAGGTCTTCGTGAGAAATATCAATACCAGAGTCGATAACGGCGACAATCACTGTCTTGCTTTTGGGCTTCACCAACTTTTCATAAGCAAGCTCAAGACTTACTCCAGGTATGGTGTCTTTTATAAGGTCTAAATGGCTCCAGAATTGTTCTTCTTTTTCTGACAGGTCAGAAATTTTCACAGGTGTTTGGTCTATGTTTTCAATAGGCGTAGAAAGAATAGGCGCGGTTGAGCCACAACCGCTAAAGAGCAGGTAGCCGAAAACAATAAAGATTTTGAGAGGATTAGATTTTTTAAGAATTATCATAATATTAAAGAATTGATTTAATTAAATAAGTTTCGTTCAGACGCACCCCTTTTTCTGTGTGTTTTACAGTAATGAGTTCATGTTGCGAGTCATGTTCCAAAAATAAGTAATAATTATGTTTTGCAGCAAGATTTAACAAGGCTTCTTTTTCTTTAAGTGTTACTAGCGGCCTTACATCATAGCCCGTTACAAAGGGAATTGGCAGGTGTCCTGCTGTTGGCAAGAGATCCGCCATAAAGCAGATTGTTTTTTCTTTGTAGCGGATTATTGGTATCATTTGTTTTTCTGTATGGCCATCCGAAAACAAAATATCAAAACCTAGCGGGCTGTTTTTTAGAATGTTTCCCTCGGGCGTTTTAATGAAGTTTAAGTGCCCAGAAGCCTCAATAGGCTCTATGTTTTCTTTCAGAAAAGACGCTTTCTCACGACTATTTGGGTTTTTTGCCCAACACCAGTGTTGCTCGTTGGTCCAGTATTTGGCGTTTTTAAAAGTAAGCTGAAGCCTTTCGTTTTTTAAGTTTCGCTCCACACCACCACCACAATGGTCAAAATGCAGGTGTGTTAAAAATACGTCCGTAATGTCGTCTTTATGGAACCCGTGTTTTGCTAAAGCGGGTTCAACCCCCTGCTCTCCCCAACGATAATAGTAATTAAAAAACTTGCTTGATTGCTTGTTTCCCATCCCAGTGTCTATAAGGATTAGGCGCCCACCGTCTTCGATTAACAGGCAGCGTGCCGCCACATCAATCATGTTGTTTTGATCAGAAGGATTACTTTTGTTCCAAATGGACTTTGGCACCACACCAAACATAGCCCCCCCATCAAGCTTAAAGTTGCCAACATTTAAAGGGTATAAAGTCATAGTTAAAAGGATGAATCTTTTTTTGTCCACACGCGGAAAGCAAAAGCACGCTCTAAACGTCGGTAGAATCTAAATTTTATTGTATTTAAAGATAGCACTTTATCTTAAAAAAAAAAACGCACACAAAAGCTAGTCGTTTAATTTAAGAACAGCCATAAAGGCTTCTTGCGGGATTTCAACACTCCCCACTTGACGCATTCGCTTTTTTCCTTTCTTTTGGTTTTCTAGGAGCTTTCTTTTACGAGAGATGTCTCCTCCATAACATTTGGCCGTAACGTCTTTCCGCACAGCCTTAACGGTTTCTCTAGAAATTATTTTAGCACCAATTGCCGCCTGGATTGGAATGTCAAATTGCTGCCGAGGAATTAATTCTTTTAATTTTGAACACATCTTGCGACCAATTTTTTGTGCGTTGTCAAGGTGAATTAGCGCGGACAAAGCATCTACTGCTTGGCCGTTGAGCAACACATCAACACGAACAAGCTTTGATACTCTTAGCCCAATGGGGGAGTAATCAAAAGAAGCGTACCCTTTCGAAACAGTTTTTAATCGGTCGTAAAAATCAAAAACGATTTCCGCTAAAGGCATGTCAAAAGTCAATTCTACTCGCTCTGTGGTTAGATATGTTTGGTTGGTAATTTGACCGCGTTTTTCAATACACAACGACATTACATTCCCAACATAGTCTGATTTTGTAATAATGGAAGCCTTGATAAAGGGCTCCTCAATTCGGTCTATTGTTGATGGCTCCGGAAGGTCCGACGGGTTGTTCAGCAATATAGGGTCCTCAGGGTTTTTTCGGGTGTAGGCCTGGTAAGACACATTGGGAACCGTTGTAATTACTGTCATATTGAACTCGCGCTCAAGCCGCTCTTGTATAATTTCCAAGTGCAGCATTCCTAAAAAACCGCAGCGAAACCCAAAACCAAGAGCCGCTGAACTTTCCGCCTGAAAAACCAACGAAGCGTCATTCAGCTGCAGCTTTTCCATTGAAGACCTCAATTCTTCGTATTCTTCAGTATCTACAGGGTATATTCCTGCAAAAACCATGGGTTTTACATCCTCAAACCCCTCAACCGCACGAGTTGTAGGCTGTTGGGCATCAGTGATTGTGTCTCCAACCTTCACATCGCGTGCATCCTTAATACCGGTAATTAAATACCCAACATCGCCGGTTTTAATTTCTTTTTTTGGTGTTTGTGTTAAGTTGAGGGTCCCTACCTCATCTGCACCGTAGGTTTTTCCTGTGGCGAGAAATTTAACCTTCTGGTTTTTTTGAATACTGCCGTTAACAACTTTGAAGTAGGTTTCTACGCCACGAAAAGAATTATAAACCGAGTCAAAAACCAGCGCCTGTAGTGGCGCGTTTTCATCACCTTCTGGGGGCGGAACAAGATTGATAATCGCCTCTAAAATCGACTCAATACCAACACCTGTTTTTGCGCTAGCAGGGATAACTTCAGATGGGTCACATCCCAATAAATCTACGATATCATCTGTGACTTCTTCTGGGTTTGCACTTGGAAGGTCTACTTTATTAAGCACAGGGATAATTTCTAGATCGTTTTCAAGCGCCAAATATAAATTAGAAATGGTCTGCGCCTGAATGCTTTGCGCTGCATCAACCACCAATAAAGCACCTTCGCAAGCCGCAATTGACCTAGAAACTTCATAGCTGAAATCGACATGACCAGGCGTGTCAATCAGATTTAAAACATAAGAGACTCCATTTAGCTCATACTCCATTTGAATTGCGTGAGATTTGATGGTAATACCCCGCTCTCTTTCGAGATCCATATTGTCCAGAAGCTGATTTTGCTTTTCCCGATCTGTAACAGACCCAGTAAAATCTAACAAGCGATCCGCTAGCGTGCTTTTGCCGTGATCAATATGAGCAATGATGCAAAAATTACGAATGTGTTTCATTAGTTGTCTAGTAAAGCTTAATGGCAAACAAAAGTAACTAATTTTGCGTGATAAATGGAGGGGGCTAGGCTTTATCTATTAGCGCCTTGATTCTGAAAATTGCCTCGGCTTTTCCAATACAGTGTATAATATCAAAAACATCAGCCCCCTCTAAGGCCCCAACAAGGGCCAGCCTTAATGGCATCATGACTTTTCCAAACCCAACCCCCTGCTCTTCAATCCACTGACTGAATTCCGACCTCAAGGTCTCTGAGGATTTGTCATTAAAACGATCAAGCGCCGCAGACAGATCCGACATTAAACCCTCGCTCTCTGCCTTCCATGCTTTTTTGAGGCCTTTCTCGTTGTATGTTTTTGGCGCCTCAAAGAAGTAATGACAAAGCCCCCACAAATCAGAACTGAGGTTGGCGCGCTCTTTTACAAGCCCAACAACAAGCGCGATATACTTAGAATCTACAGGCTTGAGGATTTCATTTTCCGCGATCATTCTCTCAGCCAACACAGTGTTTGTTTTGTTTTGAAGGTAGTGGCGATTAAACCACAGGATTTTTTCAGGATCGAAACGCGCACCTGCTTTGTTAACTTGCTTTAGATCAAAGCTCTCAACCAACTCATCAAGCTTAAAAAATTCTTTTTCTGTTCCAGGATTCCAGCCTAAAAAAGCTAAAAAATTAATTACGGCATCAGGAAAATACCCAGACTCTCTATAACCTGCAGTGTAGGACTCGCCGCTATTCCACGCAATCGGAAACACCGGAAATCCTAGTTTATCTCCATCGCGTTTGCTGAGCTTGCCTTTTCCGCTGGGTTTTAGTATCAAAGGCAAATGCGCAAATTTTGGAGCCTTCCATCCAAAAGCAGTATAGAGCAACTGGTGTAAAGCAAGGGACGGCAACCATTCTTCGCCTCTAATTACATGAGAAATTTTCATCAAATGGTCGTCTACGACGTTCGCTAAGTGGTAGGTTGGCATGCCGTCAGATTTGAATAAAATTTTGTCGTCCAATGTATTGCTGTCAATCTCAATTTCCCCTCTGACCATATCAGACAAGTGTATCACAGTGTCTTTTGGGGTTAAAAAACGAACTACATATGGTAGGCCGCTATCAATCCTCTTTTGAACCTCGTCTTTTGATAAAACCAAAGAGTTGACAAGCCGACCGCGGGACCTGTTGTGCCAATTATAAATAAAAGTTTTTCCTTTGGCCTCGTGATTTTTACGCTCACGGTCTAAATCTTCATGCGCATCAAACGCATAATAAGCGAGGCCTTTGTCCAACAATATTTTTAGATGTTTTTCATAAATAGCTCGACGCTTGCTTTGTTTATAAGGACCGTAACCGCCGTTTTTCCCCGGCCCTTCATCAAATGGAATTCCACACCAGCTCAACGCATCAGCAATGTAGCCTTCAGCACCATCAACACACCTGTTTTGGTCAGTATCTTCAATCCGCAAAACAAAGACCCCGTTGTGTTTTTTTGCAAAGAGATAATTGAATAAAGCCGTGCGCACCCCGCCTACGTGGAGCGGGCCAGTAGGGCTAGGAGCAAATCGAACGCGTATCGCTGTTTCCATTGTTTTTATTGTTGCCACAAAGATAGACCGCTTAAGGCGAACCCCCAAACGAAATATTAGTCTCTCTTGTTCTTTTTTTAGATGATTAATATTATTGTAGATTTACGTCTAATTTTATGCCATTGGATCCTTTTAATGAAATTCAAGTCAAACTCGACAAATTCATAAGGCGCTATTATTTAAGCGCCCTTATAAGGGGCGGTATGTTGTTTTTTGGGCTTGGAATGTTGTATGCGCTTTTCTGGGTTTTCATTGAACATTTTTTTTGGCTTCCATCAACAGGGAGGGGTCTTGTTTTTTGGTGTCTCTTAGCTTTTGAAACTTTTTTATTTTACACACTTATTTTTGTCCCCGCCACCAAATATTTTAAGATTAAAAACGGTATTGACAACCAAGAAGCGGCGGCATTAATTGGCGCAGCTTTTCCTGAGATTAAAGATAAGCTGCTCAACACAATTCAGATCAAAAAGCAAGGAGACTCAGAGCTTGTTTTGGCAAGCATTCAGCAAAAAACACTTCAATTCAATCCATTTTCATTTGAGCGCGCCGTTGAACTTAAGGACAATTTAAAGTATTTGAAATACGCCATCGCCCCGCTTTTAATCTTAGCGCCATTTTATTTGTTTGGCAAAGAAGACAGTATTGAGAAAAGTTTTAAGCGCATGGTGGACTATAAGACCACTTATACCGCGCCACCCCCTTTCTTTTTTCATGTTTCAAATAACACACTTCAAACGATTGAGGGTGTTGCTTTTGAACTTGGGGTTGACATCAAAGGAGACGTTATTCCAGAAGCGGTCCAGATTCAGTTTGACAATCAAACCTTCTTTTTAAAAACCCTCAACAGCCGCCGCTTTCTATTTGAATTCTCCCAACCCAAAAATGACATTCATTTTCAACTCTTTTCAGGCGACATCAAGTCTAAGCTCCACACTTTAAAAGTGATCAAAGCCCCTAAAATAATTGGCTCCAAGCTTGCGATCAAATTTCCTGAATACATTAAAAAAAAGAACACAACGCTTTCAAATTTTGGAAACATAACAGTACCGGAAGGCACTGTCTTGAGCTGGCTACTTTCGGCCGCCGCCACAGACACTATCTCCTTTATTGAAGACCCTAAAACCGACTACTTTAAAAAAAACGGGGACCAGTTTCTGCTGTCCCGCTCCGTTTACGCGGACTTGGATTATCGCATAACAACCAACAACACGCTTTTAAAAAATCATGAAATCTTGGATTTCACAGTTCGCGTAATTAAAGACATGCCTCCAGAAATTATAGTTCAAGCTCAAACCACAAACACCCTGAATGAATCGATGTTTTTTTATGGTCAAATGAGTGATGATTACGGGATAACATCTTTAAGCTTAAACTATTTTCCAAGCGGCAGAAAGGACTTAAGAAAAACAATAGAGATTTCCAATTTCAACAAAGACAACCTCGACTTTTCTTACACTTTCCCTAATAACATTGATCTCATTCCAGACACGGCTTATGATTTGTATTTCGAGGCCTTTGACAACTACCCTTTTCCCAAACCAAACAGTACAAGGTCTCCTGTATTTTCTTTTAGACACAAAAGCCAACAAACTCTAAAATCAGAACAATTAAGCAAACAAAGGAACGCTCTCGACGGGCTAGAAAAGGCGTTTTCAAAAATTGAGCAACAAGAAGCCGCTTTCGAGGCTTTAAAGCAAAATCAGCAACAAAAGGACGCGCTTACCTTCAACGATAGAGAAAAAATAAAAGCGTTTTTAGAGCGTCAAAAGCAACAGGATGAGATTATAAAAAACTACAATAAAAAAATGGACCAGGCCTTGGAACAAATTGATAAAGACACGCCGAGCCCTTTAAGAGAGGCGCTAAAGGACCGACTTGCGCGCCAAAACAAACAACTGGAACAAGACGAAAAACTGTTAAACGAACTAAAAGCGCTTGCCAAGGGGCTAGAAAAAGAAGATTTGATGGAGCGCTTAGAGGACATGGCCAAACAAAACAAAAGCAAACAAAGGAGCCTTGAGCAAATGCTTGAATTAACTAAGCGCTATTACGTTAAACAAAAGGCTAAGCAGATTCAAAAAGAGTTAGAGGCCTTAGGCGAAAAACAGCGAAGCTTGTCAGATAAGGAGGTGGGTGAAAACACCTCGGAAAACCAGGACGAAATCAACAAGGCGTTTAATAAGCTGGCGGAACAGCTCGAACAGCTCCGCGAAAAGAATAAAGAGCTGTCAAAGCCAACCGCTATGCCCGATACATCAATAGAAGAGCGCTCAATTCAAAAAGACCAGGCAGACGCAAAGAAACAGCTGCAACAAAATGAACAGCAAGAAGGCTCAAATAAGGACCAAAAACCAACCAAAAAAGCCCAGAAAGCTCAAAAGAAAGCAGCCCTCAAAATGCTTCAGCTGGCAAGTCAAATGGCGCAAAAAATGTCCGGGGGCGGCCAAAAACAAATGCAAGAGGATGTTGAGATGCTTCGCCAAATTCTAGACAATCTTTTGCTTTTTTCTTTTGAACAAGAAGTGTTAATGCAGCGCTTTAAATCTAGCCAAGGGCAACAGCTTGAGTACGCCGCCAACTTGGTTGACCAAAAAAACATACGAACCCATTTTGAACACGTAGATGACAGCCTATTTGTAATATCCTTACGCCAACCAAGCATTGCCGAAAAAGTCAACAAAGAGATATCTAACGTCTATTACAACATTGACAGGTCTCTTGAGCTCTTTTCGGAAAACCGACCTTTTCAAGCCGCAGGCGCCCAACAATACGCTGTAACAGCCACAAACAACCTGGCAGACATGCTTAGCAATGTGCTAAACTCTATGGAAATGCAAATGGAAATGTCCCCAGGCAAAGGGGAGGGAGACATGCAATTGCCAGACATTATCATGAGCCAAGAAGAGCTCCAAAACCAAGCGGGCAA
>NZDM01000054.1 GCA_002690085.1 Flavobacteriaceae bacterium
ATAATTCCAAAAGGTTTGTAAGAAGCTCATTTTGAACTTCATAGGGGTATTTTAAAAACAGATCAATTTGATGAAAACGTTTCTTTAAAAACCAAGATGCAACCGAATTTACTAAAGGGAATGCCATAAAATTAGCTATATTTACAAGGTTAAATTTAACAAAAAATCTCTATGCTTTACAAAGGTGTCCTGACAAAAATGAAAACCGAGCTTTCGACCCCTATAAATTATTTTTTAATTCTTGATGAAGCCTTTATTCAACTCCGTCAATTATTACAAAAAAAGCTAAAATTAAAATTTTTAGGATACCAATGTTTGAATTGTGGTAGTACGGAAGTCACCTTCAGACAAGGATTTTGTAAATCTTGTTTTTTTGAATTGCCACAAACTGCCGACTGGGTCATGTATCCCGAAAAAAGTAAAGCGCATTTAGGGATTGAAGAACGCGATTTAAAATTCGAAAAAAAGGTACAGCTTCAACCTCATATCGTATATTTAGCCAACTCGAGCAATGTAAAGGTAGGAGTGACCCGCAAAACACAATTACCCACACGGTGGATTGATCAAGGTGCCGAAATGGCTTTAGAAATTTTGGAAGTACCCAACCGTTATTTGGCAGGAGTAGCCGAAGTTGCTCTGAAAAAACACATAAGTGACAAAACAAATTGGCGTGAAATGCTCAAAGGAAAATCCTCTAATGAAGATTTGATGGTTTGGCGTAATCAACTTGAACCTTATTTGCCAGAACAGGTGAAGCCTTATTTTTTGGCGAATAACCAACCGTTGAATTTGTTGTTCCCCGTTGAACAATATCCTGAAAAACCAATTAGTTTGAAACTCACAAAAACACCACAATACGAAGGTGTTCTTGTGGGGATTAAAGGGCAGTACCTTATTTTTGAGGATGATACGGTATTCAATATAAGAAGTAACGAGGGACTCGTGGTTGGGCTTGATGTTTCAACTTAGTCCAAATCAATTTCTTGATTTACGTTTAATTCAAAGCGCTTTCTAAACCAATAAACACTTATATACAAAAATGGAGTGTCGAGTGCAGCTATTAGGACTTTAAATAAAAATCCTGCAAGCAACAATCCGCTAAATAAGCTCCAATCGATTTCTCCAAATGAACAAAGCAACAACAATACTGTTGTCGTATCGATAAATTGCGATAAAAAGGTAGAACAATTGTTGCGTAGCCAAAGCTGTTTTCCTTTGGTTAGGCGTTTCCAAAAGTGATAAATTTGGATATCCACAAATTGTGCAAACAAATAGGCCAACATACTGGCCAAAACGGCAATCACAGTACTCCCAAAAACTGTTGAAAATAATTCATCAGAAACCGGCGACCAATCAGTAGCTGGTGCTGAATTGGCAATATAAATAATACCCATAGCAAAAAATGAAGCAAAAATTCCACCTACAACCACCTCGTTGGCTTTCTTCTTTCCATAAATCTCACTAACCAAATCGGTAATCAAAAAAGTAATCGGATAAGGTAGAATACCTACAGAAATCTCAAATAATTTTACCCCAAAAATAGAAACATCGAAAGGGTAATAATAAAAGAATTTTTTAAAAATTAGATTGGATACGACCAATGACGTGATGAATAAAATTCCTAAAATTAGATATAGGCGTCGCGCTAAAGCTTTGTCTTTCAATGTCATTGGTTGTCGATAAATACTTTAGTAAAGATATAATATTAATTTTTCTTTTACTTAAATTGCTGTTTCTTATGAGTTTACAAAAGCGCATATTTATTGGCTTAGGCAGTAACTTGGGGAATCGACTTTCGTACCTTCAATTGGCAGTTGATAATATTCATTATCAAGTGGGCAGTATTTTGAAAATATCAAGTTGTTTTGAAACTCCAGCTATAGGTTTTGAGGGCGATCCTTTTTTGAATGCTTGTATTGAAGTGCGTACTTCTTTGTCAGCGCAATTAGTGCTTTCAAAATTACTTCTAATTGAGGAAATCCATGGGCGTAAACGATTTGATGACGGTCAGTATCATAGTCGAACAATAGACTTAGATATTCTGTTTTTTGAAGACGAAATTATTGAGAATGAACTTCTTAGTGTACCGCATCCACGATTAGAACAACGGCTTTTTGTATTGCATCCCATGGTTGAAATTGCCCCTGATTTTGTACACGTAAAATTGAAGAAAACGATATCAAAATTGGCAGAAGATTGTACTTACCAAAGTCCTATTTCAAAACACCAAGGGAGGCTCAGGAACCCCCTGCAAACGTTTGATTTTTCGAACTATAATTTTATTGCTATTGAAGGTAATATTGGTGCTGGAAAAACAAGTTTGACCCATATGATGGCCGAGGACTTTAATGCAAAATCCATTTTTGAACGTTTTGCCGATAATCCATTTTTACCTAAGTTTTATGAAGATGCCGAACGCTATGCTTTCACTTTGGAAATGTCTTTTTTGGCTGATCGTTACCAGCAAATTTCAGATGATTTAGCTCAATTGGATTTATTTAAAGATTTTATCATTGCCGATTATGACGTTTTTAAATCATTAATTTTTTCAAAAATAACCTTGCCTAAGGACGAATTTTTACTCTACAGAAAATTATTTTTTCAGGTCTACAAAGATTTTAAACGTCCTGACTTGTATGTTTATTTGAACCAGGACATAGAGAAATTACAGCAAAATATCAAAAAGCGTGGGCGTAAATATGAAAAAAATTTAACGTTAGAATATTTAGATAAAATCCATACGGGTTATTTGGAGTTTATAAAAAATAACCCACAGTCCAAAGTCAAAATCATTGATATTTCAGCTCGTGATTTTGTGGATAACCGCCATGACTATTTATGGTTACTCGAGAAAATTCAAGATTGATTTATCTTGGAAAACAAATCCCAAAGCACTATACCACAACTCACAGCAATATTTAACGAATGTTTAGTGCCAAATTGTGGGATTTCAATCACACCATCACACTGATTTATAACATCTTGTTTCACACCTTTCACCTCGTGCCCGAGCACCACGGCGTAAGTTGTGTTTTTTTGTGGGCTGAAATCATGAAGCATTTGTGCGTTTTCGGTCTGTTCAATAGCCACCACTTTTACGTTCTGTTTTTGAAGATTTTTTACCACCTCAAAAGTATTTCTTTCATAAGACCAATCCACAGCATCTGTACTTCCTAGAGCTGTTTTTTGAATGTCTTTATGTGGTGGTGTGGCCGTAATGCCACAGAGATAAATATGGGCAATACGAAAAGCGTCAGCCGTTCTAAACACACTTCCAATATTATTCAAACTACGTACATTGTCTAGAATTACAATTAGTGGTGTTTTTTTGATGCTTTTGAAAGCGTCTAAACTTAATCGGTTCAATTCGCTATTTTTCAATTTTCGCATGGGTGGAATTCTCAGTTTTTAGGTTTTAAAAACACATTAAAATTAGTTACATTAGCATCTTTATGCACACACAAAAATACACTTTTAAAATATAGATTCATTGGCCAAAAAAGTAAAAAAGGAAACGCCCCTAATGAAACAGTACAATGCCATTAAGGTAAAGTACCCCGATGCGCTGTTGTTGTTTCGTGTGGGTGATTTCTATGAAACTTTTGGGAGTGATGCTATAAAGGCGGCTAAAATATTGGATATTATTTTGACCAAACGTGGCGCTGGGAGTCAAAGCGAAACAGAACTTGCAGGATTCCCTTACCACTCTTTGAATACGTATTTACCGAAACTGGTCAAAGCTGGAGAGCGTGTTGCTATTTGTGATCAGTTGGAAGATCCAAAAAAGACTAAAAAAATTGTCAAGCGGGGTGTCACAGAACTCATCACACCAGGTGTATCGTTTAATGATGATGTTTTAAGCTCAAAAACTAACAATTTTTTGGCTGCTGTTTACTTTGGTAAGTCTATTGGGATCTCGTTTTTGGATGTATCCACAGGCGAGTTTTTGACTGCTCAGGGAAGTGCGTCGTATATTGCAAAATTACTTCAGAATTTTAATCCCAGTGAAGTCCTCATCGAAAAACAGAAAAGAACACGATTTTCAAAAACTTTTGGTGATGATTTTAATGTTTTTTATTTGGAGGACTGGGTGTTTCAAGAAGATTATGCCAACGAGTCATTGTGTAAACATTTTCAAACCAAAACTTTGAAAGGATATGGAGTTAATGAGCTACTGAATGGCGTAATTTCATCTGGAGCTATTCTACATTATTTGGGTGAGACACAGCACCATAAACTACAGCATATTACCTCGATAGAGCGTATTTTGGAAGGAGATTTTGTTTGGATGGATAAATTTACTATAAGCAATTTGGAACTCTACCATTCTACAAATCACAATGCAGTCACGCTAATTCAAATTATCGATAAAACCTTGTCTCCAATGGGTGGCCGATTGTTGAAACGCTGGTTAGCTCTGCCGTTAAAATCTATTGATAAAATTAAAGAACGTCACGAAGTTGTTCAGTTTTTTTATGAAAATGAGGCAGAACTTCAACAGTTGCAGTCCAATGTCAAAAGGATTGGTGATTTAGAGCGTTTGATTTCTAAGGTTGCCACGGGCAAAGTTAACCCCCGTGAAGTTATTCAATTAAAAAACTCGTTGACGCAAATCATACCCATAAAAACACGTGCGTTGGAGAGTGGTCATTCGACATTAGTTGCTTTAGGGAAGCAGATTCATGATTGTCAGGACCTAAGAGAGAAAATTTCAAGTACTTTAAACGAAGAAGCACCAGTTAATATTCTTAAAGGAAATACCATTGCATCATCTGCATCAGAAGAATTAGAAGCATTGCGCGCTATTGCATTTTCCGGGAAAGATTATTTGGATCAAATATTGGTACGCGAGAGTGAAGCGACTGGAATACCTTCTTTAAAAATTGCTTCCAATAACGTTTTTGGATACTACATTGAAGTGCGCAACACACACAAAGAAAAAGTGCCGGAGCACTGGATTCGTAAACAAACATTGGTCAATGCAGAACGTTATATTACTGAGGAATTAAAAGAATATGAACAAAAAATATTAGGTGCTGAGGATCAAATTTTGGCTATTGAGCAACGTATATTTTCAGAGTTAATCAGTTGGATGCATGGGCATATCAAGACGGTACAACAGAACGCACATTTGGTCGCTCGATTGGACTGTTTAAGTGCTTTTGCACATTTGGCAAAAAAAAATCAATATACTCAACCTGAACTTGACTATTCTTTTGATTTAGATATCAAAAATGGTCGTCATCCTGTAATTGAACAACAACTGCCTTTGGGTGAAACTTATGTTGCCAATGACGTTTTTTTGGATCGAGAAACCCAACAAATCATCATGATTACAGGGCCTAATATGTCAGGTAAATCTGCCATTTTACGCCAAACTGCTTTAATTGTTTTGTTGGCGCAAATAGGTAGTTTTATACCTGCAGAACATGCAAGAATTGGTGTGGTAGACAAACTTTTTACCCGAGTAGGTGCCAGTGATAATATTTCTATGGGGGAGTCTACTTTTATGGTTGAAATGAATGAAACGGCTTCAATTTTAAATAATATTTCAGAGCGAAGTTTAGTGTTGTTGGACGAAATTGGAAGAGGGACAAGTACTTACGATGGGATTTCTATTGCTTGGGCCATAAGTGAATATTTACATGAGCATCCTTATCATTGTAAAACATTATTTGCCACACATTATCATGAATTAAATAAAATGACTGAATCATTCAATAGGATTAAAAATTACAATGTTGCAGTTAAGGAAATGAAAAATAAGGTATTATTTTTAAGAACTTTAATCCCTGGCGGCAGTCAGCACAGTTTTGGAATTCATGTGGCTAAGATGGCAGGTATGCCAGAATCTGTATTAACACGTTCCAAAAAGATGTTAAAACAATTAGAAAAATCTCACTCCGTTGAAGAGCTTACAGAAAAAGTTAAAGGTTTAAGTGATGAAATGCAATTAAGTTTTTTTAACCTCGATGACCCCTTGCTTGAGGACCTTAAATCAGATATTTTAGATTTAGATATTGATCGATTGACACCAGTTGAAGCGCTAATGAAATTAAATGAAATTAAACGATTACTTTCTAAGAACAAATAAAGATAAAGTTATAAAAAGCTTTGCTATTATAAGAAATATATTAAATTTGCAACCTTATTTGCAGTTCAAAGAAAACGTTTTTAAATTGCGAAAGTAGCTCAGGGGTAGAGCATCACCTTGCCAAGGTGAGGGTCGCGGGTTCAAATCCCGTCTTTCGCTCATAAAAGTACAATTGCTGAAGTGGTGGAATTGGTAGACACGTTGGACTTAAAATCCAATGGCCATTATGGCCGTGCGGGTTCAAGTCCCGCCTTCAGTACACTCCGGGATAAATCTTCTTTTTTAGATTTATCCCTTTTTTATTTTTTCGATTTACGCTGTTAAAACGGGCTATTTTGTGCAAAATGGGGTTAATATCAGCGGTTCGAACTTTTTTATTTTCAAATTGAAAATTTTCATGATAAAAATGCTATACCTATTATTAGAATTATTTTCTTCATTTTATTGATTAAATTATTTATAGCATATACATTGTTGTAAGCAGTTATCTTTTAATTAACTTGAAGGTTGTCTGATTGGTATTGTTTAGGATGGTCAAATAGTATATCCCAGAGTTTATTTCAGGTATTTTTATATTTCCAGAACCACCACCAGCTTTTGCCCTTAAAGAACCTATTATTAAATCTGTATATAAACTCCAACGATCTTTAGTGAAAGGGAGGTATTTTACACCTAACCCTATTTTAACAACCCCAGCTCCATTTCCTGTAACACTTATGTTAGAGCCATTTATGTTTATATCTTGTTCCTTTTTAAAGGATTATCCGACGTCGATATTCCATGCAGTTTTTATATCAGAAAAATCTACGAGAGTTTCTTCATCAAAGGCTGTTCTTTGTTTTTTAGAAATGTTTTGATGTCCTAATTTTAATGTAACAAAAAAGCTGTTGATGCAATTAACGTAATTTATAGTAAAAATCTGTACAAGACGAATAATCCTTCATTATTTATTGCTCACGGGACAAAACAGAGTTGTTACTTATCGTGAAGCGGAAGAGTTG
>NZDM01000055.1 GCA_002690085.1 Flavobacteriaceae bacterium
AATTTGATCGAATATATGAGGGTGCTATGATTGAAACCAATGATTCTCTACGCATTGAACTCTATAAAAAAATGAATGCAATCGTAATGAAAGAGGCGCCTATCACTGTTTTATTTTATGATGAAGTCGTTCGATTTACACAAAAGAATATAGATGGATTGGGGATCAATCCTACCAATCTTTTAGAACTTAAAAAAGTAAGAAAGAATTAAGCTGGCCTGTGTTTATTGCTCATTTTAAAAACCTGCTCTAAAATTTCAGCTTCCTGCAGGGTAAATTCTAAGCCTCGACGTTCAAAGACAGCAGAAGCCACTTCAAACGCTTTTTTAGTCAAATAGGTGTTCATTCCCTGACTGCCACCCCAACTAAAACTGGGTACAAAATTTCTAGGGAAGCCACTGCCAAAAATATTGGCACTTACCCCTACTACAGTTCCTGTATTAAACATGGTATTGATGGAACATTTACTGTGATCTCCCATCATCAGTCCACAAAACTGCAGGCCAGTTCTCGCAAAATTTTCAGATTCATAGTTCCAAAGACGCACCTCCGAATAGTTATTTTTTAAATTTGAAGTATTCGTGTCTGCACCCAAATTGCACCACTCACCTATCACAGAATTACCTAAAAATCCATCATGGGCTTTATTAGAATAACCAAAAATCACCGAATTATTGACCTCACCACCAACTTTAGAGTATGGCCCAACAGTTGTAGGGCCATAAATCTGAGCACCCATTTTTAAAGTAGAATTTTCACATAACGCAAAAGGGCCACGTACCAAACTACCTTCCATAATTTCGGCATTTTTACCGATGTATATTGGGCCATCAGTTGCGTTTAAAACACAGTGATTTAAGTTAACGCCTTCTTCAATAAAAATATTGGCTTCGTTCAGAGTTTTTACTGTTTTTGGGATAGGTTGTGAAGTCTTATCTTTTGTTATCAAATTAAAATCTGCCTCAATAGCAACCCCATTGAGTTGAAATATATCCCAAGTGTTTTTAATGGAAAGTACGGACTCTGGGCAGCTGTGTATTTTAAAATGTCTAAAATCAACAGTTTCTTGAGTGTCTGAAACCCTAAAAGCAACAACAACCTCTCCGTCAAAAACAGCTTCATTTTCATTTAAGTTCTGAAGTATATCAACAAGCTCTTGCGTAGGGAGGTAAGATCCGTTAATCATGGTGTTTTCTGAAAACTCTACCATTGGGAATTTATTAGACAAATAGTTTTCTGTGACAGTTGTTGTTGTCAAACCAAGAAAGGTTTCCCATTTCTCACGGATGGTTAAAATCCCAATGCGAATGTCTGCAACCGGCCTTGTGTAAGTAAAAGGCAACAAGGCGTTGCGGAAAGGACCATCAAAGAGAATATAATTCATCTAAATTATTTTTGTAAAAATAACAAAAAAGCCTTTCATGACGATGAAAGGCTTTTGATATTGTATAAATTGCTAAATTATTTTTTAAACTTAGAGTATTTTGTTTTGAACTTATCAATACGACCTGCAGTGTCTACCAATTTAGACTTACCAGTGTAATAAGGGTGTGAAGTTCTAGAAATTTCTAACTTAATAAGTGGGTATTCAACGCCTTCAACTTCAAGTGTTTCATTGGTTTCTGCGGTTGATTTTGTTAGAAAAACATCGTCATTAGACATATCTTTAAACGCTACAAGTCTGTAATTTTCTGGGTGTACTCCTTTTTTCATCGTAAGCTTTATTTCGATTTTTCGAATTGCAAATTTAATTATTTTTTACAATATCACAACAGATTATTAATTTTATTTATAGGACTATGCTGTAACATTTTTTAGGAAATTGCATCTAATAAATAAAAAACTATAAATTTTTTAAATATGAAACCAACCACAAAACAAAATTCCGTTAATTTAGGCCTCTATTTAGGTGCCACATTATCTTTTATAACCGTATTATTTTATGCAGTGAATTTAGATTTGATGATCAAATGGTGGGTAAGCCTTTTGAGTTTGATAACGGTGATCGTATTTGGTGTATTGGCGGCCAAGAAGGCGAAAAGTACACTCGGTGGATTTATTGACTTTAAGGGGGCTTTTTCTAACTATTTTATAACTGTAGCACTAGGGATTGGAATTAGCACATTTGTGAGCATTGCAATTTTTTCTTTCATCGACACGGATGCTGCTGCGTATTTAAACGAGCAAATTTTGATTGTGACAAAAGAATCTATGGAGCGCTTTAATGCACCAGAAGAATTGGTGGCACAAACATTATTAGAAGCCAGTAAAAAAGATAATTTTTCAATTGCAACTCAACTACAAAATTATGTTTTCTTTCTTGCATTTATTTCATTGTTAGGGCTCATTGTAGCAGCAATAATAAAGAAATCGGACACAAACAAAGCATAATTTCGTTATTTTTGAGGGTCTTATGCCAATTCCAATGGATATTTCAGTTGTTATACCCCTCTTAGACGAGCAAGATTCTTTAATAGAACTCCACGAATGGATTGCAAAAACAATGCAGTCTAATGTATTTTCTTATGAACTTATTTTCATAGACGATGGAAGCCGAGACCAGTCTTGGGAAATTATCAAAACCCTATGCGTGAAAAATCCTGCTGTTTTTGGCATTCGTTTTTCAAAGAACTTTGGGAAATCACAAGCACTTCACGCCGGGTTTGAAAGGGCTGTTGGCGATGTCGTCATTACTATGGATGCAGATTTACAAGACAGTCCTGAGGAAATTCCTGCCCTCTTTAATATGATTAAAAACAATAAATATGATGTGGTATCGGGTTGGAAGAAAAAACGCTATGACAGGTATTTCGCTAAAAATTTACCATCTAAGTTATTTAATTGGGCCGCTAGAAAAGTATCTGGAATCGCGCTCAACGATTTTAATTGCGGATTAAAGGCATACAAAAAAGACGTGATTAAAACCATCGAAGTTTACGGAGAAATGCACCGCTATATTCCCGTTTTGGCAGCTAATGCTGGATTTAAAAATATTTCAGAGAAAATAGTGGCACATCAGCCTAGAAAACACGGCAAAACAAAATTTGGTATGGAACGATTTATAAATGGCTTTTTGGACTTGATTACAATATGGTTTACTTCAAGGTTTGGTAAACGCCCAATGCACTTTTTTGGATTCCTTGGAGTATTAATGCTCATCATTGGGTTTACTTTTGCAGCCTATCTAGGAGTCGATAAATTATACTTCAACCCCTCTGGACGTTTAATTTCTGAGCGGCCTGAATTTTTTATTGCCTTGACAACAATGATTATTGGAACGCAATTCTTTGTGGCTGGGTTTTTGGGTGAAATTATTTTACAATCGAGAAGCCATAAAGAGCGCTACCACATATCTGAAGATACGACAACTAAATAATCTTGTGAAACAAACCACTTTAATTCTGTAAATAACTAAATTTGCAAAAAATAACCAATGGTATCATCCCTTAGTTCAGAAATACAATCCAAAATTTCAAATTGGCAACAAGATTTTTTTGACCAAGAGACCAAAGATGAAATCACCAAACTTCAGGAATATCCCGAAGAATTAGAAGATCGATTTTATAAAAACTTAGAATTCGGAACTGGTGGAATGCGTGGCGTTATGGGGGTTGGCACCAACCGAATTAATAAGTACACATTGGGGAGAAATACCCAAGGCCTTTCTGATTATTTGAAGCAATTATATACTGAAGAAAAATTAAAAGTAGCCATCGCCTATGACTGTAGGCACAATAGTAAATCTTTTGCGAAAATTGTAGCAGACGTATTTTCAGCCAATGAAATTGAAGTTTTTTTATTTGAAGATCTTAGAGCCACCCCTGAATTATCATTTGCCGTCAAACATTTGAATTGTCAATGTGGAATTGTCTTGACAGCTTCTCACAATCCGCCAGAATACAATGGTTATAAAGTCTATTGGAAGGATGGAGGACAACTGGTGCCCCCACACGATAAAGCAATCATAACAGTTATAAACAACTTAGACTATAAAGACATAAATTTTGAAGCAAATGATACTTTAATTTATAAGATTGGTTCTAATGTTGATGATGTTTTTATAGAAGCAGCCGTTAAAAATGGTGTGCTCAAGCAAAACTCATTAGAAAATAGAGACGAATTAAGTATTGTTTTTACATCGCTTCACGGCACTTCAATTACAGCCGTTCCCGAAACCCTTAAAAGAGCAGGTTACAAAAACATACACATTGTTAAAGAGCAAGCGCTTCCTGACGGGGACTTCCCAACGGTTAAAACCCCCAATCCAGAAGAACCAGAAGCCCTAAAAATGGCTTTAGAATTGGCTAAAAAAGTCAATGCAGATATTGTTATTGGAACCGATCCTGATTGTGATCGCCTGGGTATAGCCGTTCGAAATATATCGGGAGAACTGACGCTTTTAAACGGTAATCAAACCATGGTGCTGATGACAAAGTTTTTATTGGACCAATGGAAAAAAGATGGAAAAATTAACGGCAATCAATTTGTGGGCTCTACCATTGTCTCAACCCCGATGCTATCGAAGTTATCTGCCGCTTACAATGTGGACTGTAAAATTGGACTTACTGGCTTTAAATGGATTGCCAAGATGATAGAAGAATACCCAAATATGGACTTTATTGGCGGTGGTGAAGAAAGCTTTGGATTTATGGTTGGAGATTTTGTACGTGATAAAGACGCGGTTACTTCTACCCTTCTAGCTTGTGAAATTGCAACCTTGGCTAAGGCTAAAGGCAGTTCTTTTTTTAGTGAACTAATTGATTTATACGCCACGCATGGCTTATTTAAGGAGCGGCTTATTTCAATCACTAAAAAAGGGAAAAGTGGTGCCCAGGAAATTCAAAAAATTATGCATGAAGCCCGAACATCTCCACCAATTGAAATTAATGGTTCAAGCGTAATAAAAATTGAAGATTACCAATCTTCAATATCATATGACCCCACAACAAACACTTCTTCAGCTATAAGTATTCCAAAAGCAAATGTTCTTATTTTTACTACAGATGACGGCAGTAGAATTGCTTTGAGGCCCAGTGGAACAGAACCAAAAATTAAATATTATATCAGTGTTAATAAAGCGCTAAAAGTTGCTTCAGAATTTGAGTCAACAGAATCAGAACTAGAAGTGAAAATTAATAAAATTTTAAAAGCAATGAATTTGGAATGAGATGAAAAAAATTCTTCTACAATTATGGCCTTTTATAAAAAACTACAAAAAACATGTTGTTTTAAATATTTTATTCAACCTGCTGTACGCGCTTTTTGGGACCCTTGCCTTTGTTTCATTAATTCCCATGCTCAATGTGTTATTTGACAAAACTCAGAAAGTTACAAAAGCACCCGTCTGGAACGGCATTGGAGACCTTAAGAACTATGCTAACGACAGCTTAAACTTTAAACTCACCGCACTATTAGATGAAGGCAATGGTCAAATGGCATTGCTGATTGTGGTGGGTGTTGTGGTTGCAACATTTTTTCTGAAAAATCTTTTTGGATACCTTTCCATGCAACATGTCATGTATTTAAAGAATGGAATTTTAACAGATTTAAGAAAACATATGTACAAACATATTGTAGAACTTCCCGTTAGCTTTTACGCCAATAGAAAAAAAGGGGATATCATGGCGCGAATATTAGGAGATATTAATGAAATGCAAAATTCTTTCTTTATTATTTTAGAACTCATTGTAAGAGAGCCATTAACAATCGTTTTTTCACTTATTGTCATGTTTACCTTAAGTTGGCAACTTTCACTTTTTGTACTGCTTTTTATTCCTATTTCTGGATTTTTAATTTCCAACATCGGAAAACGTTTAAAACGACAATCTCTCAAAGCACAAGAGGAATCAGGATTGCTTATTTCTACTGTAGAAGAAACATTATCAGGACTAAAAATTGTAAAAAGCTATAATGCAGAAGCAAGCTTTAAACAGCGTTTTTCAAACTCTGCAGACCGGATTTTAAGATTGATTAATAAGATTGGAAATAAAAACAACTTAGCAGGGCCTTTGAGCGAATTTCTAGGGATTGTAACCATTGCAGCACTGTTGTGGTATGGCGGTAAACTGGTATTGATTGAAAAAGCAATTGAAGGCACTACATTTATTGGATTTATGGGACTTGCCTACGGCATATTAACGCCTGCAAAAGCCATAAGTAAAGCCTCTTATAAAGTGAAGAATGGCATTGCTGCTGCCGACCGTGTATTTGAAGTATTAGAGAGTGAAGATAGCATGTCGGATGAAGAAAACACAAAATTTTTATCAGAATTCAACAAATCTATTGCCCTCAAAAACATCGTTTTTAGATACGGAAAAGAAAATGTTTTAAATGATTTCTCCATCTATGTCAAAAAAGGTCAGACGGTAGCTTTGGTGGGGCAATCAGGGAGTGGAAAATCTACCATTGCCAATCTTTTGACGCGTTTTTACGATGTCAATGAAGGTAGCATTGAAATTGATGGTATCGATATAAAAAAGTTTACAAAAAAATCTTTAAGGTCTCAAATTGGACTGGTGACTCAAGATTCCATTTTATTTAATAATAGTATCAAAAACAACTTACTTATAGGAAACGAAAATGCTACAAATGATGAAATTATTGGGGCACTTAAAGTTGCCAATGCTTGGGAATTTGTAAAAGAATTACCAGGAGGAATTGATTCAAACATTGGAGATGCTGGAAACAGTCTCTCAGGAGGTCAAAAACAGCGCTTGAGTATTGCAAGGGCCGTGCTTAAAAACGCACCCATTATGATTTTAGACGAGGCGACATCCGCATTGGATACTGAAAGCGAGCGCTTGGTTCAAGAAGCGCTTGAAAATATGATGAAAAATCGTACCTCGATAGTCATTGCACACCGGTTGTCTACCATTCAAAATGCTGACCAAATCATTGTAATGAAACAAGGGGAAATTGTAGAACAAGGCAAGCATCAAGAACTTTTAGATAAAAAAGGCATGTATCACAAATTGGTGTTAATGCAGTCTTTGGATTAATAAAAGAACTGATTTCTAAAAAAATATCTAAGTTTAATTTAGAAACAAATCCTTTGCTTTTCGAGAAACCATTTATTAAGTGTAACTTTGTAATTCTAAGAAAAAATTGATGCGTTTACACAGAAATTTATGCTTTGCAATCATTGATGGTGTCCTTGAAGTTTTCAACAATAATAAATATGCCGATAAAGTTATTCAAGCCCTTTTAAAACGCGATAAACGTTGGGGCAGCCGCGATCGTGGTTTTGTGGCAGAAACCACCTACGACATTGTTCGTTGGAAAAGACTTTACGCGGAAATTGCCGAAATTAAAGAACCTTTCAGTAGAGATGATGCTTGGCGGCTTTTTGCAGTATGGGCGACCCTTAGGGGTATTAAATTACCTGAATGGAAATATTTTGAAAATACACCAACTAGAAAAATTAAAGGCCGCTTTGATGAAGTCTGTAAAATTCGAAAAATTAAGGAATCGATTCCAGACTGGATAGATGCGTTGGGCATCAAAGAATTGGGGGAAATCGTTTGGTCCAAAGAACTGGCAAAACAAAACAAACAAGCAGATGTGATATTGAGGGTAAACACACTAAAAACCTCTAAAAAAGAGCTTCAACTTAAACTAGGTGCGGAGCATATTGAAACCGTAGAGATCAAAGGCTACCCAAATGCTTTAAAACTAGTGGAACGTGGCAACGTCTTTAAAACCGAAGCTTTTAAAATGGGTTGGTTTGAAGTGCAAGATGCCTCCTCTCAATTGGTGGCTGATTTTTTGGATGTAGCTCCAGGGATGAAAGTGGTTGATGTTTGTGCCGGTGCTGGTGGCAAGACCCTACACCTTTCTGCATTGATGCAAAATAAAGGATCGCTCATTGCTATGGATATTTACGAAAGTAAACTCAAAAAATTAAAAGTGAGGGCCAAACGAAATGGGGCACACAACATTGATTTAAGGTTGATTAACTCTACCAAACCCATAAAAAAACTTAAAGAAAAAGCGGATCGCTTGCTCATTGACGCACCCTGTTCTGGCTTGGGCGTTTTACGTCGAAATCCAGATTCTAAATGGAAGTTAAAACCTGAATTTTTAGATAAAATAAAAAAAACTCAACAACACATATTACAATACTATTCTAAGATATTAAAACCTGGTGGGAAAATGGTGTATGCAACTTGTTCTGTGTTGCCGTCTGAAAACCAAGAACAAATAGCTAAATTTATAGCATCTAAAGAAGGGAGACAATTCAAATTAATCAAAGAAAAAAAAATATTTGCACACAAGAGTGGATATGATGGTTTTTATATGGCGCTTCTTGAAAAACCAATTCAATGAAACATTACTACATACTTTTTTCGGTCCTTTGCACCAATCTTGGATTTTCACAAATTCCAAATGGTTATTACAACAATGCAACTGGTAATGGGTACGTTTTAAAAACCCAATTATATAATATTATCAATCAACAAAATGACCAAGGCTACAGTGCTATTGATGGGTTTTTTAGAAATTATGACTTAGATAATTATTACGAAAATAATAACACCATATTAGACATCTACTCAGAAAACCCTGATGGCCAAGATCCCTATAATTTTACTCCTTTCAACGATGAATGTGGAAACTATTCTGGTGAGGGTGATTGCTACAACAAAGAACACATCATTCCAAAATCCGTTTTTAATGAAAATGCTCCAATGCAAGGAGATGCTCACTCCCTGTTGCCAACTGATGGAAGGGTCAACGGATTTCGTGGTAACTTTCCGATGGGACGTGTGGATAACAACAACCTGGCCTCGCAATCTGGCATTTCAAATCCAACACAAAACGGGTCTAAATTAGGAGACAACCTCGATAGTGGCTATTCGAGTGGTTATTCTGGAACTGTGTTTGAACCCATAGATGAATTCAAAGGAGACATTGCCCGCATTCATTTTTATTTTGCAACACGCTATGAGAATCAAATTTCAAATTGGAGTAGTTATGCCATGTTTAATGGCAGTAGTGATCAGGTTTTTGAAACGGTTTTTTTAAATATATTACTGGAATGGCACAACTTAGACCCTGTATCTCAGAAAGAAATAGACCGCAATGATGCTATTTACTACGATCATCAAGGTAATCGCAACCCTTTTGTGGACCACCCCGAATATGTCAACGCTGTTTGGAACACAGAAGACGATACTGAGGCCCCCACAGCACCATCTAACTTATTGGCTTCAAATCCAACTGCAACCAGTATTGATTTGAATTGGAATGCCGCAACAGATAATGTGGCGTTAAGTGGCTATGATATTTACAAAGACGGTAGTTATTACACCAATGTGAATACAACCTCG
>NZDM01000056.1 GCA_002690085.1 Flavobacteriaceae bacterium
AGTGTAGAGTCTTGGTGTTGGGTTGCTTTTGCCAACCATGAAAGCGGTATCCTAAAAATTGAAATTTAACAAGATAGTAATAACGCTTTTGAAACATGGTTTAAAACACCAAGGATACCATAATTATTGATTGCCTAAGATAATGGGCATGCCTGAATCACCAGAACCAATTACAATCACCTTGCTATTGGGTGATTCGGCTAGTTTAACAGTGGCTTCAATTCCCTTATCCTGAAGAATTTTTTCATTCAAAGACGCACTTAAAATGCGGTTAGCATCTGCCTTTCCTTGGGCTTCGATACGCTGTTTTTGGGCTTCTTTGTCGGCAGTAACCAATCTAAATTCGTACTCTAAAGATTGTTGCTCTTGCTTTAACTTTCCTTCAATCGCATTTTTAATGGTTTCTGGAAGTTTGACATCCTCAACGAGTACACGTTTTACATTTAAGAATTGGCCTTTCATCAAGTTTACCACTTCATCCAATATTTCTTGCTCAATCACATCGCGCTTGCTAGAATATAACTGCTCAGGCGTGTAACGTCCAACCACACTTCGCGCTGCAGCGTTTACTGCAGGGTTTAAGAGTTCTAATACGTAATCTTGTCCTTTGGTTTTGATAAGTTTACCAAGATTTTCATATTCTGGCTCGAACCAGATGGTACCATTGACACGTACTTCAAGTCCGTTTACAGAAAGTACATTCATTTCATCGGATATAGATTGTTGACGTACTTTAAAAATTAACATAGAGTTCCAAGGCGCAACAATGTGAAAGCCTTCACCATAAGTTTTTTCAGTATTTATACCATCTCCAAAGCGCTCGAACAATACACCACCCTCACCAGGACCAATGGTAACAGCTGCTTTGGAAATAATGATTACGGCAAAGCCGATGACAAATATAATAGGAAGACCGATTTTAGGAAAATTTTGCATTTTATAAAGATTTAGTTATTAAATTAATCCGAAATATTTTCTAATAAACCACTCGGATGCGAGACTTAAAAGTAACAGCAATAAAAGTAATTTAAAGTGAATCAAAGGTACAGATTTTTTCTCTACTTTTTGAATGCTTTTATACTGTTCATTGGCTAGTAGTTTAGAAATTAAATTATCAACTGTGTTTTCATAAAATAGCTGCCCATTTGTTTGAAGTGCCAATTGTTGAAGTTGCGTTAGATTGGCATTTAAAAACTGTTTTTCAATGCTAAAAGGTAATATTTCAAAGCGTCCAGCCGTCGAGAATTGCTTGTTCTTTAAACGCACTCTATAGGAGTAGAATCCTGGTTGAAGACTTTGCAAATTGGCAACATATGTCCTGTTTTCGATCAACATGGGAAATATCAGAGGCTTCTTTAAATTTTTGGATTTAATTTCAATCTCCATTTCAGCATTGGGATTAAATTCAAAATTTTCACCAAAAAACTGAGCATATACGGCAATGCGTTCTGACCCGTCAAAAATTGATGCATGAGATACTTTTAAACGATTTGTTGATTTCTGGGTACTCAAATATTGGAAAATAGATTTAAAATAGTTGTCAATCTTTTTAAAACTTTGATGCTGGCGGTAACAATACATACGCCATTTCCAGACATCTTCAGCCAATAAAACAACATGGCGTTTACCAGCATTAGAGTAAGAAAATAACATTGGTTGTTGGGTATTGATGTTATTTACCGTCTTGAAAATCAAAATATTGTGTTGCCCTTTTAAAGTAGTACTGCCAAAAACTGTGGCGAGTGGTGGATAATTTTCAAAATTAATAGGCTCTAAAGCAAAGTCCTCAAAGTTCTGGTTAGAAGCGCCTTGATAAACTTCATTTTGTGTCGTAGCTTCTTGATTAAAATTAGACTGAATGTCATTTAAAAAGCTCCAATCTGTATAAGTACCACCAATGGTGAATGTGTTTATATTGTACTTTTCAATGGCTTCATATGCCGTTTTAAAACGGTTGTTGGGTTGGTACAAGACTGCAACAGTATAGGCACTAGCATTATTTAGAAATTTTTCAGGGCTGAGCAATTCAATTTCGTAATTATTTTGCGTTTCAAGGATTGCCTTAAAGGCACCCAAATCAGGATGTGAACTTTCAGAAATTAAAGCAATTTTAATTTGTTGATCAATCACTTCTATACCAAATTCTACAATATTATTGGTCGTTAATTTTTCCTCTTTGAGTGGTGACAACACAGCACGAAAGCGTTGTAAACCAACTCTTTTGGCTTTTAGATATGCAATTTTAGACATCGAATTGGATTCTGGAGATAATTGTAAGGGTTTATCCAACAACAATGAGGCCCCCGAATAAATTTTCAAATTGGATTGAATGCTTCGGCTGCCATTGTAATTTACAAAAATCTCAACAGGAAAAGTATTCCCTAAAAAGGTGTATTTGTTGACATTTAATTGCTGAATTTTCAAATCTACATAAGGGGTCGTATCCCCTATTACGACTGGAAATACAGCCTGTGAAAGGAATTTTGATTGGTATAAATAAGAATTACCAATGGTTTGATTCCCATCAGAAAGCAAAACCACAGCCGCTTGATCGTCTTTATGAATAGCATTGATGGTTTCTAAACTTTTACCAATATTGGTTTGAGTTCCCGTGTAATCTAAGGAGTCCAATAAGGCAAAATCCTTGTCAAATTTATAGCTTTGGATTTCAAATTTTTCATTTAAAAGAGTGTTTTCGGATAGTTTTTTTAAAGTTGAATTTAACAACTCTGTTCTATTTAGGAATTGAATCGACTGTGTGTTGTCAACTAAAATAGACAGTCTAGGCTTCACAATTCGGGAACTATTAAGATCTGTTTTTGGATTCAAAATTAACAACAATAAAGCCCCTATTGATAGGGCGCGAAATGTAGTGAGTACCCATAAAAAAGTCGAAGATTTACGCCAGGGTTTGTATTGAAAAAGCGCTACAAGTAGCGCTATAATTGCAGTGACTGTGATGTAAAACAACAAAGACTCTCTCATGCTAAAATCATCCAAAAAAAATTAGGTAAGCATGCCTCCATCTACATTAAGTGTTTGCCCGGTAACATAAGCTGAAAGGTCACTTGCAAAATAGACACAGGCATTTGCGATATCTTCAGCTGTCCCTCCTCTTTTTAATGGAATTCCAGCACGCCACTGCTCAACTACTACAGGATCTAGTTTGGCAGTCATTTCAGTTTCAATAAAACCTGGTGCAATCACATTGCTACGAATGTTACGTGAGCCAAGTTCTAAAGCGACAGACTTGGAAAACCCAATAATTCCTGCCTTAGAAGCGGCATAATTAGTTTGTCCTGCATTGCCTTTCACACCGACCACTGAACTCATGTTAATAATAGAGCCTTTACGTTGTTTTAACATAGTTCGTTGGACTGCTTTGGTCATATTAAACACAGATTTCAGGTTAACTTCAATAACTTCATCAAAATCTTCTTCTACCATACGCATCAATAAATTGTCTTTGGTAATCCCCGCATTGTTAACTAAAATATCTATTTGACCAAAATCTTCAAGGACCTTGACGGCGAGTTCTTGAGCTGCGGCAAAGTCTGCAGCATTGCTTTGATAAGCCTTTACTTTTGTTCCGTATGCTTGAAGAGATTTTTCAAGGGCTTCAGCAGCTTCTGAAGACGAGCTATAGGTAAAAGCAACGTCAGCACCTTGTTGCGCAAAAACAGTGGCGATACCACTGCCTATGCCTCTGCTAGCACCTGTAATAATAGCGGTTTTTCCTTTAAGTAATTTCATTTGATGTGTGTTGATTTATAATAATTCCAAATATAGGAAATCCCAAGTTATATGCAATCCGTTATTTAAAAATTACAATTGATCCGATGGATTCGATATTATTGCGAAAAATAGTTTTGATTGTCCCAGTTGTAGAGTGCAGTTCACAATCGATTAAAAGTTTATCCTAAAACTTCAGCGACTTTTTTTCCAATTTCGGCAGGAGAATCTACCACGTGCATACCACAAGCGCGCATGATGCGTTTTTTGGCTTGTGCGGTATCGTCGCTGCCACCAACAATGGCTCCAGCATGACCCATTGTACGTCCAGCAGGTGCAGTTTCTCCAGCAATAAAGCCAACGACAGGTTTACTGCTGCCACATTCTTTATACCACTGGGCAGCATCACCCTCTAGCTGACCTCCGATTTCGCCAATCATAACCACACAGTCTGTTTCAGAATCATTGATGAGTAGTTCCAAGGCGTCCTTTGTTGTAGTGCCAATAATAGGGTCACCTCCAATACCAATGGCTGTAGAAACACCTAAGCCTTGCTTTACTACTTGATCTGCAGCTTCATAAGTTAAGGTTCCAGATTTAGAAACCACACCAACACGACCCTTTTTAAAAACAAAACCAGGCATGATACCTACTTTAGCCTCATCAGGTGTAATGACGCCAGGACAATTTGGTCCTACCAATCGGCAGTTTTTATCTTTAATGTAATTTGAAGCCTTTATCATATCGGCGACAGGGATACCCTCTGTAATTGTAATAATAACATCAATCGCTGCATCGGATGCTTCCATAATTGCATCGGCTGCAAATGCTGGCGGAACAAAAATAATCGTTGTATTGGCGCCAACAGCTTCAACAGCCTCTTTAACGGTATTAAAAACAGGCTTTTCCAAATGAGTTTGTCCACCTTTACCAGGAGTAACGCCCCCAACGACATTAGTGCCATAAGCAATCATTTGTTCGGCATGAAACGTTCCTTCGCTACCTGTAAATCCTTGAACAATTATTTTGGAATCTTTGTTTACTAATACACTCATTAAAGACTATTTTTTGATTGATACAAATGTAATTTTTTGAAGTTGATTTTTAAAAACAAATGTTATTTTTCTTTTAACTTTTGTATCAAGTCTGGTAATTGTTTCAGATTGGCCAATTCTTTGAGTTTTGAGCGCGATTCCTGTATGGGTGTTCCAAAGTAAGTTTTACCACCAGCTACCGACTTTGTCACCCCAGTTTGCCCTAAAATAACCGCTTTTGATCCTATGGTAATACCACTGTTGGTTCCAACTTGACCCCATAGTGTCACTTCATCTTCAATAACGCAACAACCAGCAATCCCAGTCTGAGATGCAATTAAGCACTTTTTACCAATTAATGTATCATGACCCACTTGAATTTGATTGTCCAACTTGGAGCCAGCACCAATGGTAGTGTCACCTGTAACACCTCTGTCAATAGTACATCCAGTTCCTATATGAACATCATTTTCAATGCATACACGACCACAAGAAATTAAGGGATCAAAGCCCTCATGTCGCTTTTTGTAGTAAAATGCATCGCCACCAATCACAGTCCCTGAACCAATCACGACATTATCGCCAATATAAGTGTCAGATACAATGGTCACATTGGCGTGTATGAGGCAATTGCTTCCAATTTGAACATTTGGACCAATAAAAATACCTGGCTGTAATAGCGTACCCTCGCCTATTTTAGCTTTAGGATCAATATTTAAAGACGCGCTAATGAAAGGTTTAAAATGTTTGGTTAATTTATTGAAATCACGAAATGGGTCATCTGAAATGAGAAGAGATTTGTCAACTGGGCAGTCAACTTTTTTATTTATCAAAACAACTGTTGCAGCCGAGTTTAGCGCTTTTTCGTAATATTTAGGATGGTCTACAAAAACAATATCACCCGTTGTAACCACATGAATCTCATTCATTCCTAATACGGGAAAATCCGCGTTGCCTATAAAATCACAATTTAGAATTGCTGCAATTTTTTCAAGGGTCTGAGGAGTTTGGAATTTCATGGCATTTACACTTTGACTCTTTCTTTGTAGGTCCCTTTGACTGTTTCTACCTTTATTTTATCGCCTTCGTTGATAAACAATGGCACCATGATAGAGGCGCCTGTTTCAACAGTTGCCGGCTTGGTGGCATTGGTTGCAGTATTGCCTTTGACGCCTGGTTCAGTTGATGTAACTTCCAAAATAACACTGGCAGGCATGTCTACAGAAAGTGGCATCTCGTCTTCAGAGTTAATGATAACGGTTACAAGCTCACCTTCTTTGAGTAAACCGGGATTATCAATAGCCGCTTTGTTTATGGTAATCTGGTTGTAATCTTCCACATTCATAAAATGGAATTGATCGCCTTCGGGATAGAGATATTGAAATTTGTGGGTTTCTACACGGACATCGTCAATTTTATGGCCTGCAGAAAAGGTGTTGTCAATGACTTTTCCCGTGGTAACACTTTTTAATTTCGTACGAACAAACGCAGGTCCCTTTCCAGGCTTTACATGTAAAAATTCAATAATTTTAAAAATATCATGGTTGTAACGTATGCATAAACCATTTCTAATATCGGATGTATTTGCCATATTTTTTAGTTGGATGTGAAGTACCCTTTCATGATACCACGATGAGAGTTTTTAATAAATTGTAATATTTCATCACGTTCAGAAGTTGCTTCCATTTCGGCCTCAATAATTGCTGAAGCTTGTGAATTGTTGTAATTTTTTTGATACAATAACCTGTAAATACCTTGTATTTCTCTAATTTTTTCTGTGCTATAGCCTCTTCTTCTCAGCCCTACAGAGTTGATCCCCACATAAGAAAGCGGCTCGCGTGCAGCCTTGACATAAGGAGGTACATCTTTACGAACTAAAGACCCCCCTGTTACAAATGCATGATTACCAATAGCACAGAATTGATGAACTGCTGTCATGCCGGCTAAAACAACATAATCACCTACTGTAATATGTCCTGCAAGCGTGCTGTTATTTGAAAAAATACAATTTTTGCCAACAGTACAATCATGCGCTATATGGCAATAGGCCATGATAAGGCAATTGTCTCCAATAACTGTTTTCATTCTGTCTGTCGTTCCTCTATTAATAGTAACACATTCTCGAATGGTAACATTATTTCCTATTTTCACAATAGTGTCTTCGTTATCATATTTTAAGTCTTGTGGGTTTGCTGAGATAACAGAACCAGGAAAAATATTGCAGTTTTTGCCGATTCGTGCTCCTTCCATGATGGTCACGTTGGAACCAATCCATGTCCCCTCCCCTATTATTACATTATTATTAATCGTTGTAAAAGGTTCGATTACAACATTTTTGGCAATCTTAGCACCGGGATGTACATAAGCAAGCGGTTGATTCATCTTTTAAAATTTTATTTGATTTTTGAAATTTGAGCCATCAATTCAGCTTCGGCACATAATTTTCCATTGGCATAAGTAAATCCTTGCATGTGACAAATACCCCTTCTAATCGGACTGATCAATGAACAGCTAAAAATAAGTGTATCACCAGGAACAACCTTTTGTTTAAATTTAACTTTATCAATTTTCATGAAAAAGGTTAAATAGTTTTCAGGATCAGGGACAGTGTTCAGAACAAGAATACCACCTGTTTGTGCCATCGCTTCAACAATGAGTACCCCTGGCATGACAGGAACACCAGGAAAGTGACCTTGAAAAAAAGAT